>CAZLXF010000083.1:0-3124 GCA_964563065.1 uncultured Rikenellaceae bacterium | reverse complement strand
TTAGTTATGGCAACCGACCCCGATGGAGATAGAGTAGGAATTGGGATAAAAGATAATTTAGGAAAAATAATTCTGCTAAATGGCAACCAAGCTGCAACGCTTCTAGTTTATTACCTATTAACAAAATGGAAAGAGAACGGCAAACTTAAAGGCAAAGAATTTATTGTTAAAACAATTGTAACTACCGATTTGCTTGCAGATATTGCAGATGATTTTGGCGTTGAACACTTCGAGGTTCTTACTGGTTTCAAGTATATTGCGGAAATAATTAGAGAACTTGAGGGTGAAAAAACTTTTATTGGCGGAGGCGAAGAAAGTTACGGTTACCTTGCGGGAAGCTTCGTTCGCGACAAGGATGCCATTCTTAGCTGCGCACTTTTTGCTGAAATTGCAGCTTGGGCTGCCGAGCAGCAAAAAACCATGTACCAAATACTTCTCGAAATATACTCGAAGTACGGGCTATACAAGGAACATCTAATTTCGGTTACCAAAAAAGGCAAGGAAGGTGCTGAGGAAATAAAGGCAATGATGGAAGTATTCCGAAGTAATCCTCCCCAAACCCTGGGCGGTTCAAAAGTTATTCTTGTTCACGATTACGAGAAGCAGCAAACACAAAACCTAATTTCCGGTGAAATAAAACCTATAAAACTTCCAAAATCGGATGTTATTCAACTAATTACAGAGGACAATACTCGAATTTCAGTTCGTCCATCGGGAACTGAACCAAAAATTAAGTTCTACTTTGGTGTTAAAGGTAAAATGCAATTCCCTGCGGAATATGAGATTGCAGGAAAAAAATTGGAAGAAAAAATTAACGGAATTGTAAACGAGTTGAAGCTCGGATAGTTTAACAAGTTTTTCATTCAAACAAACCTTAATTAGAGAGAAAAATGAAAAGTTACCGAAAAGAGCTTTGGTTTGAAACCAGCAAACGACGAGAACTTATAAATATTACCCCAAACGTAATGCAATGCTTACACGAAAGTAGCGTTAAAGAAGGTTTTGTGCTTGTAAATGCGATGCATATAACTTCTAGCGTTTTTATTAACGATGATGAATCGGGGTTGCACCACGACTATGAAGTTTGGTTAGAAAAGCTGGCTCCCGAGAAACCATACTCACAATACAAACACAACGGTTTTGAGGATAATGCTGACGCTCACTTAAAACGTACAATTATGGGGCGTGAAGTTGTTATTGCCATTACAGAGGGGAAACTAGATTTTGGTCCTTGGGAACAAATTTTTTACGGCGAGTTTGACGGTAAACGCAGGAAAAGAGTGCTGGTAAAGATTATTGGAGAATAACGAAGGTTAAAGGGTTAAAGTTCAAGAATCAAAGTTAAAAAAGTTTTGGAAATTCTTCCCTAGCTGGGTTTTCAGTATTTCTACTGGAATGTCCAAGCAATTTGATGCTGCTGCGTACACATCTTCAACATTATCAATAAAATCGTCGGTCTCAAAAAATACTCTGTCAAGCGGAATTGCTTTTAACGCTTCGCAAAGTTTTTCACTTTTTGCCAAAGCAATGCAAAATGAAATGTAAAAACCTTGCTGAACCAGCAACTTGGCAATTTGTGAGTTTCCCATAAAATTATGTATTGCCCAAGGTTTTGTAGGTTTTAGCTGTTTCCTTAGCTGCTGAATTTCTGAGAACGAACGAACACAGTGAACAACAACAGGTTTTTGAACTTCTTCTGCAACTTCAATTTGCTTTTTAAAAAGTTCAATTTGAACTTCGAGGTTTGCCCCACGCAGCCTGTCAATTCCAATTTCACCAACTGCAATAATCCTTTTGTCGTTAGCTAATTCCCTTAATTTCTTAAGTTGAATTTCGAGATTATCGTTTTCTGAATCCCACGGGTGAATTCCAATTGTGAAAGGGCCATCGCCCTCTACCCTATCGATTTCGTTAACACGTAAACTACAAACCGAAAGCGAATGCCCTTGGGGCTGTTGAGTATGAGTATGAAAATCGATAAAACGCATAAAAACAAATTTATAAAAAACCCGGCTCAAAGGCCGGGTTAGATATACTATTTTGCAGCGTAAAGTTCAATTATTTTGAGCATTACCTCGGTAGCTTTTACCATGCTTTCAACAGGAACGTACTCCTGTTTTCCGTGGAAATTTTCGCCTCCGGCGAAGAGGTTTGGACAAGGAAGTCCCATGTACGAAAGGCGAGCACCATCGGTTCCTCCTCGAATAGGTTTTACCTTTGGCTTAACGCCAACTTGCTCCATGGCTTTAACAGCAGTTTCAACCACATGGTAAACCGGTTCAACCTTTTCGCGCATGTTGTAATACTGATCTTTAATTTCCAAGTTTACAACTCCTTCACCATACTTAATATTTAGGAATTCAGCCACTTTGGTCATAAATGTTTTTCGTGCTTCAAACTTTTTGCGGTTATGATCCCTAATTATGTACTGAAACGAAGCATTCTCAACGGAGCCTTCTATTTTAATTAAATGGTAAAACCCATCATAATCCTGTGTGTGTTCTGGCCGCTGGCTCGCAGGCAAAAGACTATTGAACTCCATGGCAACCAGTATTGCATTAATCATTTTATCCTTTGCATAGCCAGGATGAATATTCCGTCCCTGAATGCTAATTTTCGCTCCTGCAGCGTTGAAGTTTTCGTACTCCATTTCTCCAATGGCACCGCCATCGAGGGTGTATGCAAAATCGGCGTTGAATTTTTCAACATCAAAATGATCAACTCCACGGCCAACCTCCTCGTCAACAGTAAAACCAATTCGAATTGACCCGTGTTTAAATTCAGGATTTTTAACCATATATTCAATGGCGGTCATTATTTCTGCAACACCCGCCTTGTCGTCGGCACCAAGTAACGTAGTTCCATCGGTAACTATAAGTGTTTTCCCAATGTATCCCTTAAGTTCAGGAAACTCATTTGGTGAAAGAGTTACTTTTAGGTCCTTATTGAGAATTATTTCGCTACCATCGTAATTTTCAATGAAGCGAGGTTTTACGTTTAAACCCAACATATCGGGAGCCGTGTCAACATGTGCCAAAAAACCTATGGTTGGAATTTTTTTATCGGTATTGGCAGGAACCGTAGCCATAACGTAGCCAAACTCATCTATGGTAACATCTTTTAG
>CAZLXF010000082.1:6476-12586 GCA_964563065.1 uncultured Rikenellaceae bacterium | reverse complement strand
AGAAAATACATTTTTACGATTGCTGCCATTGTGTAATATACTCAAGAACAATAAAGTAATAAGGTAGTAACTCAACGAAAGATAAAATCTTTACTAAGGTTAGCAATGAAAAATGAGGTTTTTAGTCGAGATCAACCTTATTTCTCTTCAAATAACCTAAGTAACATAACATGATAGTCAGAAAAGAACCTTATTACCTTATTATCAGCACTGAATATTCGTTAATAGATTGAACTCATGTTTATTATTAATTCTCTAACCACACCAGATTGGTCGATGAATTCGCCAAAACGTTTCCAATCACCTTTCACCATTGAACTTTGAACTTTAACCTTTATCCTTTATCCTTTATCCTTTGAACTTTAACCTTTACTCATTTTACATTTTACATTCATCATTTCCCCCTTCCGCCCCTGTTCATTTCCTGTTGATAAACTCTTTTCCGCCTCGTAAATATTATTACTATTTTTGTGGGTTATTAGGGAAGATATAGTATATGGACGGAACATATTCAGAAGACAGTATCAGAACGCTTGAGTCGCACGAGCATATTCGCCTGCGACCCGGTATGTATGTTGGAAAGTTGGGCGATGGCACCCAGCCCGATGACGGAGTTTACGTGCTTCTTAAGGAAGTATTCGACAACTCTGTGGATGAATTTATTATGGGCAACGGAAGAACCATTGATCTCAACATCAACGAGAAACACGTAACAGTTCGCGACTACGGACGCGGAATTCCTCTTGGAAAACTGGTTGATGTTTCTTCAAAAATAAATACCGGCGCAAAGTACGATTCCAAAGTTTTTAAAAAGTCGGTTGGTCTTAACGGTGTAGGTATCAAAGCCGTAAACGCACTCTCTTCATTATTCAGAATTCAGAGTTTCCGCGAAGGGAAAGCGAAACTGGTTGAGTATAGCTGCGGTAAAATTACCAACCAGCAGGATTTCGAAAACCTTAAGGAACCCAACGGAACCTACGTTGAATTTCTCCCCGACGAAACTCTCTTTGGAAAATACAACTACCAGCATGAGTACATCGAAACGATGGTGCGTAACTACACCTACCTCAATACTGGGCTAACCATAAAATTTAACGGAACACCTTTCGTTTCAAAAAACGGATTGCTCGATCTGCTCAACGAGCAACTTTCGGGGCATGAACTTTACAAACCCATTCACCTAAAGAATGGCGATATTGAACTTGCAATTACCCACGGAAATGGTTACGGCGAAGATTACTACGCATTCGTAAACGGGCAGCACACTACTCAAGGAGGAACCCATTTAACTGCATTCCGCGAAGCATTTGTTAAAACCATTCGTGAATTTTACAAGAAAGATTTCGACGCATCCGATATCAGAACCTCAATAATTGCAGCCATTAGCATTAGGGTTGAAGAACCAGTTTTTGAGAGTCAAACCAAAACCAAACTGGGCAGCAGAGACATGGGACCAGAAGGCCCATCGGTTCGTCAGTTTATTCTCGATTTTGTAAAGAATTCCCTCGACAACTACCTGCACAAAAATCCCGAAACAACGGACGCTATACTTCGTAAAATTCTTGAATCGGAGAAGGAACGTAAAGCAATTTCTGGCATTCAGAAACTTGCCCGCGAACGGGCAAAAAAGGCAAACCTTCACAACCGTAAACTGCGCGATTGCCGTGTTCACTACAACGACAAGCACGAGAGAACAAACGAAACCACACTTTTCATAACCGAGGGCGACTCGGCCAGCGGTTCAATTACTAAAAGCCGCGATGTGAATACGCAAGCCGTTTTCTCCCTTAAAGGGAAACCGCTCAACTGTTACGGCCTATCGAAAAAAATTGTTTACGAGAACGAGGAGTTCAACCTTCTGCAGGCAGCACTCAACATTGAGGAAGACATTGAAAACATCCGTTACAACAAGGTTGTAATTGCTACCGATGCCGATGTTGACGGAATGCACATTCGACTGCTTCTCATAACGTTCTTCCTGCAATTCTTCCCCGATTTAATTCGTCAGGAACACCTGTTTATTCTTCAAACTCCACTTTTTAGAGTAAGAAACAAGAAGAAAACCAGCTACTGCTATTCACCCGAAGAGAAGGAGAATGCAATAAAAGAACTCGGACCAAACCCAGAAATTACAAGGTTCAAGGGTCTTGGTGAAATTTCTCCCGACGAGTTTAAACACTTCATTGGAGAAAACATCCGATTAGATCCGGTTCGCATTTCATCACACGATATAATTCCAGATCTCCTCTCGTTCTACATGGGAAAAAACACTCCCGAACGACAAGAGTTCATTATTGAAAATCTTAAGATTGATGACGAAATTGTTGAGAATGACATTGAGGATATTCTTGAGATTGAAGAACCCGAAGAGCAAACAGAACAGTTCAAAGAAACTGCTGTAGCCTAACTGTTTATTTATTGAAATTGAATTTATTACGGAAATAGATGAGTTTCGAAGATTTTGAAGCTGAAGCACTGTTGAACGGAAACGAAAACCGTAAAACCTCAACCGAAGAGCACGACCGATATGCTCGCCTTACCAGCGAAGCAGCCAAGAAAGTTCATATCTCGGGAATGTATAAGGAATGGTTTCTCGATTACGCTTCGTACGTAATTCTTGAACGCGCCGTTCCGCATCTCGATGACGGACTGAAGCCTGTGCAACGTCGTATTCTTCATGCTATGAAGCGTTTGGACGACGGACGTTACAACAAAGTAGCCAACATTATCGGTTACACCATGCAGTATCACCCACACGGCGATGCTTCCATTGGCGATGCCTTGGTTCAACTGGGGCAGAAAGATTTGCTAATTGACAGCCAGGGAAACTGGGGAAATATTCTAACTGGCGATAGCGCAGCAGCACCTCGTTACATCGAGGCTCGCCTCTCAAAGTTTGCGCTCGATGTAGCCTTCAACCCAAAAACTACTGAGTGGATGGGTAGCTACGACGGAAGAAATCAGGAACCTGTAACTTTACCCGTTAAGTTTCCGCTTCTCCTCTCGCAGGGAGTTGAAGGGATTGCAGTTGGACTTGCGTCCAAAATTCTTCCACATAATTTCAATGAGCTAATTGATGCTGCAATCGCTCACCTAAAAAACAAAGATTTTGAGCTGTACCCCGATTTTCCAACTGGCGGACTTGCCGATTGCTCGCGCTACAACGACGGTATTCGTGGCGGAGCAGTAAAAGTTAGGGCGAAAATTCAACGGGTTGATAAAAAAACGCTGGCAATCACCGATCTTCCCTTCGGGAAAAACACCACATCTCTTATCGATTCAATAATTAAAGCCAACGATAAGGGCAAAATTAAGATTCGGAAAATTGACGATAACACGGCTGAAAATGTTGAAATTCTAATTCACCTTCCACCCGATGTTTCACCCGATAGAACAATAGATGCACTTTACGCATTCACCGATTGCGAAATATCAATATCCACAAACTCCTGCATTATTTTTGAAAATAAGCCACGATTTATGGGAGTTAAGGAGATACTTCGTGCTTCGGTTGATAGAACCCGCCATTTGCTAACGCGCGAGTTGGAAATTCGACTTAATGAGCTGGACGAAAACTGGCATATGTCGTCGCTTGAGAAGATTTTTATCGAAAATCGAATCTACATTAGCATTGAGGATTGCGAAACATGGGAATCGGTGCTCGATACTATTGACAAGGAGTTGAACCCTTTTAAGAAGCTTCTTCGCCGTGAAGTTACCCGCGACGACATTATCAAACTTACCGAAATAAAAATTAAGCGCATTTCTAAGTACGATGCTAAAAAGGCCGATGAGTACATTAAGAACATTGAGGAGGAAATGGAAGAGGTTAAAAACCATTTGGCCAACATTATTCCCTACACCATAAATTACTACCAGCAAATAAAGAAGAAGCACGGAAAAGGGCGCGAACGTAAAACCGAGCTCCGTAGCTTCGATACCATTGAAGCCACAAAAGTGGTTGTTGCCAACCAGAAACTCTACGTTAACCGCGATGAGGGTTTCTTTGGAACCGGACTAAAGAAGGATGAGTACGTTTGCGAGTGCTCCGATATTGATGAGGTAATAGTATTCCTACGTAGCGGTAAATACATGATAACCAAGGTTCAAGACAAAGCGTTCTTTGGAAAAAGCATTTACCATATCAAAGTTTTCAATCGTAACGACACCCGAACCATTTACAACGTTCTTTACCGCGACGGTCGTAACGGTGATATTATGATGAAACGCTGTGCAATTACAGGTATAACACGCGACAAGGAGTACGACATTACAAAAGGAACCGAGGGCTCACAAATTCTTTACATGAGCGCAAACCCCAACGGCGAAGCCGAAATTCTGAAAGTTTTCCTCAAACCTCGTCCTCGTCTTCGCAACCTCATTATGGAACTCGATTTTAGCCAGCTGGCTATAAAAGGAAGACAATCGCAAGGAAATATTTTTACTCGCTACGCCATTCATAAAACGCAGGTTAAGGAGCATATTGGCAGCACACTTGGTGGTTTAAAAGTTTGGTTCGACTGGGATGTTTTCCGTCTTAACCACGATGGCCGAGGAGAATATCTTGGCGAATTCACAGGAAACGACAGGTTGCTTGTTTTCAATAAGGACGGGGAATTCTATCTTACAGGATTTGACCCTTCCACTCACTTCGCCGACAACATTTTGCGATTAGAGAAATTCATTCCTGAGAAGGTATTCTCAGCCTCCTACTTTGATGGCGAACAGGGATTACATTACATAAAACGGTTTATTATTGAACCTTCGGAAAAACATCAAAGTTTTATTTCGAACGGAGGGAAATCTTACCTTATTGAATTAAATACTGATGAATTCCCTTGCCTTCAAGTTTTCTATGGTGGGAAACACTCAAACCGCGAACCAGAAAACATTGACGTTGAAGAGTTTATTGCAGTTAAAGGTTTTAAGGCTAAAGGGAAAAGGGTTTCAACATATCAGGTAAAAAAGGTTGAATTTACTGAACCTCTCCAGAAAGAAAAGCCATCGCAGAATAACAGCGATGAACCAAGCGAAGAGGATTTGCCTTCGAATGTTGAGGAGAAACCAACCCTTGAGCATGGAACACCGTCACAAATGTCATTAGAACTATAAGTAAAAAAGCCGAGTTAACTCGGCTTTTTTACTTATATGTTGCAACTAACTTCGTCTTGAGAATTTCGAAAGCAAACGCAAAAACTCGATGTAAAGCCAAATAAGCGTTACCATTAATCCGAAGGCACCGTACCACTCCATATACTTTGGTGAGCCCATGGCAACGCCACGTTCAATAAAATCGAAATCGAGGGCAAGGTTAAGTGCGGCAACTCCAACAATAATTAAACTTATAACAATACTCACGGTTCCACCATCGTGGATAAAACCAAGGTTAGCGCCAAAAAAGCCAGCAACAAATGAAACCAAATACATTAGTGCAATTGCACCTGTTGCAGCGAAAACACCCAATCTAAATTTTTCAGTTACTTTAATTACTCCGCTACGGTAAAGAAAGAGCATAAGAAAAAAAGTTGAGAAAGTAAGTCCCACAGCCTGAATCACAATATTTCCAGTGTACTGTGCTGCCATAAAGGCAGAAAGACCGCCCAGCAGAAGACCTTCGAGAATTGCATAAATAGGTGCAGTAATTGGTGACGATTTGGGAGAAAAAATTGTAATTAAAGCGGTAACAAGACCTCCAATTCCGCCAACCATCATCCAAACAGTTGGATTCCCACCCATAAAAAATAAGCGCCAAGTGTAAACCGCCCCTAAAATAACAAGGGCAAGCATTAGCATAGTTTTACCCATTGTTCCATTTATGGTCATCACCTCCGAGGAAGTTTCGGTTCTGGTTTTTGCAAAAATCTGCTCGCTAAGAGCAGGATTCGACGATTTGAACATGTCAATACTAATTAATTGGTTTCTGTGGTTTTTTAAGCAATTCCTATACCAAGTTAGGGGGGACTGTCAGAATTACAGATTCAATATTTAAGCTAGCTTAAAAAAATCGAATTGTATGAAAAATAATTGTTGTGAAATTATTTACTCCTCAACTTCCTCCAACTCATAGAGAAGGTTGCTGCCAACCCAAGCCCTGTTCTCATCGTTTGACT
>CAZLXF010000082.1:0-6376 GCA_964563065.1 uncultured Rikenellaceae bacterium | reverse complement strand
TCCAACTCATAGAGAAGGTTGCTGCCAACCCAAGCCCTGTTCTCATCGTTTGACTCGGCCATTCCTTTGGCAAGTGATAATACTTTTAATTTAAAATTATCGTTTCGAAGAGCAATTTTGCGAAGCATGTAGGTGGCAGAAACCTTTGTTTGTGCCATTTGTTCTCCGTCGAAATTTTCAACTATTTCAATGTAAGGCTCAAAAACTGCGTCCTTAACCTCCGTGTCGGAAGCCCTGCGTGCTGCAATAATCATTCCTGCTTTCTGCAACAATTCATCGCTGCTTAAACACCACTCAATGCTGCGAGAAAGTGCACATTCGGTTTTCCAAAAAAGATTACCGCACACTTGCTCAACAACCTCATGGTTCACAAAACCTTGACTCCACAAATCCATCTGTTCTCCTGTAACCTTCTTTGGGTCATCAATCAAACTTGCCAAAACTTTACATTCACGAATATCTTGATTAAAAAGCATAAGAGCCAACTCATGGTCGTTCTTGTAACCCTCGGCAATCTCTTTCAACTCGGAAATTGAAACGCCATAATTTACTCCATAGATAATTCCCATTTGAGCCATACTAACAGAAACATCACCATTTTGGTGCGATTTAATTTCCTGCAAAATCTCGAGATATTTTACCTGTGTGCTCATGCAATGTTTTTCAACAAATTTAAAGGAATTTGGTATTCAACACAAGGAGAATTTCATGTAAATTAGGAGAATTAGCCGTTCGACATACTTTTCGCCTGACTGCAGACAGAACAGACAGAACAGGCAGGGTACAGAATTGGGATTTGGGATTTGGAATTTGGCGATTGGATTTTGGCGTTTGGATTTTGGAATTTGATAACAGGGAACTGCCAACTTTAAATCCACCTCCAATGAACATTAATATACTCCGAACGAACAGCACCAAATCCTTTACGAAAAGCAGCAATGGAAGGAATATTACTTCCGGCAAAATCTAGAATTGCATCGGACGCAGCATGTTCCTCAATAAACTGGTTTACGATTGCATACATGGCTGAACTTTTTCGCCCCTGGGGCGAAGTGGCCGAGTCGATAATAAACCGGTTGCCCACCTGAACAAATAGTGCAGAAGCAACCATATCATCCTCAAAATTAGCAACGTATAGTTTGGCTCCCTGTTCCTTAACGGCAATTTCAACGAATCGCATATACGAAACTTGGTCGAATTCAGTAAAACGCACATTTTTGTCGTCAAGCAAATCTCTTTTCATATCGCATAGTAAGCCCCAACTCTGTGGCGAAACTTGCACGTCAACCATTTTTTTTGCCTTCGCAATATTCTTCCTATGGCCCTCATCCATCGCCTCGAAAAGGTCAGCGTAACTCTTCTCCAGAGGAAGTTGAAAGGTTTGCATCTGTTTAACTTTTCTGCGCTTTAATCCTTCAATATTGAAGTTTATGTCGCCCCGTAGAAACTCCCTTTTTAGGTTTCTAATAACTTTTGGAAATATTTCAAATTTATTTGTAGCAAGAATATCGAATCGCTGACCAAAAACCGGCATGGTTACATACGGAATAAGAAACTTGTAACGAATGGGCAAAGGCATAAGGTAGTTCCCCTTGCTATCGGCCAGCATTCCCCAGCCCGGAGAAACAGCATCGAGAATCCACGGCTGCATGGCTGCCTCGGTACATTCAAATTCCTTGAGTTTTTTCTTGTAACTAGGAATGTCAATCTGTTTTCTATCAATAACTTTCAACATTTTACTAAAAATACAAAATTTTAATAGTTGAGAAAATTACATAAATAAAATTGCAAACGAAAAAGCAATTGCTGTAAAAAACATGTAAAACATATAAGGTTTTAAAGGAATGTAACTTGATGGCTTAATTCCATTCTTAAAATAGATGTAACCACCAATTAGCAACTTTTCAATTAAAAATGCTATTACGGTTGCCCAGGCAACACCAACTATTCCTAAATAGTTTATAAGCAGCAAGCTAAGTGAAACGTTTATGCTCAACTCAACAATTGAGATTAGAAGTAAGGCTTTGGTTTTCCTAAGTCCAATTGCAATAGTTTGTGGGAAGAGAATCCTGCTGCTAACCGTAAGAAGGTACACCATAAAAATGCTAGCACTCTCGGCAAATTCAGGATTAAAAATAATTGGGAATAGCGGCTTACTTAAAAGAATTGAAACAATTGTTACAGGGAAAAGTATGTGCATTAGCTTTTTGCTCCTGTTTTTAAGAAGCTTAAGCGACTGCGTTAACCTATTATTTTCTGAAAATTCTGGTAGCATGGAATTGCTAAGCCCATTTGCCATAAGGGTAACTAGCGGCAAATCGCGTGCACCGTAACGAAAAGTTACGAAAGAAGCCAGATCGAAGCGAGAAGTAATAATTAATCCGTCGATGTAGGAAGCTGAGCCACCTACAAGCATTTTGCCGGTTAGCGGCAATCCAAGCGAGAGAAAATGCAAAATGAACGGAGTAGAAATTTTTAACGTAGAATACCTGACAACCAAGTAAAAAACCCAAAGGGTTTTAAAAGCAGCCAGAACCAAAAGCCCGTATACCGCACCCAGGGTTCCAAATCCTAGCACAATGGCAGCCACAACCACAAGAAGCTGCAAAAAGAAAACAACCAAGCCGTAAACAACAATTTTTTTTGATTCGCCTCGAACTAAAAAAATATATTCAGCCAGATTTCCTGGCGCACTCACAGCAGCGAATAGCAGAGCCAGCTTAAAGTAAGGAAAATTACTAATTGTGCTGAATGTTCGAAAAAAAGGCTCGAAAATGAGTCCAATTACTACAACAAATATAGAAAAGGTAACAAGCACAACGAAAACGTTAAAAAGTGCATTCGACTTTTCCTTTAAATCCGAGCCAACCAGTGGAAGCATCGACTGAATTAGGCCCGAAACCCAAAAAAAGGTAAAGAGGCCCGATATAAAAAGAACCGTTTCGTAAACTCCAATTTGCTCCTTGCTAAGGCCAACCTTTGCCAAAAAAATGTTTATAACAACCAAAACACCATAGCGCATTATTTGAAATGCCTGTAGTGCCGAGGTATTATTTATTTCGAGCCTGAACAAACGCATATAGGCCGCAATTTATTAAAAAAACAACAATTAATTTGGCAAAATAAAACGGCGTAAAGAATTGGATTTATGGTAAAGCATTTTTTTTACAGAATTATTGTGTTGTTAAATAAAAACATTAAATTTGCCCCCGCAAAATGGTGGATGTAGCTCAGCAGGTTAGAGCGTCGGATTGTGGTTCCGAAGGTCGCCGGTTCGAGCCCGGTCTTCCACCCAAATATAACTCTGGTGAAAACCAGAGTTTTTTTGTTAAAAAAAGCTTTATAATAGATATTTTCCTTCCTCCTCGAATTCTTCTATTATACTGATTTTCTGATGCATAAATACAATTACTGCCTTTTCCCAACCAATCATTGACTTAAATCATCGAAAATTAGCTGTTTAACAGTTGCGTAAAAGCAAAAAAAGTTGCTATATTGTATTAAAATTTGGTGTGCGCAATGCCATGATGCGAAATACAAAAAATATACTTTACTTGGTGGGAGACATTTACATGACTTCAAATCCCCACTTTTTTTATCAGGAGGTAATTTACTTCCCTGTTAAAAAGAGTGATATTTCGCTTTCGCCTTTCATTAAGCTAAGCGATATTTTTATTGATCAAATCGACTTGAAATTGTTGGAGGAACACTCCGAAGATAAACTCACCGAATCATCGGCGTGCTTCTTTTTCAAAAACTAATTCAATTACTATTTCTATTTAAACACTGGCTGAACGAATGCTTTAACATCGTTCTGGGTAATTTCTTTGTCGCAAAGAATAATTAGGCGCTCAATAACGTTCCTGAATTCCCTTATGTTTCCGGTCCAACTATTACTTTTCAGTTCCTCAATAGCATCGTCGGTTATGGTTTTTACCGGCATTCCGTACTCCTCGCAAACCAGTTCAATAAAGTGGCGGGCAAGCAATGGAATATCCTCCAATCGCTCGCTAAGAGCAGGAACCTGAATAATAATAACGCTTAAACGGTGGTAAAGGTCCTCGCGGAAGTTTCCGGCTTCAATCTCTTTCTGACGATTTTTATTAGTGGCGGCAATAATTCGTACGTTCACGTTTATATCCTTATCGCTTCCCACCCTACTAACCTTATTCTCCTGCAGCGCACGAAGCACCTTTGCCTGAGCGCTAAGGCTCATGTCGCCAATTTCATCCATGAACAAAGTTCCGCCATCGGCCTGCTCGAATTTCCCTTTTCGCTGTTTAATGGCAGATGTGAATGCGCCCTTTTCATGTCCAAACAATTCACTTTCAATTAATTCCGAAGGAATTGCGGCACAGTTCACCTCAACAAATGGCATTTCGGCACGGTTGCTCTTCTCGTGTAACCAGCGGGCAACCAACTCTTTTCCGGTTCCATTTGAACCTGTTATTAGAACGCGCGCCTCGGTAGGCGCAACCCTGTCGATTACATCCTTAACTCGCTGAATTGCTTCCGATTCTCCAACAATATCGTAGGTTTTATTCACTTTACGTTTCAGCGATTTAGTTTCCTTAATCAGCACCGTTTTGTCGGTAGCGTTGCGAATAGTAATGAGAATACGGTTTAAATCGAGCGGTTTCTCAATAAAATCGAAAGCTCCCTTTTTAATGGCATCAACGGCAGTATCAATATTTCCGTGTCCGGAAATCATAATAACGGGAGTTTCTGCTGAAATTTCTTGTAACTTTTCAAGCACCTCAATTCCATCCATTTGTGGCATTTTTATATCGCAAAGAACCGCCTCGTAGTTTCCCTTCTGAAAAACTTCAATACCAGTAGGGCCATCCTCGGCCAAATCAACCTCGTGGTTTTCGTATTCAAGTATTTCTTTCAGCGTGTTGCGTATGGCACGTTCGTCGTCGATTACAAGAATTTTTGACATATAAAATGCTTTTAAAAATTTCTGATGCTAAGATAACTATAAAAAAGCAAATACAACTCGCAACGAGTTGAAATGCGGTAAGTCGAGCCAGTACCTTTCTTGTAAGTTTTACTTCGAGTTGATCATTTTCCAAACAGCCCCCTCTTTCAGAGCGTAGGCCGACTGTATCATTCTGTCAATCCCGAACTTTTTAATAAGGAAGTTTGTGAAAATTGTAGCCAGCACAATCATATCAACCCGCATGGGATCCATGCCGGGAATTGCATTTCGTTGCTCCTTTGTTGTGCTAACTAGCCTTTTATGCAGCTTTAAGTATTCGTCAATGGGAATTTCAACGCTTGGGTTGCCGTTTGGCGAAATTACTTTCTCGCTGGTTAGAATGCTTCGGTACGTATCGAAAGAACCTGAACTCCCAACAATTAATTTGGGAGAAAACTTCTTCATGGGCTCCTCTAAATCAGCAAGTTCCTTACCAACATATTCTTCAATCGTTTCAACTTCAGCAAGCGTAATAGGATCGGAAGGGTTGAACATTTGCAGCAAACGTGAAATGCCTAAATCGTAGCTTCGTTTCCAGTGGTAATTCTCTCCGTTCCCAATGATAATTTCGTTGCTTCCTCCGCCAATATCGATTATTATTGCATTCTCTGAGTTTAAACTCACAGCCTGACGAACACCGTAATAAATGAGTTCAGCCTCCTCGTCGCCCTGGATAACCTTAACCTCCACGCCAAAAAGATTTTTTATATCGTTCACAAAATCCTGTCCATTTGCGGCATTACGGGTGGCAGAAGTGGCGAATGCAAAAACATCGGTTGCTCCATGGAGCAAAATGGTACGAAAATGTTCCCCAATAGCATTCAGTCCACGCTGGTAAGCTGCAGGAGCAATAATTTTCTGATTAATTCCTCCCTCACCCAGCTTAACGGGCAACTTCCCGCTGTGAAGAATTTGGTAGGTTTTATCACCATTAACCGAAGCAATAAGCAGGTTGAAGGTGTTGGTACCGAGGTCGATAATGGCTACTTTGCGCATATTGAAATATATTTTTGAACGCAGATGACGCAGATCTGACTGATTTACGCTGATAAAACTATTAAAAATTTATACTTTTAAAAATCATTAGTATCTGTTTAAATTTGTTGACTGAGAATTTTTGAACAATTGATTTTTGAAAAGATGGTTCACTTCGTTCGACATCTTTAATTTGCTATATACAAACTTTTTTTTCTGCGATTATCTGCTAGATCTGCGTAATCAG
Organism: uncultured Rikenellaceae bacterium; assembly: GCA_964563065.1. Taxonomy (GTDB): domain Bacteria; phylum Bacteroidota; class Bacteroidia; order Bacteroidales; family Tenuifilaceae; genus DAOSWM01. Next base: position 173 of record CAZLXF010000082.1, on the reverse strand, counting down.
CGTTCCGCATCACTCATATTCCACTCATCCAAAAACTGTTCCACAAACTGCTGCATGTATGCGTGGCGTTGCTGTGCAATTCGTTTGGCGGTGTTAGTGTTAAGCAAATCTATTAGCAGCAAAAGTTTCTCGTAGAAATGGTTCAACGTACTTCCCTTTGAACTTTTGTACTC
>CAZLXF010000081.1:0-12756 GCA_964563065.1 uncultured Rikenellaceae bacterium | reverse complement strand
ACCCGATGAAAGTTTACCACTTCATCCCAACGGGATGATTTTTGAGGCTTTCGATAGCGATAACCAAAATGTAATTGAATCGTGGACAGTATACAGCGTTGGTGGCGGCGATTTGCTTGACGATTCGGGAATTTTAAACAGCAAGAAAATATATAGCCACAACAAAATGTCTGACATCTTGAAATGGTGCAAAAGCGAAGGAAAAACGTTATGGGAGTTTGTTGAAGACAACGAGGGCAAAGAAGTTTGGAGTTTCCTCCACGATGTTTGGCATACCATGCGCGATACAATTCAGCGAGGTATTGATAATGAAGGAGTTCTTCCTGGCCCAATAAAACTTGCACGAAGGGCATCGTCGCACTACACAAAGGCGCTGAACTCGCATGGAACCATTAAGAATATTGGGCTGCTATTTGCTTTTGCTCTGGCTGTTTCGGAGGAAAATGCAGCCGGTGGACGCATTGTAACCGCTCCAACCTGCGGCTCGTCGGGAGTTTTGCCGGCAGTTCTTTTCTACCTAAACCGCGACGAGCATTTAAACGAATCCAAAATTCTACGGGGATTGGCAACGGCTGGACTTATAGGAAATTTAGTTAAAACCAACGCTTCAATTTCGGGAGCCGAAGTTGGCTGTCAGGGTGAAATTGGAACTGCCTGCGCAATGGCATCGGCAGCAATGGCTCAAATTTTGGGCGGTTCGCCCAACCAAATTGAGTACGCCGCAGAGATGGGCATGGAGCACAACCTAGGATTAACATGCGATCCTGTGTTGGGTTTTGTTCAAATTCCCTGCATTGAACGCAATGCCATTGCCGCATCAAAAGCATACTCGTGTGCAGTTTACGCACTTTCATCGGATGGTGGCCATAAAATTTCCTTCGACCGGGCTGTGAAAACCATGGCCGAAACGGGCCGCGATATTCAGGTTGCCTACCGTGAAACGGGAATTGGGGGATTGGCCAAGAACTGGGAACCCTTTAGCTCGGGTAAAAAGTAGAATTGCTACTTCTCTGCAGTAGCCTTTTTTAGCGTAAAAACAAACGAGGTTCCCTCGTTTAAACTACTCCTAACGTTTATGCGTTGGTTATGCGCTTCAACAATATGTTTCACTATCGCCAAGCCTAAGCCGGTTCCTCCCTGTTCGCGCGAGCGACTCTTGTCGACCCGATAGAAACGTTCGAAGATACGGGGAAGATCCTTCTTGTCGATTCCAATTCCGTCGTCGTTTACCTCAACCATTATATTTTCGAACATGTCAGCCAGCGATACGGTTGTTTGCCCACCAACCTTTCCATAGTTAATTGAGTTAACAATCAGGTTTGTAAGCGCTTGGCTTATTCGTTTTCTGTCGGCAATAACCCAAATGGGCTTTTCATACTTTTTGTCGTATGCCAGCTTAATTCCTCTCTCCTTGGCTCTTACTTCCTGTGCATCGAAAACTTCTTCAACAAGAAGTAAAATGTTAAAACGTTCCAAGTCCAACTTAAGAACTTTCGACTCCAACTTCGAAATGGATTCGAGATCGGCGACAATGGTAATCAGCCTATTAATACTTTTTTCGGTGCGTTCGAGGTATTTACGATTAATGGATGGATCCTCGAGACCTCCATCGAGCAGAGTTAATACGTAACCCTGAATATTGAAGATTGGTGTTTTAAGCTCATGTGAAACATTCCCCAAAAATTCTTTCCTGTAGTTTTCCAGCTCCTTCAACTTATCAATTTCCTTGCTTTTTGTGTCGGCCCATAATAGCACTTCCCTATTAACTTCGTTAATTAAATCCTTCTCTTCTATCTCCTTTCGAAGCTGCGATTCGGGGATTGTTATGTTGTGAATGGTTTTATATATTGGGTTTATCTTTTCGAAAATGAATGCGTTAAGCAAGTACTGTACAACAATGTATACAACTATAAAAACCAACAGAACAACTGCCACTGAAACCAAGTAAATACTTTCAGGGCTAAGGCTTGAAAAAAAAAGTAGAGCCACTCCCGATACTGCACCAGCAATAACAGAAATGGCTATCGACATTTGTTTTGGAGAAGAAATCTTCATTTCTCTACTTTAAAAGCCTGTCAATCATTCCACCCTCAATGTACTGTTTAAGAAGTTTGGAAATGTACTTCCCAACCACATCGAACTCGAGGTTTACAACCGTTCCTGGTTTAAATTCGTGGAAGTTGGTAATTTCGTATGTATACGGGATAATGGCAACCTGAAACGATTTTTCTTTTGAATTCACAACGGTTAGGCTAACGCCGTTCACCGAAATTGAACCCTTTTCAACGGTAATATTTCCCTTTGAGGGATCGTACTCGAAAGTGAAGTACCAGCTACCATCGGCCTCTTCAACCTTTGTGCAGGTTGCAGTTTGGTCAACATGTCCCTGAACTAAATGGCCATCGAGCATGGCGTCTATCTTCATGCTACGCTCAAGGTTAACCTTGTCGCCCTCCTTGAGTAATCCCAAGTTCGATTTTTCCAGAGTTTCCTTTATGGCTGTAACAGTGTATGTGTCGGCTTCCTGCTTAACAACCGTTAGGCAAACTCCATTGTGCGAAACGCTCTGGTCTATTTTCAAATCCTTTGCAAATGAGCATGTAAGAGTAATGTGAAGGTTCTCCTGATCCTTCTCAAGCTTAACAACTTTTGCGGGTTCTTCAACAATTCCTGAAAACATAACTTCAATATTTTAAATTTTCAACAAGGTGTAAAAGTACAAAATTCTATTTACCATTTAAAGTGTTGGTTTATTGTTAACATTCATTTAAAGTAGAAACAAGCAGCACGAACAAAAAGGTTCTCTATTTTATTTTTAACTTTACAACATAATATTTGTTCTCCTTTTTTATTGAAGAAAATCTGTACTTATGATACTATCATACATAACCTGGGATTTAAATCCCGAAATTTTTAGGATTGGCCCCATTGCAGTGCGTTACTATGGAGTGCTTTGGGCATTGGCTTTCTACTTGGGCTACCTAGTATTCGACCGTTTTGTAAAGAAAGAAAATTTACCCGAAGGGTACCTCGATACGCTAACAGTTTATTCTGCCGTTGGAATTGTTCTGGGGGCAAGGATTGGTCATTGCCTTTTCTACGAACCCGCATACTACCTGTCGAACCCTTGGGAAATTATTATGATTTGGAAGGGCGGGCTTGCCAGTCATGGTGCAGCAATTGGTGGTGTAATTGGAATGTACCTATTTAGCCGAAAGGTTAAAAAACCTATGATTCATGTGCTCGACCGGTTTATGGTTCCCGCAGCGCTTGGTGGTTCGCTGGTTCGATTAGGAAACCTGATGAACTCAGAAATTTATGGTGTTGCCACCACAAAACGCTGGGGTTTTATTTTTCTGCAGGATGGGCAAACTGTACCCAAGCATCCAACACAAATTTATGAGGCGCTTGCATACCTGCTAGTTTTTGCAATTCTTTACCTTATTTATAAGCAAAGCAACGGGAAACCTAAACCCGGTTTACTTTTTGGGTTGTTCCTTGTGCTTGTTTTTGGAACAAGATTTTTAATTGAGTTTGTTAAGGAGCCTCAGGTTAACTTCGAAGTTGGAATGTTGATAAATATGGGGCAAATACTAAGCATTCCTTTTGTGCTTGCAGGAGTAGGTTTTATTGGCTGGGCGTTGGCAAAAAAGCAGGAGTAACTACTATAGCCTTCCAGCACTTACTGTATTTTCAATAGCTTCTGAAATTTTACGGAACTGAATTCCCAATACTTCCTCAGCAAGTTTGGCCGAGTAGTATGTTTTACTGTGCCCACTTCGAGCCGTTTCGCGAGTTAGTACAGGCGCCTTCCTGCTGAAGATTGAAGCAAAAGCTGCAAAACGCCAGGCAATACTACTCATAAATGGCGTAACTTTTATGGAAGGAAGTTTTTTGCCCATTGTTTGGGCAATTTCGCTGAACACTTCCTGATGCGACAGGTTTTGGCCATTCAAAACAAATCGTTGTCCCCACTGCTTCTTCTCAACCGCAGAAATCATTGCTTGCGCAACATCCCTTGCATCAACATAACCTGTTACACCTGTGGTGTAAAATGGGAATCCACGTTTTATGGTTCCAAAAATTAATCCGCTACCCGAGTTCCATCTACCTGGTCCAATAATAACGGTTGGGTTTACAATTGTTGCATTGAGTCCCATTTCAATCCCTCTCCTCACCTCCATTTCCGACTGGAACTTACTGATAGCGTAACCGGATTTCCCTTTACTTTTACCCCAAAGTGATGATTCATCAATTATTCCATTGCTTGCTGGCGAGCCAAGAGCCGCAACCGAGCTCACAAAACACAACTCTTTTACCCCGGCATCAACGCATGCATCAACCAAATTGGCGGTTCCCTGAACGTTAACCGAAAGCATACGTTGAAAATCGGAGCTACGGAACGAAACTATTGCAGCGCAATGGTAAACGGTTGTTACATTTTCAAGCAAATTTTCAAGCAAATGGTAATCATCTACGTCTCCTTCAACCCATTCAATAAACTTTAAGTTTTGCAGGTTTACATCGTAGTGCGAAAAGAGTTTGGGTACAACCGAGGTGTCGCTGGTACTTCGCCGAAGAGCCTTCACCCTCATGCCTTGCGAGGCAAGTTCAACAAGAAGATGCGAACCCACTAGTCCTGTACCGCCGGTTACCAGGATCATTCTTCGGGTTTAGAATTTAGAAAAGTGGAGGTAATTAGCTCCTGCTCCCAAATGAGTTTCTTCCCAAAACCAAGCCTGTTGTCGGTAAACTTAAGGAACGTAAGGTCGACAACCCACAGCGTAGTTTTCATAAGCATGGCAATTGGGAAACGCTTAAGGTAAGCGCTCCTGGCCTTTTCGTACAAATCGTCCTCAGGCCTGCTGATTATGCCCTGAAACTGTACACCTTGAATTTTCCCAATAATGTTGGTTTCGAGAACAATGCTACCAGCAACGTAAATATTGTGACTTGCCTGCTTAATGTGCTTAGTTTCGTAGTCGGAGGTAAAAACCAAGCTGTTATCGTCCTCCAAATAAACGTAGAAACAGTTGGCACAATATGGTTCCTCCTCGAAACATGTTGCCAGCGTGAGAACGTGGTGCTTGTTAATGAAATCGACTATACGTTTATCGGGCAAACTCATACTTTCTGAAAAAATATTGGGATTGCAAAGGTAAAATATTCTACATAAAATTTTTGCAAAATTTGCTGCTATATTTGTAACATGATCCGAAGAATCAATATCATTTTCTTTACACTTTTCTGGGTTTACGTTAGTACGCTTGTTTTGATTACCATAAATCCTAAGGGCGGATTACAGGATGTAACAATTTTCGAGAAGGAGTTTCGTATTGATTATTTACTCCACGCCCTAGCTTTTATGGTGCTTCCCATTCTGGTTTTTCTGGCTTCAAAGAATCGTTTGTGGAGTAAAACCGGATTTATTTTACTGGGTATTTCTCTTCTATTGGCTGTTGGAACCGAGTTTATGCAACTGTTGGTTTCGGGACGAACGTTTAATCCGTTAGATATAACCTCCAATATAGTTGGACTTGTTATAGGTATTCTTGCTGCTTTGCTTGCCAATAAATTTTACAAAAGAAATCACTAATTTCCAAAAAAACTTTAAAAAAGATTTCTCGCTTCGCTCGAAATGACAATACGTTCAGAAGGTCAAAGGAGGGGTAGGGTTGGTGGCGGCTTCGCCGCCACCAACCCTACCCCTCTAAAACGTAACAACCTGTCATTTCGAGCGAAGCGAGAAATCAATTGTTCAAAAATTCTCAATCAACAAATTTAAACGGACACTAATGAAAAGAAATATAAGCTAGAGCTTAAACATCGAGTTAATTTTTTCAAAACAACTTCTTTTTTCTATTTTTGCTGTTTACGCCTTTATTTTTGCATTTATATCTACCTAACTACCAGCGATATGAATAAAAGTTTTATCTCATTAATTGAGGGGAGTGTGAAACAAAACTGGGATTTCCCAGCATTTACCGACTATAAAGGTTCCACCCTTAGCTATAGCGATGTAGCACGAAAAATTGATAAAATTCATATAATTTTTCAAAAAACAGGAATTGTACCAGGCGATAAAATTGCATTAATTGGCCGAAACTCTTCGAACTGGGCTGTTGCCTACCTGGCAACAATAACCTATGGTGCGGTTCTGGTTCCCATTCTTCCCGATTTTAAACCCGACAATGTTCACCATATTGTAAATCATTCCGACTCAACCGTTCTGTTTACGGGAGAGCCCATTTGGGAAAATCTCGACGAGGCTCAAATGCGGGGAGTAAAATGCATAATTTCCCTCACCGATTTTTCTATACTTCACGAGAACACACCGTTTTCAGTTAAGGATATACGAAAAAAGGTTGATGCGTTTTTTGCCGAGAAGTATCCTAAAGGTTTTTCGGCCAGCAACATTTCGTACTTTAAGGACACAAATCCTGAGGATGTTTGTATAATAAACTACACAAGTGGTACAACCGGATTTTCCAAGGGAGTTATGCTGCCGTACCGAAGCATGTGGAGCAACATGTATTTTGCTCAGGGTGTAATTCCGTTGAATCCGGGCGATAAGCAAGTTTCCATTCTTCCTTTGGCTCACGCATACGGTGCTGCATTCGAGTTTCTGTTTCAGGTAACACGTGGTTGCCACGTTCATTTCTTAACCCGAAACCCATCACCAAAAATTATTCTCGAAGCTTTCGATGAGATTAAGCCACGGGTAGTGCTTGCAGTTCCGCTGATTATCGAAAAAATTTACAAGAAAAACATACTGGAGGCTCTTAAACGACCTTCACTCAAGTTGCTGCTTCGCGTTCCAATTATCGATCGTCGCATAAAGAATGAAATAAACAAGAAGCTCTCCTCCACCTTTGGTGGAAACTTTATTGAAGTAATTATTGGTGGTGCCGCGCTTAACCCCGAGGTTGAAGCGTTCCTTCGCGATATTGGTTTTAAGTACACCGTTGGTTACGGAATGACCGAGTGCGGACCAATTATTACCTACGATTCGTGGGAAAACACTAGGCTATATTCTGCGGGGAAAGCTGTTGTTAACATGGAGGTTAAAATCGATTCGGAAGACCCACAAAATATTGTTGGAGAAATTCTTGTAAAGGGTGATAACGTAATGTTGGGTTACTACAAAAACGAGGAAGCAACCCGTCAGGCAATCGACCCAGAGGGTTGGCTTCACACCGGCGACCTGGGAATAATTGATAATGATGGGTATTTGTTCATTAAGGGTAGAAGTAAGAATATGCTTCTTGGCCCCAACGGCCAAAATATTTACCCAGAGGAGATTGAAGCACAAATCAACAATTTACCATACGTTCAGGAATCGTTGGTTATTGAGCAGGATGGAAAGCTGATTGCCCTTGTTTTCCCCGATTTTGATTCAGCAGATAAGGATGGAGTTCAAAACTCGTCGCTCGAAAAAAAAATGGAAGAAAATCGAACTAATGTAAACAATTCACTTCCTTCGTATTGTCAAATTGTTAAGATAAAACTTTACCCCGAAGAATTCGAAAAAACTCCAAAACGGAGTATTAAACGATTCCTGTATCAGATGCCAAACGTATAGTAATTAAAATTCAATTTTTTATTGCAAATAAAGGTTGTCTGAAATTCTTTAGGCAACCTTTTTACATTAAGTTCAAATTATTGTAAGAAACTGTTAAAATTTTTATTAACATATTGGTTTCCACTTGCCGCAGGCTTTAGCCCGCGAAAGAAATGATTACAAAACAATGGCTTTAGCCAAAAATATTATATCGTATATTGGGCTGAAGCCCAACCTTTATCTTTCATTTTGCCTACGGGCTAAAGCCCGCGGCAATAATTAAAGGATTATTAATGAACAAAATTTAAACAGTTTTTTAAAATGCCCCAAATCTTAGTCAGAGGAGCCGCTGAGAATAATTTAAAATCAATTGATTTAAACATTCCACACAACCAATTTACGGTTGTAACCGGCCTGTCGGGGAGTGGAAAAAGCAGCCTGGTTAGCGATATTCTTCAGCGCGAGGGACAACGGATGTACTTTGAAACTTTTTCAGCCTACACTCGCTCCCGTTTGGGGAAAATTCGTCCGGCAAAGGTAACCAGCATCGATGGGCTGCTTCCGGTAATTAGCATTGGACAAACCCACGTTCAGGCAAACCGCCGATCGACAGCGGGAACATTTAGCGAAATTTCGCCGCTTCTGCGGCAACTTTTCTCACGATACAACGATCAGGGATTAGCACTAAACCGGAACCAGTTCTCCTTCAACTCCGAAAAAGGTTGGTGCGAACATTGCAAAGGCCTTGGCATTGAAGAGTATGTTGATATTTCAAAGCTGATAGCCGATCCCGAAAAATCGCTTCGCGAAGGAGCGCTGGTAATTACGCTGCCCAACGGTTACACCATTTACTCGCAGGTAACCATCAGCGAACTCGATAAGGTTTGTAGAGCTGAAGGTTTTTCGGTTGATACTCCCTGGAACCAGCTTACCGATCATCAAAAAGATGTGATTCTATACGGATCGAACAAGGTAAAGGTTCTGTACGGAAAACATTCGCTCGAGTCGCGAATGAGGTGGACAGGAATGACTGCTCGGCCTCGCGACGAGGCTTTCTACCGTGGAATTATTCCAGTTATGGAAGAAATTTTGTTGCGCGACCGCAACGATAATATTCTACGATTCCTCTCCTCGCGTGATTGTCCGGTTTGCAATGGGAGCCGATTAAATCAGGATTCGCAAAACGTTACTTGGCACGGAAAAAATTTTATTTACTACGAGCAGCTCCATTTTTCCGATTTGCTAAAAAATTTTGAAGAAATTTCATGCAAGCCGATTGGCGAAAAAAAGTTGGTTGAAGCAATTAAAAATCAACTTAAGCAGCTTTGCAAGCTAAGCGTTGGTCATATTTCAGCCAACCGGCTGAGCGAAACTCTTTCGCAGGGCGAACTGCGAAGAATGCGACTTTCGCAGCTGAACAGCAGCGGACTTACAGGAGTTCTATTTCTTTTCGACGAACCATCCATTGGTTTGCATCCACGCGATGTTCACTTCCTTATCGACACAATGTACACACTGGTTGAAAATGGAAATACGGTTGTTGTGGTTGAACACAACGAGCAAATTATTCGTGCTGCTCAGCATTTGGTTGAGCTTGGTCCCGGTGCCGGTTTGCAGGGTGGCAAAGTTGTGTACACTGGAACACCCGAAAATTTGGCCAAATTTTCACCAAATGAAAGCAAAACGGGGAAAATGCTTAGCTCCGAGTTTAGCATCAAAAAAGATGGCTTAAAAGGCCAAGAAAGCAACTTAATATATTTTGATATTCACATATCTAAATGTCATAATATTTTAAATCAAACATTCCGGTTTTCACGTGGGTTACTAAACGTAATTACAGGAGTATCGGGAGCCGGGAAAAGTACGCTTGTTAACCACGGACTACTTAATTCCAATGCATTTAGGCAGATATTTTTTGTTGACCAGAAACCCATTGGTCGAACCTCAAGGAGTAATCCGGCAACTTACACCGGACTTTTCGATGAACTACGGAAACTTTTTGCGCAAACAGTTGATGCCAAGAAACTTGGTTTTAACGCCAGCTACTTCTCGTTCAATAGTAAACAGGGACAGTGCGAATCGTGCTCAGGAACGGGAGTTCTAAAAATTGGAATGCATATTTTCGAGGATATTGTTCAGCCTTGCCCAACGTGTAACGGATCGCGCTATAAAAGTGAAATTCTATCCGTTAAGTTTAACGGAAAAAGTATCCACGAAATACTACAGCAGAGCGTAAACGAAGCATTGCTGTTTTTCGAAAATTCGCCAACAATTCTCCCGTACCTAAATGCGATGCAAAAGCTGGGTTTGGGTTATCTTCACCTTGGACAATCGTCCACAACGCTTTCGGGCGGAGAAGCGCAACGAATAAAACTTGCAACTTCGTTGCACAAGCAACCAACCGAAAAGGCACTATTTGTTCTCGACGAACCAACAACCGGACTGCACGCCGCTGATGTAGGCTTGCTAATTGACGCCTTGCATGAATTTACCAAAAAGGGACATACGGTTGTTGTAGTTGAGCACGATCAGCAAATTATCAATCAAGCCGATTGGATTGTTGATCTGGGACCAGAAGGTGGTGATGCCGGAGGAAAATGTTTATTCTGCGGAACAACTTACGATTTCTTCAAAAATCATAAATCAGCAACAACAAAAGCATTAAACCAAGCTGAAAAAACAGGAAAGAGAGAAGTTTCTGTAAGCAAACCTTCCATTAATCTGCAGAATATATCAACAAACAATTTGCAACATTTCGATTTGCAAATTCCATCGGGAGGAATGGTTGCTTTTACTGGCGTTTCGGGAAGCGGAAAAACTTCGCTACTTATGGGCACGCTTCATGCTGAGGGTCAGCGACTTTTTACCGAGAACTTATCGGGTTTCCGACGATTGCAAATTAAACTTCAGGTGGCCGGACAAATTGAAAATGTTGTAAGCATGATGCCCACCGTTGCGGTTGAAGCCGATTCGCATCGTCCGGATATTCAATCGACTGTTGCCTCGATAAGTGGTATTTACGATTTGCTCAGGTTACTTTTTGCTCGTTTTGCTGAAAATCCTGACAATAAACCTGTAACGGCAGCCGATTTTTCGTTTGCCAACGAATACTCAATCTGCAAATCGTGCGAAGGAACCGGATTTGTAAAAAAGTGCGATGTTAACAGGATTATTGCGAACGAAAAGTTGCCGCTGCTTCAAGGCGCACTTTCAAACCATAAAACGGTTACATATTTTACCGAGGAGAAAAATAAGTACCGTTGGATTCTTCTAGCAATGGCAAATGCTCAGGGAATTGATCTAAACAAACCCTGGTTTGAGTTAAGTAGCGGCGAAAAAGAAAAAATACTGTGGGGAACTTCCGCAGAGAAGTACGAGGCGAACTGGGAGTTCAAGCGAAAGAATAATGAGGGCGTTCATACATTCTCCGAAGCATGGGATGGACTTTACAATCTAATTGAGCAGGAGTACCGAATGCATTACCCGTCGACAAGAGGGAAGAACGCGCTCGAATTGCTAAACGACTCGCCGTGTAAAAGTTGTAACGGATTCCGGTTGAATAGCGAAATGCTTAAATTCACTTTTGCAGGAAGGCATATTGGCGAAACTTTGTTGATGACAATTGATGAATTTTTGAACTCATTTTCACATCCCGATTTTTTAAACGTTTCAAGTGCATTACTGCATCAGCTGAAAGAAAAATTAGAATTCGTCTCCAATGCAGGGTTGGGCTACCTTCCATTGGGACGACCCGCAGCCTGGCTCTCAACCGGAGAGATAAAGTGGATTCGCCTCGGAAGTATTCTTTCCTCGCAGCAAAGGGGAATGTGCCTGATTCTCGATGAACCATCATCCGGAATGGATGAAAAGGGGAGAAAGCATTTGGTTAATGCTTTACTAAAAGCAAAGGAGAGAGGAAACACAATTCTTTTCAGCGATCATCAATCAGATTTAATTCTTGCAGCAGACAGAATTATTGAACTTGGTCCGGGAGCCGGAACCGATGGGGGGAAAATTGTAGCAAATATTTCGGTTGCCGAAATTGATGACAAAAAATCTCCCTTAACTGCAAAAATCATCAATCGTAAAGCTGAAATAAAACGTATGCAAAAGGAAACAAACAGCCTTTTACCGCTATTTTCAGTTGAGAATGATAAAATATTCCCGCAAAGGTTAAATCTAATAACAGGTCCTATTGGTAGCGGGAAAACCCGAAAGTTGGAAGAATTTGTGAAAATTGCCAAGAATATTGATGGTTACACAACAATTCTGGCAAATTATGTGCTAAGCCAGAGTGGCGGACAAAGTTCCATTGCAACACGCACCGGATTAATCAACGATCTTAAAAAAGTTTTCTCACAAACTTCCGAGGCGAAGGAAAGGAAAGTTGGCGAAGCCGATTTCAGCTACAACTCGAAAAAATCGCAGTGCCCAAAGTGTAAGGGCTTGGGTTACATTACAACTTCGCTCGATTTTTTACCTAATGTAAAGGAAATCTGTCCTGATTGCAATGGGAAGAGGTACAAAGATGAATATCTACAATTTTCTTTTAACGGAAAGAACATTAACGAATGGCTAAGCTCAACGGTTGATTTTATGGCAAGCCAAAAATTTCTTTCAGAAAAAAGTAGGAATTTAATTCTATGGTTGCAGAAAGTTGGGTTGGGTTACTTGTGTTTGGGGCAGGAAACCTCTACCCTTTCGAGTGGCGAGCGACGCAGGCTTTCGTTGGCCGAAAATTTGGCAAATTTAAAGAGCAAGAAAGCGATAATATTTTTCGATTCGCCAACCCATGGGCTCGATCCACAAAACGTTGAAAATATTATAAAATTATTCGACTCGTTAATTGAAAACGGCCATACAGTTGTTCTTGCCGATGGCGAAGAATTGATTTCTGTTGCCGATTGTTTTGTGAGACTTGGTGATTAATTGCTGAAGAGCATGGTTACCAAATAAAACAAAAAAACCAGCGGAGTGCAGGAGCAGTGAAGCGATGGGGCGCAGGGAGACCTTATGATGATGCGGTGATGCGCGGGTGCGATGATGCGAAGGGGCGCATGTGAGATGATGCGCAGGTGAGATGGTGCGCTAGTGCGATGGTGCGCTAGTGCGATGGTGCGCTAGTGCGATGGTGCGCTAGTGCGATGATGCGAAGGTTATTATTTCAATATCCACGGTTTGGGGTTGTTTTCCAT
>CAZLXF010000080.1:1789-12799 GCA_964563065.1 uncultured Rikenellaceae bacterium | reverse complement strand
GATTGGGCTATGGCAGCAATCGAAAAAATGTATTTTCTTACATCGAACTCACGTTATTTAGAATCTACCAAGTCATTCAAATTAATTATTTTACTGCCATTTTTTTTGTAATAATTCAGCATTTCGTCAATTTTCCTTTTATCATAACTCGTAATACAATCTGATAAGACTGTAACTTTGTAGTTTTCCTTGCACATATTAAATACGGTTGATTTCACGCAGGCAGTGGCGTCTGCTCCTGTAATGTAAAATTCGCTTATTTCATTTTTCTTGATAAAGTCAGCAAAATCTTCGCTGGTCAATGCGTTGCCTTTGGATTTTTCAAAAATGTTTTTGGAAACCAATTTCATGTCCGAAACTAATTCAGACCCACGAGTATTAGGTTTGAAAGTCCTTGTGCCGTCAGATAAGTTATAATGCCTTATGTAAACGACATGAATTTCATTTTCCACTGCCCAATCTATTGCCCGATTAACATTGTCAATGATTTCTTTATAGTTTTTGGTAATGTCATTTTGAATGTCAATTACCACTAAAGATTTTTTCTGCATGGGATTTCCTTCTTTTATGTTTTGTTCAATTTTCTATTTCATTGTCCATCGCACTGTCGCTTGTTCACTTGCGGCTAACTCGTTAATAGTTTGGCGAAAGAAAATTCTATTTCGTTCTTGGGTGAAACCTAAGTATCGTTTCCTTTAGAAAATGCCTATCGAGGTGAGTGTATATTTCGGTTGTAAGAATCGATTCATGTCCCAGCATTTCCTGTACAACTCGTATATCGGCTCCGCCTTCAATTAAATGCGTTGCAAAGGAATGACGTAAAGTATGAGGGCTAATATTTTTCGTAATCCCTGCTTTTTGAGCAGCATTTTTTACAATGGTGAAAATCATTTCTCGAGTCAGTTTCTTTCCTCGTCGGTTCAGGAAAAGAATATTCTCGGATCCTTTTTGAATTGATGACAAACTATTCCTGTCGGGTTTGTATAGGTTAATCTCCTTTATTGCTTTTTGACCAATGGGAACCAGTCGTTCCTTGTCGCCTTTACCTGTTACCTTTATAAAACCTTGCTCAAAATTTAAATCGGTAATTCTTAGGTTAACTAACTCCGAAACTCTTAATCCACAGCTATATAAAGTTTCAATTATTGCTTTATTCCTTTGCCCTTCGGGCTTGCTTAAGTCAAAAGTTGCTTCAATGGCATCGATCTCCTCAACGCTAAGAACATCAGGAAGTTTTCTCGTCATTTTGGGGCCTTCAATCTGCATTGTAGGGTCAACATCTATCGCCTCTTCAATCATTAAATATTTAAACAAACCTTTCACTCCTGAAAGAATCCGAGCCTGCGAGCGATGATTTAGTCCTTTATCCTTTATGTGTTCAAGGAATAGGCTCATATCATTGGAGTCTATCGATTCAGGTTCCTTACCCACAACCTCATCGGCAAATTTTGCAAGTATGGTTACATCGTGAATGTATGCGTTTACTGAATTTTTGGAAAGCGATTTTTCCAACCGCAGAAAACGCTCGTAATCCTCAATTGCTGAAATCCAGCCCATTTTTTTTATTGTTTATGGCAAATGTAGCAATATGTGGTAAAAATAAACTAAAAATCGATGTTTTCGCAGAAAAGAAGCGACATTTCATCCAAATTGAGTGCAGCAAGGTAGCCACAACCAGCAATCTTACCTTTGTATACACAACCCGCATCTAATGGAATTAAACGTTGTTCTGTTTCCTCTAACTTTTCTAAGATTGTTCTGAGTGGAGTAGGAGTATGCCCATGAATTATTGTGTGGCCGGGCATAAAACCGGTTGGAACTTCTACAGGCCTATTCCACAGTAACGCATTCGTATCTTCTAATGGATTCTTGGCATAGTAGTTTATACCACCATGCACAAGTAAAAATTTCTGGTTTACAATTTCGTAGTAAGAAAGATTACGAAGAAATGTGTAATGTTTTTTTGGTATGTCTTGCGGAAAAGAAAAGTTTATACCATAAAGATTTTTATAGCTCGCAATGGTTTCATTGCCCATGTTTTGCAACCATAATAAGTAAGCGGAGGTGCTATACATTGAATCGAGCAACATCTGCTCATGGTTTCCTCGCAGAGGAAATATCTGGTAGCCGTTTTCTGTTAAACTTATTAAATAATCTAATAATTGTGCGCTTAATGGGCCGCGGTCAATGTAATCGCCTAAAAGGTAAAGGGAATCATTCTTGCTGAAAGCAATTAAATCTTCAACAAGATGCCTAAGCGTTAATAAACAACCATGCGTATCGCTAATTACGTAGCTAGCCATTTTCCTTAACTTTTAGGTAAAAAAGTTAAGCGTCTGAGAAAAAACTTATTCGTAGCGCAATGCCTCTATCGGGTCTAGCTTCGAGGCTTTTACAGCAGGTATGTAGCCAGCGGCTAAACCAACAATAAAGCAAATTGCAAATCCTCCCATTATCCAATTCCAAGGGATGTAGAACGGGCTACTGGTTAACATCGAAACAATATTTCCAACCAAGATTCCCAGTATAATTCCCAGAATACCACCAAGTTGTGTAATAGTAATGGCTTCAAATAAAAACTGTTGTTTTATTGTGGATGCCTTTGCGCCAATAGCCTTTCGGGTTCCAATTTCGCGGGTTCGTTCGGCAACTGCAACAAGCATAATATTCATTAGTCCAACAGCTGCACCTAAAAGTGTTATTATACCAATTATTGTAGCAGCCCAGGTTACATACTTTATATTTTCGAGGAGCATTTTTGCCAACGAATCGCTCTTTTCGATATTGAAATCCGATTCATCGGTTGCACTTAAATTTCGAACAATCCTGAACACGCCCTCAGCTTCGTAAACTGCGTAATCGAGTAGTTGAGTATCGTTCGGTTTCACGTCAATTGTAAAATTCATATTTGGGTAGCTGAAGTAGGTTGCAACGTTATGTACAGGCAAAAACACAGTTCTATCGGCGCCGCCGCCAAATCCGGTTCCTTTCGATTTCATCACTCCAATTACTCTATACTTCCCGCTTCCAACGCTAATCACCTTTTCAAGGGGATCCTCATTCTTCTCAAAAATTTGGTTGGCAACATCCTTGCCGATAACAGCAACTGCCCAGCCATTCTCTTCCTCAAAAGCCGAAAAAATTCTACCCGATTCAATATCGAGTCCGGCGGTTTCAAAGTAACTTCCAGTAATTCCTCTAACACTAATGTTTGGATTCGATTTTTTCGATTTATGCTTTATTGTGCTTGCCCCAGTAGCCCAAACCGACATAGAAACAGTTGCAGGAAACTCGAACCGCTCAATAAAATCTTTTGCCTGCTGGTAGCTAATGTAAGCATGGTTCTTTGTTCGGTAACGTTTGCCACCTACTTGTACTCGCATTCCCCTGCTTTGTATGCTAAATGTGTTGGCTCCCATCATTGAAAACTCGCTATTTATGCTCCCCCTAATTGAATCGATAGCGGTTAATATTCCAACCAGAGCCATAATTCCAAATGCAATAATAAGTATGGTAAGTATGGTTCGAAGCTTGTTAGCGCGAATAGCACCCAACGAAATTTTTAGATTCTGAGCTAATAGTGCAATGCTTTTCATGTTTGTGTTGAAGTTAAAGGTAAGCAAAGTTAGTGCTTTTTTGGTTTGGACACATAATAAGTACAAACGTTTATCGTAACAACTAATTACTTGTGAAGGAGTAAATTTTTTAACCTATTTTTGAAAGAAAAAAGTATGGATATAGCAAAAAGAAAAAACGCCTTTTTAAAGTTAGGAAATTCAATACTAAACCCTTGCAACAATCATTCAGCAAATAGGTTATGGGATAGGGTTTATTCGGCACATATTCACAACCCTTGGTTTACACCCGATTTTTGCCGAATGGCAATCGATTCAATAGCTTCACAATGGTTAAACGAGGAATCACTAAATAACTTTATTAACCTCTATCCCGATAACTATTTTTTAGATAGTAAAAACAGGCGTGTTGCAGTTGTAATGGCAGGGAATGTTCCTTTTGTTGGATTTCACGATTTTCTGTGTGTTTTAATTACAGGAAATACTTTTATTGGAAAGCTATCATCCAAAGATGGAGGCTTAATGGAAGCCCTTTCTGAATTACTTATTGATATTGAGCCAAATTTTAAAGAGAAAATAGTTCTCACAGAGCAAAAGTTACCTGAATTCGACGCAATTATTGCAACCGGAAGTAACAATTCGGCTCGTTACTTCGAGTACTACTTCAAAAAATTCCCAAACATTATAAGGGCTAACAGGAATAGCATTGCGGTTCTTGAAGGAACCGAAAACACTGATGAGTTGGGTGCATTGGCCAACGACATTTTCCAGTACTTTGGGTTGGGCTGCCGAAGCGTTTCAGCGGTTTTTGTTCCTCAAGGTTACCAGTTTCCTAAACTTTTTGAAGCATTCAATAAATACGAACACCTCAAAAATCATAATAAGTATGCTAATAACTACGAGTATCAGCGTGCAATGTTGCTAATGAACAGGCAAGAGCATTTCGATAATGGTTTCATTCTACTAAGGCCTAGCGACAATATTTCGAGCGCAGTTGCTGTGCTGCATTATAAAACTTACAGCACATTAAACGAAGTAAATAATTACATTGAAATGAACAATGGAGTTATTCAGTGTGTTTCTTCAAAAAGTAAACAAGTACAAGGAGCAGTTCGCTTAGGAAATTGCCAAAATCCTGAAATTACTGACTACGCAGATAACATAGATGTAGTTAACTTCTTGTACAGCTTACAAACAAAAAGTTAAACACAGTAAAAAGCACAGCAATGAAACCGAAGCAAATAAAAGTTGCAATTATTTATAGCAAAAAAGCTGCGAAAACTTCGCAGGTAGTTAAAATGATTCATCAAAATGCAGCTTGGAAAAATATTGAAGATATTGATGTTGAGAATTTTATACAAAATGATTTAAATGAATACGACCTGCTTCTGCTTGGAGTTCCCAGCTGGTTTGATGGCGAGCTTCCTGTGTACTGGGACGAACTGGTTCCTTACATTGAACAGCTAAACCTAAACGGGAAAAAGGTTGCCATTTTTGGCAATGGCAATCAAGTTGACTATCCCGAAAACTTTGGCGACGCAGTTGGCATTATGTCAGAACTTGTATCGGCGGTGGGAGCAAAGGTTATAGGCTATACTAGTATCGAAGGCTACAGCTTTGAAAACTCGAAAGCTGTTGATGGCAATCAGTTTAAAGGATTAATTTTGGATTTTGAGAACCAGCTCGACAAGAACGAGCAGAGAGTAAAAGGGTGGCTTCAATCCATAGAAACGTCTCTTTAGAATTAATACAATTTCAATCTTAACCTGATAAAACTTTCTTTTATCCCTTTTTTTTCTTCAAATATCAAAAGCTTGTTGTATATTCAGCTTAAAATTTGTAAATTTGTTTAGTAAGTTTTTTTTAGATTGATTTTTAACCAACTATTTTATTAATAACATGGAAGTATTAAACATTAAGGGCACACAGGAAACCCCTGAAGTGATGTTCGACAAGCAATCAGGCGTTTTTTCAATCTCAGGGAAGTCGCTTCCCGAGGATGTAAAGGAATTTTACAACCCCCTTATTGAATGGATTGAGAACTACTCAAACGAGCCAAACCCGGAAACGAAACTAACGGTAAAAATGGAATATTTCAATACCGCTTCATCCAAAATGCTTCTGGAGATATTCGAACTCTTTAAAAACCTCCACGAAGGAGGAAATAATGTTACGGTTGATTGGTACTACCAGGAGGATGATGAGGACATGCAGGATGCAGGGGAGGATTATGCCGATATTGTTGAACTACCCTTCAATTTTATTAGCTACCAAACCATCTCTGATTAATTCTTAATAACTGAAAGAACTACGATTATAATGGATAGTATTAATATTCCTGAAACAGAAATAACTCCTCACATTGAATTAAATAAGGAGCAGGGAATTTTTATCATTGAGGGTAAATCGCTTCCCGAGGATGTTAAAGATTTTTATAGCCCTGTTATTGAGTGGTTCAATCAGTACCAACTAAACCCAAACGAGGAAACACATTTTATTCTCGACTTTGAGTACTTTAATACAGCATCATCAAAAATGATTCTGATCCTTCTATCGAAACTTCGCGATGTTCATAAAATGGGAAAGCGGGTAATTGTTACATGGAAATTCCCGCAGTACGATGTTGAACTAGAAGAGGCTGGAGAAGAATTTTCCGAGTTACTTAATATACCTTTTACATTTATACCTAAAGTTCAATAGAAACCTAGAAAAAATGGAAAAATTACATATTAAAGCCAGAAAAGATTCACCCGATATAATATTCAATCCACAGAATAATGAGTTTTCTATCAAGGGTGTTTGCCATCCTGAAAATGTTACAAAATTTTTTATGCCTGTAATTCGTTGGCTCGATGATTATATTCTTGAACTTAAGAAAACAGGTGTAAAAACTCCTATCAAAGTTGTTTTCTTTTTTAGGTATTTCAATTCAGCAACCTATAAGTACCTCATTACCCTTCTTCAAAAAATTAACGAGTTCTCCATCCTGTCAATCCCTATATCAGTTAAATGGTACTACGAATTTGAAGATGAAGACATGAAAGAATCGGGAGTTGAACTTTTTGAGTTTAGCGGGATTAAAATCCCCTACGAATGTGTTGAGTCAAATTTCACTGAATAATTTGAAATTGAGATTCAAATTACTGTTAGAGATTGGTTTTCTACCCTTTTTACTTATCTAAATTCGTCACTGCAAACGAATTCTCATTCAGTTTCGATCCTAGCTGAAACTGTTTAACTATCATTTCAGAAAAGCGGTTGTTCTGTTCGTTTTTCATTACCATTGTGTAGGCAAAGTAGCGTCCATTGGTTTGTTTGCGGAAATCGCCCATGGTCATTGTTTTGTATAGTTTTCCTCGGCTGTCGTAAAGTTCGCTCTTATACGAAAGGAACGTGTTTTTTTCAATGTATGAAACACGTTTCTGAAAACCATACTCGCTTTCAATTTCCCTACTTTTAGAGGTGGCTTCAACTTTCCAGCACTCCTTACCATCGAGAATTTCCGTTCCAAGCAAATTATAGGTGAAATCGTTAGTGTTGGGTTTGCTCATGTCGGCATTGGAAAATTCCGATCCCATAAAACTTTTTCCTTTTTCGGAGCTTACAATCCTGCGAACTTTCCGAAGCGAAGGAAGGAAAACCCACATATCGTCGCTCTTATTTTCGTAGTCGTAAACCAAAATGCTTGTTCCCTTCACATCGGCGGGCGATAAAAATTTCATGAGGGTTTTTGTTGTTTCTCCAAACTTGTTGGTTGCTATGGCAACCTCGCGTACACGAAGGTTCCCTTTTCCATCGTGAATATTAAGGGTTGTAACCATTTCCATCGATTCGAATTCAATTGTGCTGGCCGATTTTTCAGAAATTTCTTTTGGATCCTGTGCGAACAAGCTAAACGTAGCTGTAATTACTGTGCATAAAAGAATGATTGTCTTGGTTCTCATATCAATGTATTTTTTGGTTTTATTTAAATAACTGGCGTTTTGCCGTTTTTAAGCATGAACTTTGGTTTTGCAATTATGCAAATTGCTGGAATTAAAAATAAGGAGCAGAGCAGGCAGAGTAAAAGCGAGAATATTATTAGAAACGCAAAGGTTTTTAGAATTACCAAACCCGACAAAAAAAGTACTGAAAACCCAAGTATAACCGAGAATGCGTTAATAGAAATTCCTCGTCCCGTAGTTTTTAGTGTGGTCATAATTGCCTCGTTGTAATCCTTTCCTGTGTTTAGCTCATGCTTTAATCTCCAAAAAAGATGAATTGTGTAGTCGATTCCTATACCAATAGCAATGGATGAAAGCAACGAGTTGCCAATATCAAGTTCAAGGCCAAACCATCCCATTAGCCCAAAATTGCAAATTAATGTTAGCATTAAAGGAATGCTTCCAAGCAAGCCTGCAACCATTGAGCGAAATATTAAACTAAGTAGAACAATTATTGCCAGCAGGGCAAAAATGAGCGAGTAAATTTGCCCACGGGCAATGGATTGGGCCATTTCCTTCTCAACTAAACATTGGCCAGCTTTAAGTTTTGCATAGGGTGAACTATCTACTAGTTTCTGAATTTGCGTTTCTGTTTCCCTGAACGATTTCATGTCCTTAGCCATGAACTGAATGTTTAGCCCTGCTTTGGTGTAATCGAAATCTACCAATTTTTCAAAATCCTCCGGGTCACCGCTCATGTTGTAGAATTCAATGTACTGAGCAATGGTTTGCCTGTTGTCAGGAATTTTATCGTAAAGTTCA
This sequence comes from uncultured Rikenellaceae bacterium, assembly GCA_964563065.1. Taxonomy (GTDB): domain Bacteria; phylum Bacteroidota; class Bacteroidia; order Bacteroidales; family Tenuifilaceae; genus DAOSWM01. The sequence continues at coordinate 4,479 of CAZLXF010000080.1, read as the reverse complement.
TCGGTTTTATCGTTAAGCGAGCGACTGATAATTCGAATAACCGAAGCTAGGGAGTTCACGTTTCCTATGTTTGGATTTTTCTTAAGCTCCGTTTCAAACCGGTCCATGGTTTGCATAATTTGCGGATCGAGAATATCGCCCTCAAAAAGAATGCTAATGTTTTTGGTTCCACCAAAGTGTTCGTTAGCAATATCGGTTGAAACTCGCAGAGAGTGGGACGAAGGCATCATTCTTTCCATATTGATGCTAACTTGTAGTTCGCTAATTCCTACAGCAGCAACAATTAAAAAGCTGGCAAAAACATATACTATTTGCCGTGGAAACATAGTTGTTGTTTTCCCTGCCCAATTTAAAAAACTATCAATCCAGCTATGTTTATCCTCAGTAAAAAGTTTTTGAGGCTTCCCCTTTTTCATGCTAACCATTACCGAAGGGATAAACAGTAAACTTATAATCAGGGCAAATGCTATGGCAATGGAGCTAACAACACCCATTTGTTTTGCTGGAAGCATAATTTGAACAATGAGCCCCATAACGCCAACAATCGTGGTTAATCCTGTTAGGATTATTGGTTTTGTTAAACGATTTACAGATTCGATGGTAATTTGTTCCATGCTCCAGGTTGGGTTCAGCGAGTTCAACTCCTGGTAACGGGCAACAATGTGAATTCCATAGTTATTTGCAATTGCAATCATCATTATAGGAACAAGAATGGAGATGAGGCTTAATTCGTAACCAAACAACGGCATCATTCCCACAGCAATTACCGTTGACATTATAACAACCGAAAAGGGGAGAAGAACGCCCCGGCGCTCCTTAAACGAAAAGTAAAGGAAGAGAAGCATTATAAAAAGCCCTAGAGGTAAAAGAATGGCAAAATCACGAATCCCCTTTCGTTGAATTTCGTGGCGTAAATAGGGCAATCCGTTTAAGTAAATCGTTTCATTTCCTGGGTTTTCAGAAATTGTTTTGTTAATTGAATTTAGTATCTCTTCATCGGCAAACCCTTCGGAAGGATTTATAATAATGAAGGAGTATCTGAAGTTTTCTGAAACGAATAGCTTATATGCCAACGAGTTGTTGATTATCTCATTCCGAATTATTTCGCTTTCTTCCTCGTTTGATGGAATAAAACGAATGGCCGGATCGACCAGCATGGTTCCTTCTTCGCCGCGAATGTACTTTGTCTCAAAAATTGATAAAACATCGTTTACCTCTGGCAATTCTTTTAGCGCATAGTTTATGTCGCTGAGCCGGGTGAGGGTTTCTTCCGATAGAATATCGTCGCTCTCAACAATAAGAATTACAGGCTCATACTTTCCAAAAATTGAATCGAGTCTATCAATGTTTAATTTCGATTCAATGTCGTTGGGCAGGTACTCCATTAAATCGGGGTTAATTTTTGCCTTAGTTAATGGAATAACCATTAATAATGTAATTACAATTGGAACAATAATTAACCACCAACGGTAACGTTTAATGAAAGAGCTTGTTTGCATATGTTTTTATATTTGAAGAATTTACAAATGCTATTGGCTAAAAATTTACTTCTAAACCCGTAAACACACCGTTAATAACCTTACCCGACATGTTGTATATTGAATTGTCGGGTCCAAACATGAAGTGAGCGCCAAGGTTTGCAGTAATATTATCGGCAATGTTCCATTTAATTTGTCCACGAACTAAATACTCCTCAGATGTAAAGTTGTAGTATCCTGATAATTCGGAAGATAGCGTTTCGTAAAAGAATGAACGGTTAAGCGATAGCATAGCTGCATGGTTGGTTTCTTCCTGCTGATTGAAAATTTTTCGGTTATAGATTGTCGATTCGTAGGGAATCATCTCCATTCCGTACTGATAAAAATCTTCGGGGGTAAAACCGCCTAAAGTTGGCTTGCTTAACTCCTCGAAATGAAACGTATATTTTCCAATATACTGGAGTATTACGGTGGTTTCGAATACACTCTTTTCTAAACCAGCAACGTAGTATAAATCAGGATTTGGAATGTGCATATTTTCTTTATAATCTTCTGTTTTATTATACGCCAATTCACACCTCAGAATCCACGATTTTACTGGAAGCGTAAAGTCGAAACCAAATGTTTGTTTATGGTAAGGTTTCGGATAGTAGTTTATTTGTAGCGGAGATAATGTAAAGTCTTTAATGCCAAAACCATAGTAGGGATCGAATCCGGTAAAGTACGAAGCTGAAAATCCTATAAATGGGTGTTCAACGTTAAATTTTCCCGCAAGGGAACCGTTTTCAAGGTTAACTTCAGGTGTTTCAATAGGTAAATAGTTAACACCTTCCTGAATATTAAAAAGCTCGTACTTGTATATTGATGGCAGGTAGAATGGAATGGCAATAATTTCAAAGTTGAAACTTGGAGATAAATTAAATTTCGTTTGAATAAGGAAATTCGACATTTTTTGGTCGTCGGGTTCGTACGTAAGTAGGAAGTAGTTGTTGGGCGTAATGTTGTTGGTAGGGTTAAATCCATCTGCTCGTCCCCACGAAACTATTTGGTTACCAATATTTATTTCAAACCAGTTTTTGCTAAAACCAGCATATGCCTCCTTCAGTTCCAACTGTAAATCCTTTTCAGTGAAAAATATTCCTTGACGAATTCTGGCATCGGCAAAAAGGTAAGCATTGCGATTTGAAAATTTGCTTTTTAAAGCAAACTCGC
>CAZLXF010000080.1:0-1689 GCA_964563065.1 uncultured Rikenellaceae bacterium | reverse complement strand
ATTTAAAAGTTGAACCAGAACATTATGTACAACTTTTAAAAGCTGTACCGCCAGTTACTCCTTGTTTTCCTTTAAATACTTGAGGTACCTGTTAACTTCTTTTGTCATAACTGGTGCTAAAAGTAGCAGAGCAATTAGGTTTGGAATCGTCATGAAAGTGATAACCATGTCAACAAAGTTCCAAACTAAGTCAATTCCCCAAATAGCGCCAAGGAATGAAAAAAGAGCAAAAACATAGTAGTAGGGTTTTATGGCATAATCGCCAATTAAATATTGAATTGCACGGCTTCCGTAGTACGACCAGCTAATAATTGTAGAGAAAGCAAAAAGCAGCAAACCAATAGCAACAACGTGCTTAGCAAGCATGCCTATTCCAATTTTCCCAAAACCTTCTTCAAAGCCTGCTACAGTCATACCAACACCCTGAATTCCTGAGTTCCAAGCTCCGGTAATAACAATAACAAGTGCTGTAAGAGTGCATATAATTAACGTATCAACCATTGGTTCCAGCGAAGCAACAATTCCTTCGCGCATTGGATGCTCTGTTTTTGCTGCTGCATGCGCCATTGGCGCAGAACCTTGTCCTGCTTCGTTTGAAAATAATCCACGACGAACGCCCCAAACCAAAGTCATAATAAATGTTGAGCCTAAAAAGCCTCCTGCAGCAGCAGTTCCTGTAAAAGCATCGCTAATAATTATACCAAATGCTCCGGGAATATCCTGCCAATGAATTAAAATAACCGTAACTGCTGATATAAAATAAACCGCTGCCATAAATGGAACCAATGTAGAGGTAACATTGGCAATTCGTTTCAATCCTCCTACTATAATTAAAAGCACCAACGTGGCAAGAACAATTCCTGTAGCCATAACAGGAATGTTGTAGCTGGTTAAAAGTACGTCTGAAATTGAGTTTGCTTGTGCCATGTTACCAGTTCCCAACGTACAAAGCGCAGCTGCTCCAGCAAATACTAGAGCTAGAACTTTTGAAAACTTTCCAAGCTTGTCTTTCAGCCCAATTTCAATGTAGTACATTGGTCCACCCGAAATTGAGCCATCGGCATTTACTTTTCTATAAATTTGAGCCAGAGTACATTCCACCATTTTCAGCATCATTCCGAAGAAACCCGTAACCCAAATCCAGAAAATGGCTCCGGGACCACCAAGGTAAATTGCCAGCGAAACTCCAACAATATTTCCTGTTCCAACTGTGCCCGATAGGGCAGTTGTTAGCGCTTTAAAGTGACTTACATCGCCAACATCACCTTTCTTGTTGTATTTTCCGGCAACTAACCTAAGGGCATGTCGAAAATACGATACCTGAAGAAACCGGTACTTAAATGTGAAGTAAATACCAGTAGGCACTAATAGTATAAGAATCAGGTAACCACCAACATAATTGTTGTAGAGTTGAATTACGTAGTTAATGTTCTCAAGAATTGGATGCATTGGGTAATTGTTTTCGAGGGTTATACTTTAGGGTTCTCTGTTGTATAAAAGATTTGGAAGATTATTGTTGAACTTTCCAACCCAACCAAATATTATCGGCAAATTAATAATCGCAAAACTATTAAGGGAAAAAAAGAAATAAGCTAAAAATACTCATTGCAAATTACTGTAATTGCTGGTGTTGTTCCCTTAGCAAATCGTTTACTGTTTTTACAGGGTTGAAAGTAATTAGCGGAACCT
>CAZLXF010000079.1:0-12880 GCA_964563065.1 uncultured Rikenellaceae bacterium | reverse complement strand
AAACACTGAATCGGCTTACCTTGATATGGAACTACTGCGTTTTACAACCGCAGGAAGCGTTGACGATGGGAAAAGCACTCTTATTGGCCGTTTGCTATACGACTCGAAGGCGATTTTTCAGGATCAGATGGAAGCCATTGAGCGCGCCAGCATTAAGAAAGGCGATGAGCACGTAAACCTTGCGCTGCTTACCGATGGTCTTCGTGCCGAGCGCGAACAGGGAATCACCATCGATGTGGCGTACAGGTACTTTCACACACCAAAACGAAAGTTTATAATTGCCGACACGCCCGGTCATATTCAGTACACACGCAACATGGTAACCGGTGCATCAACAGCAAATGCAGCAGTTATACTTGTTGATGCCCGCCACGGAGTAATTGAGCAAACCATTCGCCATGCCTACATTGCTTCGCTCCTTCACATTCCACACGTAATAGTATGTGTAAACAAAATGGATTTGGTTGAATTCTCTGAAGAAGTTTTTACAAGAATTCAGAAAAGTTTCATGGTTTTTTCGACGCACCTCGATATTCAGGATGTTCGTTTCATTCCTATTAGCGCCCTTAACGGCGACAATGTAGTTGATCGATCGAAGAACACTCCGTGGTACGACGGGCCAACTCTCATGTATCTTCTTGAAAATTTATACATTAGCAACGACTATAACCAGTTCGATGCACGACTTCCTGTTCAGTATGTTATTCGTCCTCAATCAACTGAATTTCACGATTACCGAGGGTACGCCGGACGAATAGCCAGCGGCACCTTCAAGGTTGGCGACAAGGTGAAAGTTCTTCCTTCGGGGTTCACTTCCACTATAAAAACTATCGATTTCTGGAATGATTCGCTCGAAGTTGCCAGCGCACCCCAATCCGTAACCATTTCACTAACTGACGATCTTGACATTAGCCGGGGATGTATGATTCTTCCTGCCGAAAACGGCATTCAGGTTAGTCAGGATATCGACATAATGGTTTGCTGGCTCAGCGAAAAACCAATGGTAATTGGTGGGAAATATGCAGTAAAACACACATCGAGCGATGTTCGCTGCATGGTGAAAGATGTTAAGTACAAAATCAACATCAACACTTTAGAGAAGAATTACGAGGATAAAAATATTGGTTTAAACGATATTGCCTGCATAACGCTTCGTACCACGAAGCCACTTTTTTTCGATCCGTACAGGCTAAACCGAGTTACCGGAAGCTTAATTATGATTGATGAAGCCACCAATATTAACGTTGGTGCAGGAATGATTCAGTAGTTTACTTTAACCCAAACTTTACCATTGCATCCTCAATAATTTGCCTATGATCGAAGGCAAGTAGTGGTATATTCTGAACCGAAAACCATTCTGCTTCGCTAGCGTCGTCGCCAGCACTTACGGTAAAATTTGCTTCGCTTGTTTTGCCAACAAAAGCAACGGCTACGTTTCTTCCTCTGGGATCACGGTCAACTTTATCGTAGGCTGCTAACTGTTGCAATTCAACGTTTTGCAAACCTGTTTCCTCAAAAAGTTCTCGTTTTGCAGCATCCACTAACAATTCGTCCATTTCGGGGAAACCTCCGGGCAACGCATACGAATTCTTATAAGGTTCGTTCTTACGCTTTACAAGCAAAATTTCGGGGATGGAACTTCCCTTTTTAAAAAGAAAAATAACGGTGTCAACCGTTACCATCATTCGTGGATATGGGTATGTGTAGTTCAATATTTACTCCTCAGTTTCGGATTCATCGTTGTTGTTCCGCTTATTTTCGCGAATGCGGAAAGCAATCCACACGGCCACTGCAATTATTGCTAACCCAATTATTATCTGATGTTTAAGCATGTACAGTAGGTTTGTATTTATTAGTAAATATAGTTTTTTGCTCAACTCAAGTCAAGCCGTCAAGTAAATTTTTCACAACCCTCAACTTGTGGGTATACTTCTGCTGGCTTGGAGAGAATATTCCCTGGTGATCAATAAAATCGATCTTTACATAGCCCGAAGCATGAACTATTTTACCCTGCGGGTAAATCATTCCAACATGAACAATATTTCCCTCCTCATCGTCGAAAAAAGCAATATCGCCGGGTTTGGCCATATTAATAAAATCTACTGTTTTCCCAAGGTTAACTTGCTGACTCGCATCGCGAGGAATATTAATGCCAGCCTGCTTGAAAAGTACTTGTAAAAGCCCAGAGCAGTCGATACCATAGGGAGAACGGCCGCCCCATAAATAGGGCGCGTTTATATAGTTTTTCGATAGCTCAACCAATAACTCGCGCGGGCTGCTACCTGTTTGTTCAAATGGCTCACTTAAAGCCGTGTACTTATGTTTCCCTAACTTAAAAACACCTTCGTTGCTGTTAAAATAGAACAATGAAGAACCGGGACACAACCTTATGGAAAAATCCTCATCGTCTCTCTTTGCCGAGAACAAGCAATTTGAAACTGTAAGAAAACTGGAATTTAACAACCATTCGTTATCTTCTTCTTCAATTCTTAAGCATAGTTTCTCGTCAATCCATCCCTCGTAGCCGTCGGCGATGGAGCTTATACGAATCCACCCTTTAAAATTTTCTAAAATTGTGAACGCCTCACCGAAAAGAAGCTGGCTAACCATTTCGCTTCGTTCAAAGGGCTCCTTCCTTAGTGCAGCAAGACTTTGATTTACAACTCCATTTGCCATTGATTTCCTTTTCTGTAAAAATAGCATTTTTCAATAAACTGAACGAATTATTGTAAACCTTTTATGTATCATTCCTGTTAACTATTCAAAGCTAATATTTTGCCTGCAAACTTTTGATATTTATTTTTTAGGTTTTTTCAAACACATTTATACAAAAAACTTGTAGGTTTGCATTTATACTAGAACCCCAACTACAGATATGAAACAGCTAATACAGTTTTTAAAATTATATTACCGACAAATAATTAGAGTTTTATACTTCGTTGCATCCATAATAATAATCGTATCGTTTCTGCCCCGCGAGGGAAAATTCAAGTACGAGTTTCAAAAAGGGAAACCATGGATGCACGAAGATTTGATTGCTCCCTTCGACTTTCCTATTTATAAAACAGAGAATGAGATACTGGCAGAACGAAACGAAATTCTCAAAAACTTTAAACCAATTTTCGATTACGACACATCTTCTGCAAGAAATACAATAAATATCTTACGATCCGATTTTTTAACTGCCTGGTCGCTATCGCAACTAAATATTATTAAAAGTGAGCCAAGCAATGTGTTTATTCAAAAATTTGAAAGCGTTATTCAGAACATTTACGATAAGGGCATTGTTAATCCTTCGGTAATTACGGAAATTAACCTTGAAAATAACGCTAACATTACCATGCTAATTAACACGTTAGCATACGAAACTCCATTATCATCAATTTACACGCCACAAAGTGCAGCGAACTTTTTTGTTAATGAAATTAACGAGTTTGCTTCGGAACAACTTTTTATGAATGAAGCTGAAATACTAACATCGTTGGCCATTCAAAAATATTTTACTCCTAACCTAACCTACAACAAACAAACAACCGAGAAAATAAAACTTGAAATTCTTTCATCAATTTCATTAACGGAGGGGCTAATTCAAACTGGCGAAAGAATTGTTAATCGTGGCGAGGTTGTTAACGAGCAATCGTTCAAGGTTATTGAATCCTTAAAAAAGGAATTCGAAACGAAGGTTGGACTCCTGGGCAACACGGCCATGGTTACATTTGGTCAAACGTTACTCGTTTTGGTTCTTTTTCTCGTGCTATACCTTTTTATGTACAACTTCCGCAGAGAAATTCTTGATGATGACAGGAAAACCATTTTCATTCTGCTGCTGGTAACAACCATGACAATACTCTCATCGTTTGTACTTAAGCGCAATGTAATTAGCATTTACCTGCTACCTTTTGCAATAATTCCCATTTTTGTTCGCACATTTTACGACTCTAGGCTTGCTCTTTTTATCCATTTGGTTACCGTGTTTCTGGTTGGCTTTTTTGCACCAAACGGCTTCGAATTTGTTTTCATTCACTTTATTGCCGGAGTTGTAGCTATTATTAGCCTAACAAATTTTTACCGCAGGGGAAAACTTTTCCTCTCGGTTTCACTTATCCTTCTAACCTACTGGGTTCTCTACACCGGAATTGTTACCATACAGGAAGGAACACCGTTAAAAGTAAACCCGCTTACGCTTGCCTGGTTTGCCGGTAATGCGTTGCTGCTGTTAGCTTCGTACCAGCTGGTTTACATTTTCGAAAAGGTTTTCGGTTTTCTTTCCGACGCTACGCTAATGGAACTTTCGGACACAAATCAAGAGCTTCTTCGCCAGCTTGCCGAGGTTGCGCCCGGAACATTTCAGCACTCGCTGCAGGTTGCCAGCTTAACCGAAACTGCAATAAATAAAATTGGAGGCGATGCCATGCTGGCTCGTACAGGAGCGCTATACCATGACATTGGAAAAATGAATAACCCCTTCTACTTCGTAGAAAATCAATCGCCCGAGTTCAACCCTCATAAAAACATCGATTTTGAGGAGAGCGCTGAAATTATTATTAAGCACGTATCCGATGGTGTTGCTCTTGCAAAAAAGCACAGGCTTCCCAACCAAATCATCGATTTTATACGTACTCACCATGGAAACACCAAGGTGCAATATTTCTACCGCCTATTTAAAGATAAGTATCCCGATGCACAGCAAGAGTTTGAAAAGTTTTCGTACCCAGGGCCAAAACCCTTCTCCCGCGAAACTGCTGTACTTATGATGGCCGATTCCATTGAGGCTGCCTCAAGGTCCCTTAAATCCTACTCGCACAGCACCATCGAAAACCTTGTTGATACAATTATTAATCATCAGCAACTGGACGATCAGTTTAGCGAGGCTAACATTACCTTCCGAGACATTACCGAACTAAAACAAGTTTTTAAGAAAAAGCTGCTGAATATTTACCACGCACGAATTGAGTATCCGAAGGAAGAGGAAACAGCCATAACCAATTAATTGTAGATCAACTTTCATTCAGGAATCCCTTCAACCTAGGGTTTAATTAAAGGAATACCCAGAAAATCTCTTTCAAAAAAAAATGCTTCATCCAAAAAATTCGGATGAAGCAACATATTGTTTTATTTAAAACAAAGGCTATTGTTAACCTATTACCTCAAATCCACAACCTCAATACCCGAATATTTTGAAGTATCGAAAACAAACTCGGTTGCTTCAATAGCAACATCAGGTTCAAAGTTTTTAATATCAATTATGTAGTTATTTCCATCCTTACCCTGATACTTAATGGAGATTGGATCGAGCGATCGCTTATCGAAGTGGAGTTTTATAATTGAGTAGGGAACCGAGAGGTCAACCGGGTAAAGATCAACTTCATAAATCGATCTGTTTCCCTCAACTTTTTCTCCAACAAACTTCGATTTGAAATCCTTTTCGTAGTCCTGAAATATTTGGGTTGGATCGTCGAAGAACCCACCATCAACGCTGGTTGGTTGCGAAATGGTAACCTCGTTGGCTTCAGGAATAAACTGCCACTTGGTTTCACCATTGAAATACACCTGCATCCCCATTAAATCGAGCAGATAGTTTTTGCCCTTCAGGGCAATGCTTCCCTCGTGGGTGTCGGTTAAACCTTCCTGTAAGTTTTCGAGAGTAAAAGTGAAAGTTGCTTTAATAGTTTTGTACGCCTGTAACTTAACCGAAAAGTCCTTAATTACATCCTTTCCAAGCGGAGCAACCTGAGCAAACGAGCCTAATACCAAAGCTCCTAAAAATAAAAAAGTGAGAAATGTTTTTCTAACTATCATAATATTTATTTTAAAAAATTTCTAATGTTGTGAGTTACCTTCGTCAATGTTCTTCAAAATCTGTTCCAAAGACATATCGTCCTGAATTAAAACATGGCGAGCCTTACTTCCCTCAAAAGGGCCAACAATACCTGCAGCCTCCAGCTGATCAATAATTCGCCCTGCCCGGTTGTAGCCTATGGAAAGTTTTCGCTGAATAAGCGAAGTTGACCCCTGCTGGTTCTGCATCACAATTCGTGCGGCATCCTCAAACAAATCGTCGCGTTTCTGCAAATCAATGTCTGCCGACTCGTCGGAGGTTTCTCCAACATATTCGGGTAATTCAAAAGCAGTTGCGTAACCTTTTTGGTTGCCAATAAAATCGGTAATTCGCTCAATTTCTGGAGTATCAACAAAAGCACACTGAACACGCACCAAATCGTTTCCGGTGGAAACGAGCATGTCGCCCTTGCCAATAAGCTGGTTTGCACCAGGAGTATCGAGAATGGTTCGGGAATCGATCATTGAGGAAACTCTGAATGCAATTCGTGCTGGGAAGTTCGCTTTAATTACACCCGTAATAATGTTTGTTGTTGGGCGCTGCGTTGCAATAATTAAATGGATTCCAATGGCACGTGCTAGCTGGGCAAGCCGGGCAATGGGGGTTTCAATTTCGCGTCCAGCGGTCATTATTAAATCGGCAAACTCATCGATAATTACCACAATGTATGGCAAAAATTTATGCCCTTTGTTCGGATTCAATCGGCGAGCAATGAACTTTTCGTTATACTCCTTAATGTTCCTCACATGAGCCGCTTTCAGCAAATCGTAGCGGGAATCCATTTCAATACAGAGCGAGTTTAACGTATTAATAACCTTTTGTGTATCAGTAATAATGGCCTCTTCGGTATCGGGAATTTTTGCCAAGAAATGTCGCTCGAGCTTGCTGTAAAGGGTTAGCTCTACCTTTTTGGGATCGACAAACACAAACTTCAGCTGCGCTGGATGTTTCTTGTAAAGTAGCGAAGCAATTATTGCGTTCAAACCCACCGATTTCCCTTGTCCAGTTGCACCGGCAACAAGTAAGTGAGGCATCTTGGCTAAATCAATAACGTAGGTTTCGTTGGAAATGGTTTTCCCGAGGGCAATGGCCAAATCGAACTTACTCTCCTGAAACTTAACCGACCGAAGAATAGAAAACATGGAAACGACCTCAGGATGCTTATTGGGAACCTCAATACCAATGGTTCCGCGCCCTGGAATGGGCGCAATAATTCTAATACCAAGTGCCGACAGGCTAAGTGCAATGTCGTCCTCCAAATTTTTAATTTTGCTGATTCGCACGCCCGGAGCGGGAACAATTTCATACAGAGTAACAGTAGGACCAACCGTTGCCAGTATTCTGGCAATTTCAATCTTGTAGTTTCCTAATGTTTCAACAATCCTGTTCTTGTTTTCGTGTAGCTCCTCATCGGAAACCGGAGCCTGCCTGTTCTTATAATCTTCAAGCAGCTCAATGGGAGGGCGCTGGTATGTTGACAAATCAAGCGTTGGGTCGTAAAAGTCCGATTCGGTAATTTTTGCTTCGGTAACCTCCTCCTCCTTCATCTTCTCAACGGTCATTTCAATATCCTTCTCTTTATCAGCGTTTTGATCATTAACTTGGGGTTGCACTAATTCAGATGCACCGTTTTCTTCTAGCTCGAGTTCTAACTCATTCGATACGGTTTTAACCTCAAAAACGTCGTCCTCCTGTTCATCCAAAACTACTGTTTCAGTTTCATCAGGAACATTTTCCGTGGAAAAGTCAACTTGTTTTTGCTCCTCACTCTGTTTATCGTGCTCTTCTTTCTTTTCAACCTCAACAGGTAATCCCTCACTCCTATGTTTAAACAGTGTTTTAAAGTAAAATAACGCTGCATAAACAAGTTTGGTAATCCAAAAATGAAAAGTTGAACTAATGTAAATTAAGTATGCAATTATTGTAATTGCAAGCAGAAAAGCGGTTCCTAACTTTCCTATAAATGCAACCAACCACTGGCTAACGAAAAGCCCGTGGGCACCTCCAAGTCCGCTACCTAGGAAACCATTAGTATCGGTAAAAAGAAAACCTAAAAGAATAGAGAGAAGAACCATACCTAGCATGGCTCGTAGGAAAGTTATGCGAAGTGGCAACAACCTTATTTTCAGCAACCTTGCACCAACAATAAAAATTATAAAGGGAAAAACAAAGGATGAAACTCCAAACCAACGATTCAGGAACTGCGATGCGAAGGAGGCTCCAACTTTTCCTGCCCAATTTTCAACCCTAACGGTTGAATCGGAGAAAACGTTAAGCCACTCGAAACTTTGGTCGACCCGCCAGGTAAAAAAGTATGAAAAAAAGGCAATGGTTAGGTATATTGCAAAGAAAAGTGTAAAAACGCCCAAAGTGAACCGTACCCTCTCGTCGCTAAAAAAACTTTTCTTTCCCTTCGTTTGGTTCCCTTTTCCGTTTGACTTGGTGTTCTGCTTTGCCATTATTGTAATACATTAAAAAAACCCTTACAAAGTAAGGGAATTATTCTGATTTTAGAAAAAGAGATTTTGGTATTACTTAAGAAGGTAAATTACATCGTAAATTGTTTCTTTGTTCACAAGTTCGTATTCGGCCGGAATTACAAAATCCTCCATTGAAACTTTGCCATTCGTTACGCTAATTGCTTCAATGTTCATATCGAGCTCGTAAAGTTTCACCCTAAATTTTAGCATAACACCATCAATAGGCTCAAAGGGAGTATTCTTGTTAGGATTCTCAACTGCAATTTCTTTGGTGTATAAAATTTCAAACTTTTGGTTTGTGCTATCGGCAAATGTGGCTATAACTTTATTACACTCATAGCCAAGAAATTTCTCAGTATCATTCAAATACTCAAAAGTTAACTTTGGCATTTCGCTATAGGCCGAAGGGTACTCGCCAAGTTCCATTGGCTCCTGGTAGTACAACTTTTTATTTAGAAGTTTAATAAGCGTAATGTTTTGCTGCTCCTCGTAGTTCTGAATAAATGTAAAAAAAACGGCTCCAGAAAACGCCTCAATGCGGTTAAGCATATTTTTATCCTTGTACTTAACTACCATTTTTTGGGGCCTTAACGAAGGATCGTAGTTTGGTGCAATGGAATCATCGTAAGTAATGGTATAATCAATTACTCCCTCGTTGTACGATTTATTATTCGATAAATAGTTACAACTCAGCAGAGTTAACGATAGTAAAAGAGAAACTAGTAGTACAACTTTGTATCTATTCATTTTATAATGAAAATGTTAGTAACAACACTTCTTGCAACTTTACTACAAGACAAGAGAATATTCAACATATTTTTCTCCATAAATATACTGATTTGTTTAGAATTTCTATCCTCGAATTTACAAAAACTATAACAAGCGGACAAAAAACTTAATATACAGAATTGTTGAACATTAAACATTATTTTCAATAAAAAAAGGGAAAACGAAAAGAAAAGTGCTTTTTATCAACCTATTATATGCTATATTCACCTAAGAATTGTAATTATTTAACCTAAAAATACTTATACTTGCATTTAAAAACAAGAAACTTATCAAAAAATATTTTCAAATATTTTATAAATCAGTATATTTGGTTTAAGTTTCTTCGTAGAAGCGAAAAAATAGAATACTATAATGCATTTATTAAGGATAATTCTATTCACTTTTGGCCTTTCTCTTTTATGGCTTCAAAGTTTTGGTCAGAACTGGAACGCAATATATGCGAAGGAAATTGAAGCCGAGTATTTAATTGTGGAAGGCAAATTCGAGAAAGCTGCCGACAAGTATTTAGACGCACTTAAGCAGCTACCAAACAGCGCAAACCTTGCGTTTAAAGTTGGCTACTCATTCCTTCTAAGCGATGAAAAGAAGCATGCTGCAATTCAGTACCTTGAGGATGCCTCGAAACAGGTTTCGGCCGATTTTGATCCCCGATCAATTAAGGAAACGAATGCTCCTCCCGAAACTCACTACTTTTTAGGCAAAGCCTATCAAATTGCCGGAAGATTTTCAGAGGCAATTGCTGCCTTTAAAAACTACGAGAGCTTTATCGACCCTTCACATGAAAACTGGATTTTGGTTGAACAGCAAATTAAAAGTTGTTCATTAGCTGCTATAGAATATAACGAGCCCGTACCCTACAGAATTTCAAACATGGGCGAAATTATCAATAATGATAAATCCAACTTCAACGCAGTTATCTCAGGCGATGGGCAAACCCTTGCTTACACTTCGCTAGGAACTATGGGGTACGATATTTTTACCTCAAACTTTAAGGATGGAGCATGGACTAAACCCAGAAAAATTACCAGTCAGCTTAACGAAAATTTCTTTAACACTGCATCGCTATCGTTCGATGGCACTGAACTTTACCTAACCGATGTGTTTTCACCCGAAAGGACAATATTCTCAAGTTCACTTCAGGGCAAAAAATGGACCAAAGCAAAAAAATTACCAAAACCAATAAACCAAAAAAAGTATAGTCAAACTCACGCATCTATTTCGGCTGATAATCAAACACTATACTTTACAAGCGACAGACCTGGCGGATTTGGTGGACTCGATATTTACAAATCAACCAGAGATAGCAAGGGCAAGTGGGGCAAGCCAACAAATTTGGGCTCAACCATAAACACACCGCTTAACGAGGAGTTCCCTTTTGAAACAACCGATGGGAAGTACCTGTTTTTCAGCTCACAGGGACACAGTTCCATTGGTGGTTTCGATGTATTTTACACCGAAACTATCAACCTTTCAACGCCGCAAAATGTTGGTTACCCGATAAATAACTCCGACGACAACTTTTTCTTCCCAGTTGATAGATTTACTGGATACATGGCTCTCTATAACGATAAAAGTATTGGGCAACGTGACATTTTCCGTTATAAATTGCTTCCCTGGGTTAATTTTACAGCAAATGTCAAGTATCCACAGAATAATAGTAAAGAAGTCACTGTGTCGTTACGCGATATCATTGAAAATGAAACTATTATTAACACTTCACTAAAACCAAACGATCCTGAAATATCAAAAAAAATAAAACCAGGCAACTACGAATTTCAGGTAACTGGTGAAGGGTTTGAAGTTTTCACTGAAATATTTGAAATTCCTGATATACCAGAAAGCAAAGAGTATCCGCTTGTTGCTCAGCTAAAAGAGTTGACTTCTCCACCAGTTCTTCTGGCAGAAGAAGTAACTCCAGAAATTTCCGAAGTGGAAGAACCTGCTGCTATAGAGGAGATAGAAGCGGTTGCTGAAGAACCTGCTAGCGAAATCCCCGAGAATGAAGAACTCCCCGAAGAAAAAGTTGTAGAGGCAGAACCCGTTCAAGAACCAATTCCTGCTCAGGAAGTTGATGAACCAACGGAAGAAATTAAGCAACCAGAAATTTCTTCACCGAATATCGAAACCAGAAAAACTCAGTACGCCTATAGCGAGGATAGTGCTTACGATGGATTCTACACCGTTCAAATCATGGCACTTATTGTGCCCGTGCAGGTTGAACACTTTTCAGAAATAGATGATATAAACGTGTCCAAGGGCACCGATGGTTTCCACCGCTACACGTCAGGATTATTTGCAAACAAGGAGGAAGCCATTGCATACCTTAATGAAATACACGCAAAGGGTTATCGCGACGCTTTTGTAAGAAGGGTTAATCCTGTAACAAATAAACCTGCTGCTTCTGGTTATACCATTCAGCTAATGGCATTAAAAAATCCTGTTGATATCGATTTCTTTGGAAATCAACTTGCTATTGAAGTTACCAAAAGTTCCGACGAGTATCATCGCTACACAACTGGCAACTACCAAACCAAAGAGGACGCACAGCTAGAACTTGCCAAAATAGTTGGATTGGGTTATAGGGATGCCTTTATAAGAAGGAAGTAAAAAGATTTTAAGGGTCTATTTCAAACTTACAGTATCAGACTCAACTTGCGATTGCTTTTCTTGCATTTCCCTTACACCCTTTTGAATACTGAAGTAAAATTGACTCCCTACATCCGGTACACTTTCAACCCAAATACTTCCACCATTCAACTTAATAAAATCCTTACAGAGAGTTAACCCAAGCCCTGTTCCCTTTTCTTCCGAAGTACCCTGAGTTGAGAACATTTCTGACCCGAAAAGTTTTGGTAAATTCTCCTGGCTAATGCCAACTCCTGAATCGGCAACGCAAACCTCTACAAACTTGTGCTTACTAATCGACGAAACTACTATTTCTCCGCCATGCGGAGTAAATTTAATGGCGTTTGCCACCAAGTTTCGAACAACAAGATCAACCATATCAATATCGGCAAAGAGCCAAACATCCTTGTCAACATTATTTCTAAAACTTATGGATTTATTTTTTAGTTGATCGCTGAAAAGAAATGATTTCGATTCTACAATTTCATTTAAGTTGAAATTTTTTTGCTTTACCACTGTTCCCTGCAGCTGGCTTTGTGCCCACACCAGTAAATTTTCGAGCAGCGCTGAGGTGTAGCCAACGTTGGTGGATAATTCAACCAAAATATCTTTAAAACCTTCTTCGGTAAAGTAACCCTGCTTTGTAAGATTTAGCAATGTAATAAGCGAACCCAATGGACTTCGCAGATCATGTGAAATTATTGAAAATAATTTATCTTTTATACGGTTAAGTTCTTTGAGCTGTTCCGACTGTGTTTGTATTTCAACATTCTGACGGCTAATTTCTTCATTCTTTTGCTGTAGCAAAAGGTTAGCTTTTTTCTTTTGCCTGTAGTTATGGTATATTAAACCTGAAATTGAAAGAATGGTTAGAATAATAATTATGTATACGTTCCTCATTAATTTCTGACGGCTAATAATTGCTTGCTGCAGTTCGCTCTCCTTGCTAAGTAGCTCAATTTGCATTAAACGTTCGCGCGACTCCTGCTCGGCACGCTCCAGGAAACGTTGCTTTTGCATCAGTTCAATGTCTTTCTCCAGCAGCTCTTTCTCTGTTGCTTCCTTCTGCGCTTCAACTTCTTTCACCCTTGTGGTTGCTTGTGAAACAAGCTTATTTGCCTGCTCCTCTTTCTCTCGCATCTCATCC
>CAZLXF010000078.1:0-12886 GCA_964563065.1 uncultured Rikenellaceae bacterium | reverse complement strand
GGCCGATTGCAGAACATCAATTCCGGGGCGCAGAAAAAGATGGTAGGTATTTCCCAATATTATTTTGGCATCGGTATCAATCTCAAGGTCGCTATGGTGAACTCCTTTTACGCTGCCAACAGTTCCAACGGGCATAAAAATGGGTGTTGGAATTTCACCGTGGTCGGTTCTGATAACTCCTGCCCGTGCTGAGGAGTTAGGTGCGTTATGCTCTAATTTAAAAAACATTGATAGCTTGATGATTTGCTCGCAAAGATAGTAGAAAAAGTTTGTTCGATACGAACAAAAACTACCGTTTCTCTCGTGGCAAATGGTTATATTTGTGCTTTAAAAATTCTTTAAAACCAACAAGCTATGAAATTTTTTATCGATACAGCAAATCTCGATCAGATTAGGGAAGCCAACGATTTGGGCGTTCTCGATGGCGTAACCACAAACCCTTCGCTAATGGCCAAGGAGGGCATTAAGGGCGAGGCAAACGTTAAAAAGCATTACGTTGATATTTGTAATATTGTTAAGGGTGGAGATGTTTCGGCCGAGGTAATTGCTACTGATTTCGAAGGAATGATTCGCGAAGGAAGAGAATTGGCGTTGCTGCATCCGCAAATTGTTGTAAAAGTTCCTTGTATTAAGGATGGAATTAAAGCAATTAAGTATTTCTCCGATAACGGGATAAGGACAAACTGTACTTTGGTGTTTTCAATTGGACAAGCTTTGCTGGCTGCAAAAGCTGGTGCAACCTACGTTTCTCCGTTTATTGGCAGGCTCGATGACGTTTCAACCGATGGCGTTGAGCTCATTCGTCAAATTGTTAATGTTTACTCGTACTACGAGTATGGAACTCAGGTTCTGGCTGCTTCAATTCGTCACACCATGCATATTGTTCAGTGTCTTGAGGCTGGCGCCGATGTGGCAACTTGTCCGCTTTCAGCAATTCTTGGTCTTGTAAATCACCCATTAACGGATATTGGGTTAGCAAAATTTTTGGCCGACTTCAAAAAAGTTAACGGATAGTCTTGAATTTTGGCTCTGTGAGTCAATAAGGAGCGTTGTATGCTGATAAAAATATACCCCGATAATCCGAACCTTCGACAGATTGAACTTGTGGTCGATATTCTCCGAAAAGGAGGGATTGTGGTTTATCCAACCGACACGGTTTACGGGTTAGGGTGCGATATTATGAATGCAAAAGCAGTTGAAAAAATTATAAAGATTAAGGGCATCAAACCTAAGGATGCCCATTTTTCTTTTATTTGCAGCGATTTGAGCCATATTTCTGATTTTGCCAAGGTCGATAATACAACATTCCGATTACTGAAGCGGAATCTTCCGGGTCCCTTCACCTTTATCCTTCCTGGTTACAATAAGGTTCCCGATTACTTTATTAGCAAGCGCAAAACGGTTGGTATAAGAATTCCCGATAACCCAATTCCCATTGAAATTGTTAGAGTTCTTGGAAATCCGATTATGACTACTTCAATTAAGGATAACGACGAGTTCCTTGAGTACACAACCGATCCGGAACTTATCTACGAGAATTACTCGGAAATTGTTGATGCAGTTGTTGACGGTGGGTTTGGAGATAACGTTCCCTCAACGGTGGTGGATTGTACCGAGTCAGAACCAATAATTCTTCGCGAAGGCAAAGGAATACTTGCTTAACCTCCCAAAAAATCACTAAGCAATTTTATACTTGTAGCTTGCGTTGAATCGTCCTTTTGAAATGGCGAAAAGTTTGCTTTTAAGCAGCTGACGACGTATCTGTGAAACCTTATCGGTAAAAAGAATCCCATCGAGGTGGTCGTACTCATGTTGTATAATGCGAGCGGCAATTCCATTATACTCTTCCTCATGCTCAACAAACTCCTCGTCAACGTATCGAATAACAATTGTTGTTGGGCGCTCAACGTCTTCCCTTAGGTTTGGAATGCTTAGGCAACCCTCGTTATACTGAATGGTTTCGGGCGAACGAGAAATAATTTGTGCGTTTATAAAAACTTTTCGGAAGCCTTCCAACTCAGGATTCTCATCGGCTAAGGGCGATGCGTCGATAATAAAAAGCCTTATTGAAAGACCCACTTGCGGGGCGGCTAGTCCAACTCCATCCGATTTTTCCATGGTTTCGAACATGTCGGCAATTAGCTGGCTAATATTTGGATAATCACGAGTAATGTCGGTAGCTACTTTCCGTAGTACTGGCGATCCGTAAATGTAAACTGGTTTTATCATTGTATGTTACCTTTTTGTAAATCGATACTTTCTAAAAACGACTGTAAAATTATGGTTGCACTTATCGTGTCAACCAATGGTTTGTTTCTTCTGTCCATTTTCTTTAAACCACCGTCAATCATGGCTTGATGAGCCAACTTTGAGGTGAACCTTTCGTCAACCAGTTCAATGCGAATGGTTGGGAAAAGTTTCTTTAATCTATTAACTACAGGCTGCACCCATTTAACAGCTTCTGAGGGTTGATTGTTCATTTGGGTTGGCATGCCAACAATAAAAAGTTCAATGGTCTCTTTTTTACAGTATTCGGTTAAAAAATCGAAGAGTTTTTCAGTTGAAACGGTTGCGAGCCCGTTTGCAATAATTTTAAGAGGGTCGGTTACAGCCAGCCCCGTTCGTTTTTTCCCAACATCAATTGCCAGTAATCGTCCCAAAATTTGCTAGGTATTAATTTAACTTTTTTGCGAAAGTTTATCAATAAAGTCTTCCTTTGTGATACTTTCCAGCATAATTTCCTTCCCATTTTCAAGAGTAACAAACCCTTTTCCCGTTTTCTCAACCCTTACTACTTTCATAAGATTCACCAATAGTTTTGGTTGTATCTCAACAAATCCTTTTTCCAAGAGAAGTTCAGAAATATTGTCGATGCTAAAAGAGCAGGAAAGAATGCTTGAATCGGACATATGGAAACTCGCTCCACTGGCTTTAATTTCTACCATTAAAACTAGCAAAAGGTCGATTGTAAGGAAGGAGTTTCCTTGAGGAACTACAATTTTGTTTGGCAGAAGTCCCCTGAGGTTTTCGAAGAGCACTGAATACCTGGCTCTTGAACTTGTTTTCTTTTTCAGCATGATTCGAGCCTTCTCAATTGCGGACACCAGCTCGTCAATATCAATTGGTTTAAGAATGTAGTCAACAGCGCTGTACTTGAATGCTTTAATGGCATACTGGTTGTAAGCTGTTATAAATATAATTTCGAAGTTGTAGTTGGTAATGTTTTCAAGAAGATCGAACCCTGAGCCGTGTGGCATTTGAATGTCAAGAAAAACGAGGTCGGGCTTTTGAGAATCGATTAGCATAATGGCCTCTTGTACAGAACGAGCGGTTCCAACCACCTGAATGTCGGTGCAGAATTGTTCGAGCAGCAGCTCCAGAGAACGGATGGCCGCAATTTCATCGTCGACAAGTGCAACTCTAAGCATGGGTTATAAGTTGAATAACGAGGCAAAGTTACAAAAAATACTAGTTTAGAATAACTCTAAACGGCTAATTTGCCTCATTATTAATGAGGTTGTATGGAATTTGTATTTGAACTTTTGTGCCCGAGGGGGCACCATTGGTATCGCAAAGGTCGAAGTACTGAATGTTAAACTTGTCTTTGTAAAGCGTGTTAAGCAGTTCTATTCGTTGTGATGTAATTTTGTATCCAAGGGATTTATGCTCGGTTTCTTTTTGTGCTTTAAGAGCCATTGCCTTCTCCCTTCCAATTCCGTTGTCTTCTATAGTGCAGGTAATTGTTTCGTTTGTTCTGGAAATAGTTACATTCACAAATCCATTTTGCGACTCCTTTAGCATAATTCCATGCCAAATTGCATTTTCAACGAAAGGTTGTATAAGCAAAGTGGGAACTTTTTGTTCGAGAACCTGGTTGTCGGTTATCTCAATTGAGTAGGTAAACTTACCTTCAAGTCTTAACGATTCGAGTTCGAGGTAAAGGGTAAGAGCCTCGAGCTCTTTTTGGAGCGGAATGGTTGATTCCTGTGAGTTGTCGAGGGTAATACGCATCAACCTAGCGAATTTGGTGAGATATTTATGTGAGCTTATAGAGTCCTTTTCAAGTATGAAAAGTTGAATTGAGTTTAGGGTGTTGAATATAAAATGGGGATTCATTTGCTGCCTAAGCGATTGTTGCCGGTACTCGTTAGCACTGTTTATAAGTGTGTTATGTTTTTTTAGCGTTTTAATTCGGTATAAATAAACCATAAAAATGAACCCCGAAAATAATATTGTTGAGAGAACAATGAACCAGTAGGTTTGCCAGAAGGGTGGTGCAATGGCTACTTTTATGGTATCGGAGTTGCTCCAAATACCGTCGGCATTTTGGGTTTGCACTTCGAAAGTGTATTTTCCATGGGGAACTTTTGAGAAAATAGCGTTATCGTTATTTGTGTAAACCCACGATGAGTCGATTCCAATCATACGATAACGAAATGGCATTTTCCCCATGCTTTTGTAGGTTAAGCCAAAAAAATCGAACGAAAGAAAGCTTTGGTAGTGTGAAAGGTTCAACTTTTTTGTACTTATATCAACTATGGCATTGTTTACACGAACTTCGTTAATTACACACTTTGGTTTAATGCTATTTGAAACCAGATTTTTAGTGTCAAAAACCGACAAACCTTTGCTTGTGGCAACATAAACCTGCGAACCCTTGATGTGTATGTCGTTAACATCGTTAGTGGGGAGCCCGTGCGATGTAGTTATATTTTGTACCTGTAGTTTGTCCCCATTGAAATTCTTAATCCAGCTAATTCCATTATTTGTGGCTAACCACAAATCGTTACCATTTACAACAATTTTCTTTATTGTATTGCCAGCCAACCCTTCCAATTTAGTGTACTGTGTAATTTTATTGTCTTCCTTTACAAGCAGACCAACACCCTTTGTCCCAATAAGTAATTTTCCAGACTTGTCGAAAACAATAAAGTTTGAAGGTTTTGAAAGATAGGGGTTTCCTTCGCCATGATACTTGTAGAGTCCGTTATGGTATGTCCATATACCATTGGAGCAACACATCCATAAAACACCTAAGGAGTCTTGGTCTATTGAGTAAATAAGACCAGAGAAGTCATCGTCAGAACGTGAGTCGTAGGTAAATTTCTCCCCATCAAATTTTTTCAGCCCCCAGTTGCTCGCAACCCAGTATCCTCCATCAATAGCTGGTATCATTTGACGAGGGTGGGTGCCAATTTGTAAAGGTATTAAAGGGAAAAAAGTCTTAACATTACCATTTTTAAGGAGGTTTACGTAATAGCTAGAACCTACCCAAACATCCGAAGATGTTGTGTCAATACCAATAAACCTAATGGGCACCTGAGTTGTAGCTTTTGGTGCAATGGTATAATTTTTAATGCCATCTTCATATATCTCACTTACAACACCATGTTCGTAACCAATATAAACTGCTGTACGGTTCGAGAAAACGGCATTTACTCTATTGTTTGACAGTCCATTACTTTCATTGTATGTACGTAAGTTAATGTTTGGACAATAGAAAACACCATGCGATAGGCTAGTGAACCAGTATCCATTTTCTCTATCCTGTAATACAGATGTTATTTTAATTTTGTCGAAGAGAAATAGGTCGGGTTTGCTGGTGAAGTCAGCATTTTTAAAACAGTATATCCCTCCATCGATAGGGGCAATCCATAAATTATTGTTTTTGTCAATGCTTGCCCAAATAATATCTTGGCTAAATTTTTTCCTTTCAGTTATAATTGATTTTTCAATTCTATACATAAAGCCTTGGTCAGCCATTAGGTATGTTCTATTTCTAGTTGGTAAGAAAAAGAAATGGTAGTTCATGAAGTCTCTACCATAGAGCTCTTTGCTTGTAAAACGGAAGGGTTGTTCCTTGTCGATAAAAATAATGTCGTAAGTGGGAGCATTCGATGGATTTGATAGAAGGAAAGTGCTGTCATTCATCCTCTCAATTACCATTTCACCTTCCTGATGAATGCCTCCTAGTTTTTTAAAGAGCCCTTCGCTACTTATAATGGCTCTGCCATATCGCCTAAGGGATATGTGCACATTATCTGCGGAATCAACAAAAAATGAATTTTTCAGGTTCCCTCGCGATGTTGTAATGTTTTCCTTAATCTTTGAGTTGAATGGGAATGTTTTTACTCCTCCGTTTTCAAAGTACGTAAGACTTCCTGTGCCCGACAAAAACCAAATTCGCCCCCTATAATCAATGTAAAGTTCGTATATCGATGCTTCAGTTAGCCCATCTTCAATACCGAAGTTTTTAAACTTGCTGCCATTAAACTGGCTAACTCCGCTGCTGGTTGCAAGCCAAATAAAACCGAGGGAATCTTGCACAACATGGTAAACTTCATTTGAGGGCAGCCCCTCGTCAACGGTAAATTGTTTTGAGAAAGGAGTTGGTTTAATGCTTTGGGCAGAAATGTGATGTGACGGGAAAGAGATGATTGATACGTTTACGGCAAGCCATATAGTAATCCAATGGCAGTAATTGTGCGAAAAATTATGGGGAAGTATTTGTTTCAACGTTTTTTAAATAAAATCCTAATATGCTAATTTAGTAATGATAATTGAAACTGCAACCTGAAAACAAAAAAGGTGCCTAAAAAAAATCGGCACCTTTTTATCAGTAATAAGCGTTTTTTTAATACTCCATGTGCGAAAGACGAACGTATGAGTTATACCTCCAACGTGCATTTTCTTCCGCTGCTTTAAATAGTTCAACTGCATTCTCAGGGAACGATTTTTGAAGAGAAGTGTAACGAACTTCGCTCTTCAAATAATCCTGGAACTTACTCCAATCGGGTTCTTTCGAGTCAATTTGGAACGGATTCTTCCCTTCAGCTTCAAGCCTTGGATCGAAACGATACAAGTGCCAGTATCCGGCCTCAACAGCAAGCTTCGATTGAAGTTGAGTTGCGCCCATGCCATTGCGTAATCCATGGTTAATACATGGAGCATATGCTATAACTAAACTTGGCCCTGGGTACGATTCAGCTTCTTTTAAAGCCTTGAAATACTGGTTTTGGCTTGCGCCCATGGCTACTTGTGCAACGTAAACGTATCCGTAAGTCATGGCCATCATGCCAAGATCCTTTTTGCGAATTTTTTTGCCCGATGCGGCAAACTTAGCAACTGCAGCAACAGGAGTAGCTTTTGATGCTTGTCCTCCAGTGTTTGAGTAAACCTCAGTGTCGAGAACAAGAAGGTTGATATCTTCGCCGGAGGCGATAACGTGATCGAGACCACCGTATCCAATATCGTATGCCCAGCCGTCGCCACCGAACACCCAAACCGATTTTTTGATGAAGTACTGTTTAAGAGCCAGCAGCTCTTTTGCTAGGTTGTCGTTCTCCTTTTCAAGGGCAGCAACAAGTTTTGCAGAAGCTTCTTTCGAACCTTCGGCATTCTCCTTGTTTTCAAGCCACATTTTCATGGCTTCCTTGGTGGTTTCGTTGTATCCGTTTGCTAATCCTGCTTGAATACGCTCAGCAACTCTTTCCCTAAGTTTGCTAACTCCGGTAGCAATTCCAAAGCCGTACTCAGCGTTATCTTCAAAAAGTGAGTTTGCCCATGCAACGCCATGTCCGTCTTTGTTTGCACGGTAAGGGGTTGACGGTGCCGAACCACCATAAATTGAAGAACATCCGGTTGCGTTTGCAACAATCATTCTGTCGCCATAAAGTTGGGTAATAGCCTTAATGTAAGGAGTTTCGCCGCAACCTGCACATGCTCCGCTAAACTCGAAAAGTGGCTGAGCAAACTGGCTATTCTTTACGCTCTTACTCTTTTCAAGAACGGTTTCCTTATAACCAACCTTTTTGTCCATGTACGTATAGCGCTCGGCTTCTGTAAATTGAGTTTCGAGAGGTTTCATCTCAAGAGCCTTTGTTTTGGCAGGACAAACATCAACGCAGTTGCCGCAACCAGTACAATCGAGTACACTCACTTGTATGCGGAAGTTATACTCCTTAGTTCCGCCGGTTCCCTTAGCGGTTTTTGTTCCTTCGGGAGCATTCGCTAGTTCTTCATCGGTTAGAAGGAATGGGCGAATGGCAGCGTGAGGACAAACGAATGCGCACTGGTTACACTGGATACAGTTATCGTGAATCCATTCTGGTACGTTTACTGCAATACCACGTTTTTCGTACTCAGTGGTTCCGGCAGGGAATGTTCCATCCTCGCGGCCAATAAATGCGCTTACAGGTAGGTCATCGCCCATTAGGTTGTTTATAGGATTTACAACATTGTTAATGAAATCTGGAGCGTTGGGGTTTGTGTGAGGTTTCTCTGCGTCGAGTTTTGCCCATTCGGCAGGTACATCAACTTTTGTAACAACGCCACCCTTATCGATAGCAGCATAGTTCATTTTTACAATATCCTCGCCTTTGCGGCCAAAACTCTTGTCAACCGCTTTCTTCATTTCCTTAACGGCTAAATCGTAAGGAATTACCTCAGAAATTTTGAAGAATGCGCTCTGCATAATGGTGTTGGTACGATTTCCAAGACCAATTTCCTCGGCAATTTGGGTTGCATTTATTATGTAGAAGTTTACCTCCTTTTGGGCAAGAACCCGTTTAATAGAGTTAGGAAGTTTTGCTTTGGTTTCTTCAACATCCCAAATACTGTTTAGCAGGAAAGTTCCTTCCTTGCGAATTCCCCTTAGCATATCGTACTTGTTAAGATATGCGGGTACGTGGCAAGCCACGAAGTCGGGAGTGTTTACTAAGTAAGGTGAACGAATTGGCTTATCGCCAAAACGAAGGTGTGAAGTTGTTACTCCACCCGATTTTTTTGAATCGTATGAGAAGTAGGCCTGACAATACTTATCGGTATTTTCGCCAATAATTTTAATGGAGTTTTTGTTGGCACCAACGGTTCCATCGGAACCTAGTCCGTAGAATTTGCCCTGGAAGGTTCCCCTGTCGGCAAGGCTAATTTCCTCGCCCAGTGGCAACGATTTGAAAGTAACATCGTCAACAATACCCACGGTGAACTGATTTTTAGGCTCGTTCATTTTGAGGTTGTCGAAAACAGCGATGATTTGTGATGGGGTTGTGTCCTTTGAACTTAGGCCATAGCGTCCTCCAACGATAATTGGAGCATTCTCTTTTCCGTAGAAAAGATCCTTCACATCGAGGTATAATGGATCGCCATTTGCCCCAGGCTCCTTGGTACGATCGAGAACTGCAATTCTTTTTGCGCTTTTTGGGAATGCCCTAAAGAAATGTTTAGCAGAGAAAGGACGATAGAGGTGAACAGCAATAAGTCCAACCTTTTCTCCTTTAGCAGTTAAATGGTCAACAGTTTCTTTAATTGTGTCGGTAACTGAACCCATGGCAACAATAATGTTTTCTGCGTTGGGGTCGCCATAGTAGTCGAATAGGTCGTATTTTCTTCCGGTTAACTCCGACAGCTGTTTCATGTACCCTTCAACAATTTCAGGAAGCGCATCGTAGTACTTATTAGCAGCCTCGCGTGTTTGGAAATAAATGTCGGGGTTTTGTGCTGTACCGCGGGTAACAGGATGCTCTGGGTTAAGAGCGCGATCGCGGAATTGCTGAAGTGCATTGTAATCTACCAATCCGGCAAGTTCCTCTGTTTCAAGAACCTCAATTTTTTGAATTTCGTGCGAAGTACGGAAACCATCGAAGAAATGTACAAACGGAATTCTCGATTTAATGGAGGCAAGATGAGCAACGGCAGCAAGATCCATAACTTCCTGTACGCCACCGGTAGCCAACAGGGCAAAGCCTGTGTGGCGGGTGCTCATTACATCGCTATGATCGCCAAAAATTGAAAGTGCCTGAGCGGCTAAGCTCCGCGCTGATACGTGAAAAACTCCGGGGAGCAATTCGCCCGCAATTTTGTACATGTTTGGAATCATCAGGAGTAATCCCTGAGAAGCAGTGAAGGTAGAAGTAAGAGCACCGGCTTGTAACGAACCGTGAACGGCTCCTGATGCGCCAGCTTCCGATTGCATTTCGGTTACCTTAACGGTTTCTCCGAAAATGTTTTTCCTACCAAAAGCAGCCCACTCGTCGATGTACTCTGCCATGGTTGATGATGGGGTGATTGGGTAAATGGCGGCAACCTCGCTGAACATATACGCGATGTGCGATGCTGCATAGTTCCCGTCACAGGTAATAAACTTCTTTTTGTTTGCCATTTTGTGTATTATTTTGTTGGTAATAAATGTGTTGCGGTGATTTTTAGCCAAACAAAGATAACGAAAAAAGATGAATTACGAAATGTTGTTAAGCACTTAACAGCTAGTTGAATTAATTCTAACGTTTGCAGTGGTGGGTTTAACCTTCTCTTGTATTTGTATATACTGCATAATTTAAGGGTTTTGCACTTTTTTTATAAATAATTAAGTTTCGATTAAAAAGTTGGTTCGGTTTCAAGGAGTTGTTAAAGAGGGTTTGTTTTAATATATTCGCATGTTTATAGTATTTGTATTGTTTAATCTGCTTTAAGTAGCATTAGCTTTTTAAACCTGAAATCAATCATTCATTAATCATTAAATAATTATTAACGCTATGCAAAATAAATTTAAGATAGGTTTGGTTAAGGAAACCAAAACTCCACCCGATAGACGGGTTGCATTACCTCCTGCACAGGCAGTTGAACTTATGAAACGTTTCCAGAACGTTGAGGTGGTTGCACAACCCAGCGAGCTACGTTGTTATAAAGATTCGGAGTATACAGAAGCAGGAATTAAACTACAAAACGACATAAGCGATTGTGACTTACTGATTGGTGTAAAGGAAGTTAAAATTGATGCACTAATCCCCAATAAAACATACCTGTTTTTTGCACATGTTGCGAAGAAACAACCGCATAACCAGAAATTAATAAAAGCAATTGCCGAAAAGGGAATTACTCTTCTCGACCATGAATACATAACAAACCAAAAAGGCGAACGCCTAGTTGCATTTGGTCGTTGGGCAGGAATTGTTGGCGCCTACAACGCAATGAGAGCCAGGGGAATTCGTACCGATAGGTACAATCTTCGCCCAGCGCATGAGTGCCACGATTACAAGGACATGATGTCGGGGTTGAAGAACGTGAAGCTTCTTCCAAAGAAAATTCTTATAAGCGGTGGCGGTCGAGTTGCTGGTGGTGCGCTGGAAGTTTTTAGAGCCATTGGTGTAAAGGAAGTTTCTCCTGAAGAGTACCTAACCAAAACTTACAACGAACCGGTTCTTTGCCGGATCGATCCGTGGCACTACGCAAAGCGTAAGGACGGCCAACCATTCGATTGGGATCATTGGGTAAAGTACCCCATGGAGTACGAATCGGCTTTCTTGCCTTTTACAAAAGTTACCGACATTTTTGTGGCTTGCCACTACTGGGATTTCCGTTCGCCGCACTTCTTCACCAAGGAGGACATGCGCTCGCCCGATTTTAAAATTACCGTAATTGCCGATGTTAGCTGCGATGTTCCCGGGCCAATCCCTTCAACAATACGTGCAACAACTATTGCCGATCCTTTTTACGGATACAATCCTGTGCTAGAGAGGGAAGAGGTTGCTTTTACAAGCAAGAAGAACGTAACCATGATGACCGTTGATAATTTGCCAGGTGAGCTTCCCCGCGATGCCAGCGAAGATTTTGGAAAAACGTTGGTTGAATCAGTTATTCCTCATTTCCTTGGAAACGATGAGGAGGGAGTGGTAAAACGCGCAACCATTCTGAAGGACGGAAAACTAACCGAACTTTACGGTTACCTGCAGGAATATTTGGATGGAAAGTAGGCTGAGAAATGATTAATGGGGAAGGAGAAGAGTATCGAATATCGAATATCGAACATCGAATGATGAAGTTAGGCTTTAGTAAAAGAAGGAAGGATGAACGTTGGTTCATCCTTTTTTTTTCTTTGGTTGTTGAGCCTGTCGAAACAACCGGAAGCTAAGCTAAACTTTTATGAATTAGCTTAAAGTCGGCTAGGGCGATTGCGGTAATAGCTTCCATAACAACCGGAACCCGAAGCGCAATGCAGGCATCGTGGCGACCAACGATTTGTAAATCCTCCATTTCACCCGATTCAAAACCGTAGGTTTTCTGCTTTTTACCAATGCTCGAGGTTGGTTTAACAGCAACTCTAAAAACCAGCTCGTTTCCGTTTGTAATTCCTCCTAAAACGCCTCCGGCGTTATTTGTTGCTGTTTTCCCCGATGCGTCTAGAATTGAGTCGTTGTGCTGTGAGCCAAACATATTAGCAGCTTCGAAACCAGAGCCAAATTCAATTCCCTTTATTGCCGGAACGGCAAAGGCTAGGTGAGCGATTACCGATTCAACGGATTCGAAGAAGGGTTCGCCCCAGCCTATAGGAATTCTGTTCGCCCTGCATTCAACTAATCCGCCAATGGAGTCGTTTTTTTCCAGCGCATTCTCAACTGCGGAATCAATATTGGTGGTTCCTCCTGCCATAATGAGTTTTGCTGAAATTTCAATGGGTGAAACTATTTTTTTAGCCACTACACCCGCAGCAACGAGTGCGAGGGTTAATCGACCGGAGAAGTGTCCGCCACCTCTGAAATCGTTGTATCCATGGAACTTTTTGTGAGCCACAAAATCGGCATGGCCAGGACGGGGAGTTTTTGCAATGTTTTCGTAGTCGGTCGATTGGGTATTTTCATTTTTAAATAGAATTGTTAGCGGAGCCCCGGTAGCAAAGCCATTAAACCAGCCCGAAATTATTTCGGGACTATCGTCCTCAATTCGCGGTGTAGTTCCCGTTGCGCCCGCCTTACGGCGGTTTAGGTCGGTTGTGAAATCGTTAATGGAAAACGGAATTCCTGCAGGAACGCCATCAATAGTAACGCCAATGGCAGGGCTGTGGGATTCGCCAAAGATTGTGATACGAAATATGCGACCGAATGAGTTCATT
>CAZLXF010000077.1:0-12886 GCA_964563065.1 uncultured Rikenellaceae bacterium | reverse complement strand
AAGTTTGGAACTCTGGTTTAGGGTTGCACAAACTTTCTACGCCAACGAAACTACATTAGGGACAGGGCTCGATGAGATTGAAGGGTCAACACGGAGCGACATGCGGCTCCAGCTTAGACTAAAATTTTAAATTACAAATTATGAAGTTTCTATTCAAACCAACTATTCATCATGCGGTTTACCTGGTAGCCTTAACAGGAGGATTTACAGTAACTTACTTGCTGTTGAGTGGTTCTAGCGATTTGGCAATAATTCTTCTCGGATTGGTTTCCTTTGTTGGTTGGTTTCACTTTCTTCGATTAGTGGTAATAAGCAAGGAAATTTCTTTCGATGCAAAAATGGTATGGTTCATTTCCATTTTTTCGTTTTTCTTTATTACAGCCCCTTTGTTCCTAATTTTTGTGGTAAACAGGAAATCAATCTCCAACCATGAATAAGGTTCGACCTAAAAAACAGCTGGGGCAACACTTTCTGAACGATAAAAATATCGCTCAGCGAATAGTTGATAGTTTACAGGCTAAACGTTCCGATACGGTACTTGAGGTTGGCCCAGGAATGGGGATTCTTACCTCAGCGCTCCTTGAGCGATTTGGCGAAGGATTATTCGCAATCGATGTTGATCAGGAATCGGTTGACTACCTTAAAATGAACTTTCCCGCCTTGGGTGAAAGGTTACTGTTAGCCGATTTTTTGAGGTTCGATTTATTGAAAATTACTTCTGGTAAGCTGGCTGTAATTGGGAATTTTCCCTACAATATCTCGTCACAAATTTTCTTCAAAGTTATCGAAAACAGACAGCAAATACCCGAAGTGGTTGGAATGGTTCAGCGCGAGGTTGCACAACGAATATGCGAACCTCCCGGTTCGAGAACCTACGGAATATTGAGCGTGCTTCTACAGGCATACTACAATATAGAGTATTTGTTTACCGTTAGCGAAGGCGTGTTTTCGCCTCCACCAAAAGTGAAATCGGCAGTGATAAGGCTAACAAGAAACGGAACTGAGAAACTTAATTGCAACGAGAAACTTTTTCAACGGGTTGTGAAGGCAGGGTTCAACCAGCGACGAAAAATGTTACGAAATTCAATTAAATCGGGATTTCAGGGATTTTCTGGCGAACATCCAATGCTAAACAAGCGACCCGAGCAGCTGAGTGTTGCAGAATTTGTTGAACTTACCAATTTTGTTGAAGAAAATATTGCTACCCTTTAGTATTTATTGCCTCAACCGGATTTAAGCGCGATGCGCTCCATGCTGGAGCAAATCCCGATACAATTCCAATAATTCCGGAGATTACCAATCCTAAAACAATGTTCGAGAGTGTTAGGGTAATTTTGAATTCGCCCATGCTGCTAACAATTAAGGTTCCGGCAAAAATCATTATTAAGCCTATAGCTCCACCAA
This sequence comes from uncultured Rikenellaceae bacterium, assembly GCA_964563065.1. Taxonomy (GTDB): domain Bacteria; phylum Bacteroidota; class Bacteroidia; order Bacteroidales; family Tenuifilaceae; genus DAOSWM01. Next base: position 11,482 of record CAZLXF010000077.1, on the reverse strand, counting down.
GTACCGACAGTAATACCGACTCGAAGAGGTACTCGAACATAATGAAAATATTCTTAGCGCCGAGCGCTTTCTGTATGCCAATGATATTGGTGCGTTCCTTAACAGAAACGAACATGATGTTGGCAATTCCGAAGCCGCCAACAATAATTGAAAAGCCTCCAATAATCCATCCTGCAAGGTCAATCATTTTAAAAATATTATCGATTCCTTGCTTAATTACACTTATTTGGTTTAGGGCGAAATCATCCTCCTCCATAGGTTTCAACCTTCGCGATGAGCGAAGAATTCCTCGCAGTTCATCAACTAAATCGTTGGTTGCAACGCCATCTTTTGCTTGAACCATAATCCAAGGTCCAATCCTGCGTAAATCAATTTGAAGTTTGGCAAAACCAAGCGGTATGAGAGCCATTTTGTCGTGGCTGTCTTCACCCATGGCCGATTTTCCTTCCTTCTTCAGCACTCCAATAACCTCAGCTTTGTAGCCACCAATTTTTATTGTTTTGCCAACTGGCTCAGAGTAGGGAAACAGTTCCGTGGCAATTTCAGAACCAAGCACGGTGAAGTTTCTTCCCGATAGTAAATCGGATTGTGAGAAGTATCGACCTTTTTCAACCTCAAACGAACGAATTTCCTGGTAGCCCGAGGTAAGTCCTAGTACCTGAGTGCTTGGGGCAGAATTGCTTTCGTATTTCACAAGTTTCTGAAATTGAGCGCAGAATGTGGTTGCCTGAGCAAGCCTGCTTTTACTTTCAATGTCCTCTAAATCGTCTAGCGATGGTTGAGGGCGGTTCATGTACTTCCACCATGGGTATTCGTTGCTCATTGACCATGGCCACTTTTGTACGTAAACAACATTGTCGCCTAACGACTGTATACTTTCGCGAATATTTCTTTCAAGCGAGTCGAGTACGGTGAAAACCGAAATAATTGCAAAAATTCCTATGGTTATGCCAAGCAGCGAAAGGAATGTGCGCATTTTGTTTACCGAAATGGCCTGGTAGGCAAAAGAAATGCTTTCGCGAATTAGCTTTATTATAATTATTAGGGGTTTGAGCTGCTTCATTTATATAATAAGTTTCAATAGTATTTGATACCGAATTAGTTGTTGGGTTTAATAGTAATCCTCTCCAGAAAGAAACGAAAAGTTTCAAAAATTAGTTCAAATGTAATGCAAAGAAATATTAAAATCCATAGTTTCTCTGTTTTAAGCATTATTCTAAAAATTCTATAATTTGTTTTTTAAAGTATTAACTTGAATAGGATTATTATTTTTCGTACATTTATTTACATTTTCCAGTTTTGTGTAAAAACAGTTTTGTATGAACAAAAAACGTTTTACGCTTACACTTCTTTTTGTTTTAATACTTCAAACAGTTGTGTACTGCGATACGCTTAGGGTTGGTATTTACCAAAATAACCCTAAGGTTTTTATCGATAGCAATGGGAAACCTTGCGGTTTCTTTATCGATGTGTTCGATGAAATTGCCAGGAAGGAGAAATGGAATTACAAGTACTACTTCTCATCGTGGGAGGAAAATTATTCGAATCTGATTGAAGGGAAAATCGACATTTTACTCGACGTTTCCTATTCAACCCAAAGAGATTCGTTGTTAAGTTTTAACAAAATTCCCGTGTTAGAGTCGTGGTTGGAGGTGTTTACGGTTGAAACCAACACAGTTCTGCAAGTAAGAGATTTAGAAGGTAAACGGGTTGCAGTGCTTAGCAAATCGGTTCAAGAGAGCTACCTTGAAACTGATTTTAAAAGGGAGTTCAACCTTAACTTCGAACTGTACTCATACCCCGATTACCCAGCAACCGTTATGGCGCTAAAATCGGGAAACGTTGATGCAATTGTTGCCGATCGGTTTTTCTACTTTACTCAGTACATTCACGAAGGAATTGTTCCTACAACAGTGGTTTTCCGTCCTGCTCCATTACACCTTGCTTTTACAAAGAATAGGCACCATCAAGTAATTGAAACCATCGATCAGCACTTGGCTTCAATGAAGAATAATCCCAACTCGGTTCTGTTTGTCTCTTTACAGAAGTGGCTCGATAGCAATCCCTCTCAAGCTTTTCCGGGTTACATTAAGTGGCTTTTTGGATTAATGGTTATTTCCCTGTTTTTTTTCCTCTTCTTTTTGTTTTATTCACGAAAACAAATCCGAATTAAAACTTCGGAATTGAACAGGAAAAACTACGAGCTGGTAAACACGTTAACTGAGTATGAGCGACAAATATCAACTAGGTTGAACACTGAGAGTGAATTACAAAAGTTTAGTTTCATGGTTCAAAACACACTTAGTGAAGTTTACCTAGTAAGAGGCGATGGCGTTATTTCGTATGTTAACCAGGCTGCAGCAAAAAGTATCGGTTACTATTCCGAGGAAATGGTGGGGATGAATGTGAGCGTTTTCGATCCAAAGTTCGGTCCACGTTTCAACGAGCATTTTGAGGAGCTAAAAAAAGGAAGTTTACCCGCTTTTGAAACAACCCACCTTACTCGCGATGGGAAGAAGTTAATAAAGGAAATGCGATCGTTTTACATTCAAGTTGGTGACGCTGAGTATGTGTGTGGTTTTGCCCAGGATGTTACGCTTCGTAAAATTGCCGAAGAGGAACTCAAGAAAAGCGAACAGCTATTCCATACTCTGGCAGACAGTGCTCCTGTTGGGGTTTTTCGAACTCGTTCCGATGGTTACACAACCTACGTAAACCCAAAGTGGTGCGAACTTTCGGGCTTGTCGTTTGAGGAGGCAATTGGCAATGGCTGGTTAAAGTCGGTACATCCGGCCGATAAGGATAAAGTAAAAATTGACTGGAGTATTCGTTCGCAGATGGGGAGAGGTTCTTCTGCAGAATACAGATTTATAAAACCCGATGGAGAAGTTGTTTGGGTTCTTGGGAATGCTGTCCCCGAAATTATTGACGATGAAACTAAGGGCTTTATAGGAACCATTACTGATATTACCAGCCAAAAAGAAGCTGAGTTTCTTTTAATGAGTAAGAGCGAGGAAATTGAGAGGCAGAATGCCGAACTAAAGGATGCAAAAGAAAAAGCGGAGGAGAGCGATAGGCTCAAATCTGCATTTTTAGCCAATATGAGCCACGAAATTCGTACTCCAATGAATGCAATTTGTGGGTTCTCAAAGATGTTGGAGTATGATTTAGGGCAAGACAAGCAGAAGGAGTACATCCAAATTATCAATACAAACAGCTTGCAGCTTCTGAGTATAATAAACGATATTGTTGAAATTTCGAAAATTGATACAGGGCAAATTTCAATTTCTACAATTAAATTCTCAATTAACGAGTTGTTGAGGGAGTTTGAAAGAACTTTTATTCCTGTTGCAAATTCGAAAGGGATTGATTTTATAGTTAATACAAAACTCTCAGATCAGGAGAGTGAAATTTTTTCTGACGATTTTAAAGTAAAGCAGATTCTGAACAACCTTCTGCTGAATGCGTTTAAGTTTACCAGTGAAGGCACAATAACTTTGGGCTGTAGGAGAAGTGAGAATGCCATAGAGTTTTTTGTTAAGGATACAGGTGTAGGAATACCTAGTAAATTTACAAATAGCATTTTTGAGCGATTCAGGCAGGTTGAAAACGCTACAACGGCAAGCAGAAAGGGTATTGGGCTGGGGCTCCCAATTTCGAAGGCATACGTTGAAATACTTGGCGGGGAAATTTGGGTTAATTCAGAGGAGGGCAAAGGGTCTGAGTTCTACTTTACCTTGCCGTACCTTACATTGAAAAAGGGGAATAAAAAAGCTGGCGATATGATGGATAAAGAGCAATTTGACTGGGCAAACAAAACATTTCTTGTTGCTGAGGATGATTTCCCTAGCTTCTTTTATCTAAAAGAACTGTTAGTTAGTACAAATGCTAAGGTTCTTAGGGCAGAGGATGGCGAGGAGGCAATAAATATTTGCAAGAATCATCCAGAAATTGATTTGGTGCTAATGGACATAAAAATGCCCGGTGTTAATGGTCACCAGGCTACAATTGAAATTAAGAAGTTGCGAAAGGACTTACCAATAATAGCGCAAACAGCATACGCACTTTCCTCCGACAAGGAGGAGGCCTTGAATTGCGGATGCGATTTGTATATTTCTAAACCAATTGAAAGGGAAAAACTTTTTTTGGCAATCCAGCAACTAATTGGCTAGCATTTTTTACTCAAAGAAACCTCTCATTTTCTCAAAGAAATTCCTTTCGCCACTGTCTGGCGCTGGAGTAAAATTGCTCGATTTCGAAAGTTTTTCTATTATGCTCTTCTCTTCCTTCGATAGCGACTTGGGAATCCAAACATTGATAGTAAGCAGCAAATCGCCTCGTCCGTAGCCATTCACATCGGGCAATCCCTTGCCACGTAGGCGTAGAACCCTTCCGGGTTGTGTTCCAGGTTCAATTTTAATTTTAACCTTTCCGTCAACAGTTGGCACTTCAACCTGCGCGCCAAGCGCAGCATCTGGAAAACTTAGGTGTAGGTTGAAAATTAAATCGTTACCGTCGCGAACAAGATCGGGATGCCTTTCTTCCTCAATAAGCACAAGCAAATCGCCGTTTATACCGCCTCTTCGGGCAGCATTCCCTTTTCCTGCAACCGACATTTGCATGCCTTCGGCAACACCTGCCGGAATTTTAATGGTAATTACTTCCGAGTCGCGAACAACACCTTCGCCCGAGCAGCTTGAGCATTTATTGGTAATAATTTTCCCTTCGCCGTGGCAAGAGGGGCAGGGCTGTGTTGATTGCATTTGACCGAGAAGCGTGTTGGTAACTCGTGTTACGTAACCCGAACCTCTACAGGTTGAACAGGTTGAGTATGAAGAACCTTTTTCGGCACCTGTTCCAGAGCACTCCTTACAAGTAACGTACTTGTTAACCTTTATTTTTTTCTCAACTCCGTTGGCAATTTCAAGCAGGTTGAGTTTTACTTTTACTCTTAAATCGGAACCCTTGTTAACTCGTTGCGAGCCTCGTGAGCCACCAAATCCTCCGAAGCCACCAAACCCGCCAAAATGTCCGCCAAAAATATCGCCAAACTGCGAGAAAATATCTTCAATGGTCATTCCTTCACCGCTGTAACCTCTGCCTCCACCGCCATTCATGCCGGCATGTCCGTACCTATCGTAACGGGCACGCTTATTTTCGTCGCTAAGTACTTCGTATGCCTCTGCGGCCTCCTTAAATTTTTCTTCTGCGTCTTTATCGCCAGGGTTCTTATCGGGGTGAAACTTAATGGCCATTTGCCGGTAGGCCTTTTTAATTTCATCCTTACCAGCACTCTTCGAAACACCTAGTACCTCGTAGTAATCTCTCTTTGCCATCAGCTTTTTTTACAGTTTTTTTACTCTCCAATAACTACTTTCGAAAAACGAATTACTTTATCGTTTAGCTTGTAACCCTTCTCAACCACGTCGATAATTTTCCCTTTCATCTTTTCATCGGGAGCGGGAGTTTTTGTTATCGCTTCGTGAACATCCGTGTCGAGTTCCATGCCAACTGCAGGAACTTCTTGAACGCCATTGTTTTTAAGGAAATCGGTGAATTTTGAATGAATAAGGTGTAGCCCATGTTTAACCGCATCAATATCGGTTGAACTATCTAAACTTTTCATTGCTCTCTCAAAATCATCGATTACAGGTAGCAAAGCTTTCAGCACATCCTCTGAACCGAATCTGATTAAATCCATCTTCTCGCGCTGGGTGCGCTTCCGGTAGTTGTCAAATTCGGCTGAAAGGCGAAGATACTTGTCTTTAAACTCGTTAACCTGATTTTCAAGTTGTTCTTTCGTGTCGGGCTCAGTTTCCTGAGTTGTGGTTGTGGCTTCTGTTTCAACTTCACCATCAACGGGTTGTTCGTTTCCTTTAGTTTCCGAACTATTTCCCTCGTTCCCATTCTGTTCGTGAGATGTCTCCTTAACAGCTGGCTCTTTTTCTTCTGTTTTTTCCCCTTTTGTTGATGTTTTTTTCATTTGTATACGAATGTTTTTGTCTCGCGCAAAGTGTAACAAATCTTTTGCCAACCGATTTAATCGGTCAAATTGGCATAATTTAGCAAGGCAATACGATTTTTTGGCAATAGTTACTATTGCAATCTTTCAATATTGGCACCGATTGCATTCAGCCGCTTATCAATATCCTGATAGCCCCTGTCAATTTGCTCAATGTTGTGAATGGTGCTTGTTCCGTTGGCCGAAAGGGCAGCAATTAGAAGAGCAACTCCGGCTCTAATGTCGGGTGAAACCATGGATGTTGCCCTAAGTTTAAACTCGTGGTTGTGACCCACAACAACAGCCCTGTGCGGATCGCACAGAATAATTTGAGCTCCCATGTCGATTAGCTTGTCGACGAAAAAGAGCCGGCTTTCGAACATTTTTTGGTGAATTAAAACCGAGCCTTTTGCCTGAGTGGCAACAACCAGAAAAACGCTGAGCAGGTCGGGAGTTAAACCTGGCCAAGGCGCATCGGCAATTGTCATTATGGAACCATCAATAAAGGTTTCAATCGAGTAGTTATCTTGTTTTGGGATGTAGATATCATCGTTTCGTTTCTCGAATTTAATTCCTAAGCGACGGAATGAATCGGGAATAATTCCTAAATCTTCATACGAAACATTTTTGATGGTAATTTCGCTTTTTGTCATGGCTGCCATGCCAATAAACGAGCCTACCTCAATCATATCGGGAAGGATTGTGTGGCTGGTTCCACCCAGCGAATCAACTCCTTCAATGGTTAGTAGGTTTGAACCAATTCCTGATATTTTGGCACCCATTCGGTTCAGCATTTTGCAAAGCTGCTGAAGGTATGGCTCGCATGCTGCATTGAAAATGGTTGTTTTGCCGGGTGTTAACACGGCAGCCATTACAATGTTTGCGGTTCCCGTAACCGACGCTTCATCGAGAAGCATGTAGGCTCCCTTGAGTTTATCGCCCTTTACTTCGAAGAAGTATTCCTCGGCGTTGAAGTGGAAGGTAGCTCCAAGTTTTTGAAACCCAATAAAGTGAGTGTCAAGTCTTCTGCGTCCAATTTTATCGCCACCAGGCTGAGGAATATAGCCAACTCCAAAACGGGCAAGCAGCGGACCAACAATCATTATTGAACCTCGAAGTGCTGTGGCTTTCGTTTTGAAATCGTCCGATTTCATGTAGCCGTAGTCAATTTTCTCGGCTTTGAAACTATACGACGATTCATCTATGCGTTCAACTTCAACCCCAATAAACCCTAATAGTTCTATTAGCTTGTTAACATCGCGAATGTTGGGGATGTTATGAATGGTAACCTTTTCGGGGGTGAGCAGAACGGCACATAGAATTTGAAGCGCTTCGTTCTTTGCTCCCTGAGGGGTAATTTCGCCTTTCAGCGATTTGCCTCCAGTGATTTGGAATGACGCCATGGTTGATCTATTTATTCTTTCGGGGCTGAAACTTCTTTTTCTTAAATGGTTGGGGATTCTCTCTCACCTCGTTGAATTTAAAGTCGGGAGCCAGGGTGAGTTTCCCTTTGCTAAGTGCGGTCATGTCGCGAATGATATCCTCGTCGGAAACCGAATCCTTATTCCAGATTAGGTACGATTTTTTCATGTGGTTGGCAATAAGCTGCGTTAGCATTTGCTTTTGTTCGCCTTCCTCCATGGCAATTGCCTGATCAATCATTTGCTCGATGGTTCTGCCGTAATGCTTGTACTTTATAGGTTTGGTTGGGTAAGGAACATTACGCGGTTTTTCAAATATTGTTGCGGCATCGGGTTTTGGGTAAGGTGATTCGATATCGAGCTGGAAATTGGACATTATGTGAATGTGGTCCCAAAGTTTATGCTTAAAATCGTTCACATCGCGAAGATGTGGATTCATGTTTCCCATTACGCCAATAATAATTTTGGCGAGACGGCTTCGTTCTTCCCTGTCTTCAATGGTTTTTAGGTGGTTAACCATTTGTTGAATGTTTCTGCCGTACTCGGGTAGCGCTAAATCTGTGCGCTGGGTATTATAATCCATGATATGTGTTTTGTTGATGTTTGATGTTACTGTTTATAGGTGGTAACTCGAATTTTAAACTACGTAGAACAAATGACGGTAAAAATTAATCTACAAAACTAGCTGATTTGTTGGATAAAAGCAAGTTGAACAGGCTTTGTTTTGTAATTTGTAAATAGAAAATAAATTTTCCTTGAATTAGCCAACTATTTTTAGCTTCGCAAACTTTACTAGCAAGCACTTTTTCCCTGCAGCGCTGAACTGAATGGTAGCTTTTTGGCTTTGTCCTTCACCTTCAACTTCAATTACGGTTCCTGAACCAAACCTGTCGTGAAATACTTTTAAACCTGTAGTTAATGTACTAACAGTTTGTAGGGTAATAGGTTGAGATTGATTCTGGTTATCGGAAGTAACTTTTTTAAAACCTTTTCTTTCGAGAATTCGCTGTTTTGTTGAATTATCGCTTTCGTTGTTTTTATGGAAAAAGCGATCGCGTTGCATAGCTCCATTTTTTTTGAATTGCAACGGGTCGTTTATCTCGTTCGTTTCGGATTCGCTATTAGCCGATAAGTCATCAATCCATTCGGTGTCAATTTCGCCAATAAACCTGCTGGGAACACAGTTGGTAATGGAGCCCCACTTGTAGCGAACCTGGGCGTACGAAATTGTTGCCGCCTTAGCGGCACGGGTTATAGCAACGTAGAAGAGTCTGCGTTCCTCCTCCAGCTCATCGGGTGAGCTAACTGTCATTCTCGAAGGAAACAAGTCCTCCTCAACACCAGTAAGAAAAACGTAGCTGAATTCGAGTCCCTTAGCCGAGTGAATGGTCATTATGTTAACCTTGTTTCTGTCTTCGGGCTTGTCGGTATCGGCATCGGTTAAAAGAGAAACGTTTTCGAGGAAATCGGTAAGTGTAATGGTTTCGGTAACTCCTTCACTCTTTTGGCTTTCAATAAATTCACTAATTCCGTTTAAGAGTTCTTCGGTGTTTTGTAACCTTGCAATTCCCTCGAAAGAGCTGTCGGCCTTAAGTTCTCTAATAATTCCAGATTCTTTAGCAATTGCGTAGGCTGCTTCGTAGGCATCGTTTGTGAAAACAAGGTTAGCGAAGTGCTTCATCATGCTGATGAATTCGCTAAGCTTTTTAATGGCTGCCGGTTTTAGTCCGGGGTTAACCGAGCCCAACTTTTCAACGGTAGTCCACAAACTCTGGTTTAATTGGTTTGCCTGGTTTGCAAGATGCTCCATGGTTGTATTTCCAATTCCACGGGCAGGGTAGTTTACAACTCTTTTAAAAGCTTCGTCGTCGTTGGGGTTTATGGCCAGCCTGAAGTAGGCAATAATGTCTTTAACTTCTTTTCGCTGGTAGAACGAGAGGCTGCCGTAAACTCTGTAAGGAATGTTGCGCTTGCGGAGCGCTTCTTCGAAAATTCGCGACTGCGCATTGGTACGGTAAAGAATGGCAAACTCTTTGTAATCAGTTGGGTCGTTTCGTAGAATGTCGAGAATGGCTGTGGCAATAAGGAATCCTTCCTCGTGGTCGTTGTAAGCCCGAATAATTTTAATTTTTTCGCCAACCGAATTTGCCGAGTAGGCAACCTTCTGTAGCTGTTTGCTGTTCTTTGAAATAACGCTGTTTGCAGCGTTAACAATGGTTTGTGTCGAACGGTAGTTCTGTTCGAGTTTGAAAAGCTTGTAGTTTGGGTAGTCGTTTCGGAAGTTGAGAATGTTCTCAATTTTTGCACCCCGAAACGAGTAAATGCTCTGGGCGTCGTCGCCCACAACACAAACATTCATGTGGCTGGCAGCCAGTTTTTTTACAATTAAGTACTGGCTGTAGTTGGTGTCTTGATACTCGTCAACAAGAATGTATTTGAACTTTTCCTGATACTTTGCCAGCACTTCGGGGAAATCGCGGAAAAGGATGTTTGTGTTCAGCAGTAAATCGTCGAAATCCATGGCGCCCGATTTGTAGCAACGCTGAACGTACATACTGTATATTCGGGCAACCTCGGGTTTGCGGGTTTGCCTATCGTATGCAACCAGGTTGGTGTTGGCAGCATAGGCCTGTGGGGTAATCAGATTGTTTTTTGCCGATGAAATTTTTCCGTAAACCTCGCCAACCTTGTAGGTTTGGGTATCGAGTTTCAACTCCTTAATAATTGAAGAAACAAGGTTTTTTGAGTCGTAGGTATCGTAAATTGTAAAGGTTTTTGGGTAACCCAACTTTTCGCCTTCCTGGCGAAGTATGCGCATAAACATGGAGTGGAATGTTCCCATCCACAGCTGCTTGGCGGTTGATTCGCCCACAACGTTTGCAATTCGATCCTTCATTTCCCTTGCAGCCTTGTTGGTGAAGGTTAATGATAGAATGCTCCATGGAGGAACGCCCTGCTGGAGTAAATGTGCAATTCGGTAGGTTAGGACTCTGGTTTTTCCAGAACCTGCGCCAGCGATTATTAGGGAAGGACCCTGAATAGTTGTAACGGCTTGTTTTTGTACTTCACTAAGTTGGTCGAGGTAATCCACTTCTTTATATCCTTTCAAAATTTCCAAACCACAAAGTTACTCCCATTAATGTAAACCTAAACCTGTTTTAGTAAATTGTGGATAACTTTTTTGAACCTTTTCTTAACAATTAAGTTTTATGTTTTCACCAATAAAATTCATTTTTTTTCATACTATTGCATAGTCGTTTAACCTAACTCTTGAAATTATGATACGCAATATTACCCGAATACTAGTAGTTTTACTTATTGGTTTAAGTACAACTTTTACTGCAAAGGCTTGGTCGGAACACCCACTGCTTGCCTATCCTGTATTAAGTACAATTCCTGAGTTAACTAGCAAGGATTCGGTAATTGTTATGAGTTTACGTGCATTCCTGCAAAAAGAGGAAGCCGGAATTGAGAAGTTGCTGGCAGAACACGAAGCCTGGGCACGGGAAAATCTTCCCGATTATGCCCCGCTACCCGATGGGTTGATGTTTAAGAAAACTGGTAATTCAGACGACATTCTGAAGCGTTTCTACTACGCAATAAGGATAAACCCTAATGTAAAAATGCGGTTGTACCTTCATATGCTCCCAAATCAAGATATTGGGGATTTGCCCCCAATTAACCCAGCCGAACTTACCACGCTTAGTGATGTAACTTCGATGTTAACAACAAATTATGTTGAAATTTTTGAAGGACAAAAAGTTTCTCCGCTAAGCGTGCTTTGCACTGCGAATGATGAGCCAGACTACGGGATTGATCTTGGATTGTTTGAGGACAACAACACCGAGCACGGAAGTGTTTATGGGTTTGGAGTACAACCCTTTGGCGATCCCAACCTTGAGTATGGTAGTCAGGCTCCTTTCCACATGGGTTTTTACCACGAGGCGAAGTTGGTTTTTAAGTTTGGACCCTTTCTAAAGAAAACTTACCCAGAATACAGAATAAATCTTTTTAAAACCTTAGCTGAGTATGCTTTTGAAACAGGCAACGATTACTGGGG
>CAZLXF010000076.1:0-12939 GCA_964563065.1 uncultured Rikenellaceae bacterium | reverse complement strand
AGTGGCTTTCGATATTTGTCCTGCAAACATGGTTCTTAACCATTTCTCTCAAACACAACAACTTCCTTTCGATGAAAATGGGATTCTGGGTAAACAAGGGAAAATAAATGGGGATTTACTGGAAGCGCTTAACAGTATTGAATTCTACAACCAGAATGGGCCAAAATCGTTGGGAAGAGAATGGTTCGAGTCAACCTTTTTACCAATATTTGAAAGGTACAACATTTCAACATTCGATATAATAAGAACATGCTACGAACACATTGCTATACAAGTTTCAAAAGTTTTTAATAGAAAAAACAACGTTAGAATTCTTGCAACTGGGGGCGGTTCCAAAAATGAGTTTCTAATTGAGTGCATCAAACAAAAAACTGGAAACCAAATAGTTATTCCCGAGAATGAAATTATTGATTACAAAGAAGCCATCATTTTCGGTTTCCTGGCAGTTCTTTACATTCTCGATATTCCCAGCTGTTTATCGTCGGTAACTGGGGCAAAATTCGACTCTGTTGGTGGTTGCCTTTACAAGTAAAACTCCGCTTCAACCCATTGAAATTCTATTTCATCCAAGATATTTCCCAATTCATCCTATAAATGTACTGCTTCATCGGGGTTGCTATACAATTTGAAATAAAACACAATAATTTTGTAAAATATTTTAAAAACCTAATTTTATTAACCATGAAAAAGGTTGTTTTAAGCCTCGCACTTCTTTTGTACGTTAGTTTCTTATCGGCCGAAGTAGTTACACAAACCATTAGAGGCACTGTAATTGACAAGCAAACTAAGGTTACGCTTCCGGGAGCAAACGATATTTTAACCCATATCGATCCGGTTCAGGGAGCATCAACCGACGAGAACGGGAATTTTCGTTTTGAAAATGTTGAAATTGGAAGAGTCAGCATTCTTGTGAAATACGTGGGATACCACGATGTTTCTCTGAGTAACATAAACTTGCAGGCTGGCAAAGAGCTGGTTCTAAACATTTACATGGAAGAAATGGTTATGGCCGTTGATGAGGTAGTTATCACTCACACTACCGATAAAACCACCACACTTAACCGAATGTCAACCGTTAGCGCCCGTGGTTTTACCGTTGAAGAAACCGAACGTTACGCTGGAAGTCGAAACGATCCGGCACGTATGGCCGCCAACTATGCAGGAGTTGTTGGAGTTGACGATGCTAGAAATGATATAATTATTAGAGGGAACTCACCCATGGGACTTTTATGGCGACTAGAAGGAGTTGATATTCCAAGCCCTAACCACTGGGGAATGTCAGGAACAACTGGCGGCCCGGTGAGTATGCTAAACAATACACTACTTGAAAATTCTGATTTTTACACCAGCGCATTCCCTGCAGAGTATGGAAATGCAATTTCAGGCGTTTTCGATTTAAGAATGCGTAACGGAAACAACGAGCAGTTCGAGTTTTTAGGACAAATTGGTTTTAACGGCGTTGAAATTGGTGCTGAAGGCCCCATTAGCCGGGAAAAAGGTTCGTCGTTCCTTATTAACTACCGATACTCAACCATGGGAATATTCTCAGCCCTTGGAATGGATTTTGGAACCGTTGGAGTTCCCTACTATCAGGATCTATCCTTCAAATTGAATTTTCCGAGTACCCCGCTTGGTCACATTTCTCTTTTTGGACTGGGCGGTTTGAGTGATATCCAAATTTGGGACAGCGAGAAAGATCCCGATCAGGTTAACTTCTACACAAGTGAAGGAATGGACATTACGAACGGAACCGACATGGGAGTGGTTGGCTTGTCTTCGCATTACACTTTCAGCACAAATACTTACCTTAAGGTTACCGTTGCGGCAATGGGTCAGGATATGTTCACTGAACTTGACACATTAAGCTTGGCCCTGGAAAAATTTCGTTTCTACGAAACGAATATGATTGACAATAGAATTTCCGGTTCGGCAATTGTAAATCATAGGTTTAACTCAAAACACACACTAAAGGGAGGAATAACCACAAAAATGCTGTTTAGCAATTTCAAAGATAAGTATTGGAACAAAGAGTTTGAGGAGTACCGAAGTCAAATTGACTACAATGGAACCACCAGTTTAATTGAACCCTACGTTCAGTGGCAATTCCGACCAACTGATAAGTGGACTTTTAATACTGGCCTACACTACAACCATTTTACCTACAACAATAGCAAATCACTTGAACCAAGGGTTGGATTAAGTTACGAAATTGCTCCAAGTCAATCTATTAATTTCGGATACGGACTTCATAGTCAAATATCTCCATTGTTCGTTTACTTTTTCCAAAATACAAACGCTGATGGATCATACTCCCTTGCCAACACTGATTTGGGATTAACTAAAAGCCAGCATTTTGTTCTAGGTTACGATTTTAAAATAAACAAGTTCACACGTGTAAAGTTTGAAACCTACTACCAAAATATTTTCGATGCACCAATCGACGCAGCTAACAGCAACTCATTCTCGATGCTAAATAACGGTGCCAGCTTCGAATTCTCAATGCCCGAATACTTAGCCAATAATGGAGCAGGTGAAAACTACGGGGTTGAGCTTACCCTTGAACGTTTCCTTAACAAGGGATTGTATTTCCTTGTAACCGCTTCGCTATTTGAATCGAAGTATACCGGAAGTAGCGAAATTGAGTTTAATACTGCCTTCAACAACAACTACGTGGTAAACGGTCTTATTGGGAAAGAATTCTACTTTGGGAAGAACGGGAAATCGAAAAAATCGCTCTCAATTGACCTCAAAACCATGTTTGCCGGAGGCAAAAGAACCACTCCTTGGACTGCCGTGTTGAATGAACAAACACAGGAGTACGAAAGGCATTGGGATTACAGCAAGGCGTTCAGCGTTAAACTCTCCGATTTCAATAAAACCGATCTAAAAATTTCATTCCGTTCAAATAAGAGAGGAGTTACCCAGGAGTGGGGAATTGAAATTACCAACCTACTCAATATGAATAATGTACAAAGCGAAAGTTTTAACAAGTATACTGGAGAAGCCGAATACATTTACCAAACAAGCATGATGGCAATTCCTCAGTGGAGAATAATTTTCTAAACAAAACAAAATGACAATAACCATTCTTAACGGCGATCAGAGCAATGGTTCGTTCTCTAATAAAATCCGTTCGTATGCGGGGGAGCTAAGCGAGAAGCATCAGGTTCATCTTTTTAACCTTTCAAAAATGAACCTTAACTACTGCACTGGTTGCTGGAGCTGCTGGTGGAAAACTCCCGGTGAATGCACCCACAATGATGATGGAGAACAAATATTTCGGGCGGTAATTAATTCCAACTTTTTAATTTTTGCTTCGCCGCTTGTTGCGGGTTTTACATCCTCAACCCTCAAAAAAATTCAGGATAGGTTAATTGTATTGCTTCACCCCTACCTTCAAATTATCAACGGAGAATCGCACCATAGAAAAAGATACGAGCAATATCCAGAGTTTGGGGTAATTCTTGAAAAAGAGGAAGATACTGATAATGAAGACTTGCAGATTGTAAAAGACATTTACGATAGGCTTGCCATCAACTTTCACAGTAAGCAACGGTTTACAAAGTTTGTGGATGAAGTAAGTGCTTCTGATATAGAACACTGATGATACGGATAAAACAGATAATTACTGATTTATGTATATTCGTGTAAATCCGCCAAATCATTGTAATCTGTTCTTAAAACAAATCTAACTATGAAGCTAACCATATTCAACGGCTCGCCAAGGAACAAGAAAAGCAACTCCAAAATTTTGATGGAGAAGTTTATTGAAGGATTCTCCAGCATGGATTCCTCCTCTGTTTCAACATACTATTTAGCCAACACCAAAAAGTTATCAGAACATGTTCAGGCGTTTAATGACGCCCAAATAGCAATCATTATTTTTCCTCTTTACACCGACTGTATGCCAGGCTTGGTAAAAGAATTTATTGAACACATTTCCAAGCAAGAGGCACAAGCTGGCAAGCGTGTTGGTTTCATTGTTCAATCGGGTTTCCCCGAGGCTATCCATTCCGTTCAAATTGAACGATACCTGAAAAAATTGGCGGCACGCCAAAATTGGGAATACCTTGGAACGGTTATTAAAGGTGGTGTTGAAGGCATTCAGATTATGCCACCAACGATGACTAAGAAGCTTTTTCAAAACTTTACTGAGCTAGGAAAGCACTTCGCCGAAACCGGGAACTTTTCGCAAAAAATTGTTGAAGATCTCCGAAAACCATACAAACTGTCGAGCGGCAGGCTATTGTTTTTTAAATTTGGAGAAATTTTGGGACTAACCAACTTCTACTGGAACAGCAACCTTAAAAAGAACAACGCATACAATAATCGATTTGCCAAACCCTTTGCTTAGCAACCAAATGCATATTTTACCGAATACCATAAGAAGCAAAATGAACGATAGGTTAATCCTGATCTTTGGAATTCCTATTGTTGCCATAATTGCACTTCTTTTACTTGGTAAAGATATGCTTAAGGGTGAAACCCAACAGGTTCTGGTAAGCCTTGCCAGCTCCTTGTCGTCAACAGTAATTATGTGGCTCGGAGTTCGCAATATTGTTATTTTCCTATGGAAAAAATATCCCTGGGAGCGAAATCCCATAAAGCACCTAATAATTGAAGTGCTGGCAATAGTTTTTTATACCATGCTTGCTGGCTTAGTTCTAACAGGGTTTTGGTATTTCTTTCAACCAGAAATACTTGAACGTGAAGACCTTGGACTTAATATATTTTTCACGCTGGTTATTACCTTCTTTATCACTTCGTTGCACGAAGGATACTTCTTTTTTATACAGTGGAAAAAAACGTTGGTACTAAGCGAGAAGCTGGAAAAAGAGAATATCCAAAGCCAGTACGAAACCCTTAAAAACCAAATTAGCCCGCATTTCTTGTTCAACAATTTAAATACGCTGGCAAACCAAATTGAGGAGGATCCCAAGAGCGCTGTAGAATTTGTGCAACGAACGGCCGACTACTTTCGTTACATACTGAATTTAAAGGATAAAGATATAATTCCTTTAGAAGAGGAGCTAAAACTGATTGAGGACTACTACTTCCTTCAAAAGAAACGCTACGGCGAAAAACTTCAACTACACATAAACATTTCTCAAGAAACTTTAAGTAGCGTTGTTGCGCCACTTACCCTTCAAATGCTATTTGAGAATGCCATAAAGCACAATATCATTTCGAAGGATAGACCGCTTCGAATCAATATTCAGAATGAAGGTGATTTCATTGTAGTTGAGAATAATCTGCAACGTCGGGAGTCGGGTGCCGACTCAAACCACATGGGATTAAATAATATCACAAACCGTTACCGTTACCTCAGCGGAAAAGAAATTGAAATAATTCAAAATGGAGCTAACTTTACAGTGAAAATTCCCATACTCAACTTGCAACCATGATTAAAGCGTTAGTTGTTGAAGACGAAGTTGCTGCTGCCAACCGCTTGGTTAAAATGATTAAAGAGGTTGACAACAGCATTGAAATTGTAAAAGTTACCGATAGCATTGAATCGACCGTTCAATGGCTTAAGCAGAATTCAGAGCCAGAATTATTGTTTCTTGATATCCATTCAGCCTATGGTTCATGTTTCAGGATATTCGACCAGCTGATAGTTAGTTTTCCCCTAGTATTTACTATATCATACGATCAGTATGCCATTCAGGCGTTTAAGGTAAATAGCATTGATTACCTGCTTAAGCCCATAAAAAAGGAAGAGCTGCAATTCAGTATCAGTAAGTTTAGGGCATCACAAAAACAACCCGTTGATTTCAAATCGTTGATTGCGGAAATAAAAAAACAGCAGGAGCCAAAATACCAACAACGTTTCGTTGTTTCATATGCCGACAAGTTAAAATCCATTGAATGTAATGAGATTGCCTATTTTATTGCTCAGGAAAAATCAGTTTTTCTGGTTACCCACCAGGGGCCAAGCTACGCCATCGATTACACGCTCGAAAAACTTGAAACAGTGGTTAACCCTAACATTTTCTACCGAATAAACCGAAAGTTTATAGTAAGCATAAGCAGCATTAGCTCCATGCATTTCTACTCCAAATCGAGAGTGAAACTCGATTTGAAGCCCAACCCAGAACTTGACGCAATAGTTAGCACCGAACGGGCTGCGGGTTTTAAGGAGTGGCTTAACAAATAAAAAAAAGGCTAACCCGAAAGTTAGCCCTCCCCAAAAAATAAAAAGAAGTTCTATTCCTGCGTAGCAGTTTCATCAACAAATGTACGCGACTTTAAATCCTTATCGAGCATAAACAGGCCATGCCCCTTATCGCCCATAAGTTTCAAACTATCAATTAACTCCTGCACATTTGCCTCCTCTTCAACCTGCTCATCAATAAACCAGTTCAGCATGCTCTTTGTAGCATGATCTTTCTCCTCAATGGCAACATCCATAATGTTGTTAATCAGAGAAGTTACAAGTTGCTCATGCTTTAATGTTTCCTCCATAGCATGTAAAGGGCTATTCCACTTTTCTGGAACACCATCAATTTGCTTCAGAATTGGTTTCTCGCCGCGTTCAATTAAATAATCAAAAAATTTCATGGCGTGGGTAATCTCCTCCTGCCACTGAACTCTCATCCAGTTGGCAAATCCGTTTAATCCTTCTCCAGCAAAGTATGCCGACATGGAAAGGTACATGTAAGCCGACCAAATTTCAGCATTTATTTGTTCGTTAATGGCGTTAAAAACTCTTGGGTTTAGCATAGTAATTAATTTTTAAGTTATTAGTAATTAGTTTTATCAATAATAATTGCTTGAATTTAATTCTTAATAATTAAACAAACTTAACTAAAAAAAGTTTGATACAAAACAAGAATACTAATCGAAATCTAAATTCAGCTGCTGTTTTAGCTTGATGAGTACAGGATTTTTTTCGCTTAAATACCTGAACTTGTCGTCAACTGTATATAGCTTATTCTTTGAACTATCCTGTTCCACAACCATTTCGTTTATTGTAACTATTGAATTACCAAGGTTTTTGCGTAAATAGAAGAGTAAATCGTGCTTAATTTCTTTAAAAAGTTCCTGCTGAAGGGCAGTTTCAAGTTGAACCTGAATAACTAATTCATCGGTTAGCGATGGCATATAGTTATTTAAAAGGGTTGCGTATCGTGGCTTATCAGCCAAATTGCTAGTAATGAAGTTTTGCCAAACTTTATTCAGGTCGTCCTGTGAAAAGTTATTCAAATTCTCGTCAATTTCATTTCTCTCGGGGTTTACGTCATCGCACGAAATTGAATTATCGGAATTGCTATCACATTCAGAATCCTTTTCCTCATTAGCAGCAGGGTCAGCATTGCCAGAAATTATGTTTTTAATTGAAATGGATTTTGGAGCAACCCTTGGAACTGTTGGGGTTTTTGGCTTTGCTTCTGGCTTTGCAGCAGGGTCAGCATGAGATTTATGTTGCTGACTATCAACTTCCTTCTTATCTTTTAATTGAAGAATGGTAAGTTCGTCAGCAAGTTCAAAATCTACTAGACCTAGGCTATTTTTTTTTTTCTTGATTCAGACCACAAAGCCTAATCAACATGAGCTCAACGTGAAGCCGCTGGTTATTGCTTTGCCGGAATGTATAATCGGTTTGATTAACCACATCTAAGGCAGAAACCAAAAAGTTTGGCTGACAAATTTCTGCCATTTGTTGATACTTTTGAGCAATGGCTGCTCCAACCTCAAGAAGTTGAACCGTTTGCGGATCCTTACAAACCAGAAGGTTCCTGAAATGATCGCTAAGTCCTGCCATAAACTGCTGTGCATCAAATCCTTTTGACAACAACTCATCGAATACGACAAGAACTTCTGGGTAGTTTCCCTCAAGGAAATATTCGGTAAGCTTAAAGTAGTACTGGTAATCAAGAACGTTAAGGTTTTCAATAACCTTTTGGTAGGTTATGTTGTTTCCGCTGAAACTAACAACCTGATCGAAAATTGAGAGCGCATCGCGCATAGCTCCATCGGCTTTCTGCGCAATGATATTAAATGCCTCAATCTCGTATGTAACGGATTCTTTATTTGCGATAAATTCCAAGTACTTAACCGCATCCTCAACCTTAATTCGGTTGAAATCAAAAATTTGACAGCGCGAAAGAATGGTTGGTAATATTTTATGTTTCTCGGTTGTTGCCAGTATAAAAATTGCGTGGGCAGGCGGCTCTTCCAAAGTTTTAAGGAAAGCGTTGAAAGCCTGCTGCGAAAGCATGTGAACCTCATCGATTATGTAAACGCTGTACTTTCCTATTTGCGGGGGAATTCGTACCTGATCAATTAGTTTTCTAATGCCATCAACCGTGTTATTTGATGCAGCATCGAGTTCGTGTATGTTAAATGAGCGCTGGCTTGTGAATGCTTTACAGGATTCACATTCGTTACATGCTTCGAACTCGGGTGTGGGGTTAAGACAGTTTATGGTTTTTGCAAAAATACGTGCACAGGTTGTTTTTCCAACGCCTCGTGGTCCACAAAATAAATATGCCTGCGCCAGCTGATTTCGTTGAATTGCATTCTGAAGTGTAGTAGTTAAAGACTCCTGTCCAACAACACTTTTAAAATTCGATGGTCTATATTTACGTGCTGAAACAACGAAATTCTCCATTTTTAAATCCTTATGTTTTGGGCAACAAATATAGCAAACAAATTTCTTCTAAAAAAGGGATATAAAAATATTAATCATCCATATAGAAGAGTCGCCAAACCCGCTTAATCAACTATTTATCAGTTTATTAAAACAAGTCAAAAGAAATGTTTTGGATGAAGGCTGTAAGAGTTAACTCCCTTCCTACTTTTGCTTCAGTAAGAAGCATGAGCACGTTAATTTCCTCTCCATCATTCTTCGTAATTGTAATCTCACGACGCTCGCCTGTAATTGCTTGTTTTTCTGGGTCGAGGTAAGCACCAAGGAACTCGTCCTTATCGGTAGCATCGGGTGGGAAAAGAATTCTTATGTTTTGTCCAAGAACATCGGTTTTATTAGCGCCAAAAAGTTCCTCTGCGGCATGATTAAAAAACTGCACAATACCATCCTGATCGGTTGTAATAATGGCATCGAGGAATCCTTCTAACGTTTTCTCGTTTCTAATCTTAACCTTCTCAACCTCCTTAAACTGGTTTTTGATATCTTCCTTCGCCTCGCGAAGTTTTCGGTTAAGTTCCACTTCATTCTGGCGAAGCATTTCCTCTTGCAGTTTAAGCTGTTCGGTTTGCTCCTTGGTTTCCATTTCCATAAGCTTTTCACGAGTAATATCGTGCGCAATGAAAACAATCTTTGCAACTTCACCGTACATATCGTTCACGGCCGTGAAAGTTCCTCTATACCATTTTTCTTCACCACTCTTTGTAAGCAATTTCAGCTGCCCTTCGAATGGGATTCCATGGGTAACATCGTCCCAAATGCCCTCAATGTATTTTCTCTCATTCTCATTGGTTAGGTCGAAAACGCTTCGGGTTTTAGCTTCGGTAAGGTTGTAACCAAAGTACTGTTGGAACTTATCGTTAACATCAATAATGTCGCCAGTAGGCGAAAATTCTCCTTTAATGCTCGACCTGTTAAGCGCTTCAATTTGGCCCTCAAAGTCAAGACTTTGGTTTTTTTGTTCGGTAGTATCAATTGCAAGGAAAAGTATTTTCTCTACTCCACCGTAGGAGTTGCGAACGCACGTGTAGGTTGCAATTGTCCATAAATCTTTCCCGCTACGAGTTACATGCTTCATATCGCCCTCGAAGTGGTGACCACCCTTGGCCAAACTTTCCCAAATTTCTTCGAACCAATCCCTATCCTTCTTGTTGATAAACATTGAAATATGCTTGCCCTCAACTTCTGAATTTGATGAATATTCGAGTTTATGTAAAAATTGAGTATTAGCATAGAGCATGGTACCATGAACATCGTATTCTGCTCTAATAAGCGTGTGATTTACTGAATTTGTGAAACTTACGAATTTCTCGGCTTGCCTTGCTGCTTCTTCTTGGGTTGCCTGAAGCTCCTCCATATTCTGGCGCATTTGCTCTTCCTGAGTTGAAAGCGCTTCGGCTTGCTCCTGCGACTCCTTTAGCAACTTTGCAGTACGAATGTTTATTTTTACGCTCGATATGGTTGAGGCAATACTTTCTGCAACCTTCTCAACAAATTCAATCTCAAAACTTTCAAACTTTTTAAACGAAGCAATTTCAATCACACCATGAATCTCATCGTTCAGCTTTAATGGCACTAGAATTAAGAACTTTGGATTGGAATTTCCTAATCCCGAAGTGATTGAAAGGTACGAGTCGGGAATTTTGTTAAGAATGGTAGTTTGTTTTTCAAGAGCGCATGCACCTACCAATCCCTCTCCCCAACTAATTTTTTTATCGGCATACTTTCTACGCTCGTAGGCGTAGCATGCAGTTAGCTGAAAAAACTTGTCGCCCTGGTCGGAATCGTCGATTAGGTAAAAACCTCCCTGGTTAGCATCAACATACTTAACCAAATTGCTAATTATGTTGTAGGAAAGTTCCTCAAGATTTCCCTTCTCAGCGCGGAGTATCTCACCAAACATGGCGAGCCCTTCGGCCGACCAGTTTCGCTGTTCATCTTCCTTCCTGCGCTGCTGTTCCTCCTCTTTGCTTGTACGAATTGTATCACGCAGGTTTACAATAGCTTTACCAAGCACATCGGTTTCCTCTGGATCGTACTCAACGTCAATTTCTCCATTCCTAAGCCTTTCAACAAACTTGTAAAGTTTTCTTTGATGCGATTGCTCGTGTTCCGAGAAAACCTTCGATTCTTGCTGTAAGGATGATATGTAACGGGATAAATAGTAAGAGAATAAAGTAAAAAATACTGGAATGGTATCGAGAATGAAAAAAAGCGGTAACTTTTTGTGAATTTCTATAATTCCCGAAAATGAGAAGGCCAATCCGAAAGAAAAGGACTGAACAAAAATAGCAACTACAAGAAGTACTAATCCTACTATAAAGCCCAGTACTGTAAACCGAGCTACAAACCATTTTGAGAAGTTACGCTGCATTGTCAAAAGAATTTTGACTAAAAATAGATATTATTTCTAAACCTACAGAAAAGTTTTGAGAAAAAATGTGTTTTTCTAGGTCATATCATTTGTAATTGGATTATTTACATCTTTTTTCCTTTCTGCTAAAACATCCATATCATCCTCTTCTACCGAACTATAATCTTCTGTATTTTCGGGTATATCTTTAAGTAAAATATCTTTTTCAGGAATAAAATGCTTCCCTGGATCAGATTCCTCATCGTTTGAGAAAATATTCGTGGAATTTTCATTGTTACCTTCACCTTCTTTAGCTAGAGAGCTGGTATGGAGTTTATCGTACTCTTCCTGCTTCCATTTTTGTACTTTAAGCTTATTAATTTCGCTTAGTACTTTTGCTTCCGAAAGGATGTGATCTTTTTCTACTTCGTAAAGTTTCTCGTTACGTTCCTTTTCAAGCAGCCTGTGTAAATCGATACGATGGTCTTCGGTAAGTTCAGCCTGTGCAATTATCTTACGAATCTCAACCTGTTTAAGGTATTCCTCTGCTTCCAGCATATCATCGTAGGGTCCACGAGCGGAGAGTAATTTTACAATAATGGGTGCGCTTTCAATTACAATGAAAAGAAGAACAATAAAGAGGCTCGATAAACGTACGCTAGTGCTATTTTGCGACAGGGTTCCCATAGCATCGAGGCGGGCGAGAAAACCATCAGAATTCCTATTAACCTCTCGAGCTCCCGTTACTACCTTATCGCGTCTTTCTCTCAATGTTTCAATTTCTGTTGAATTCGCTTCAATTTGTGCTAGGTTTCTGGATCGAAGAGCCAGTAACTCCTTGTCAACTTTATCAAATTCGGTTCGCTTTTCCCTGTAAACGGGTCCTTTACCAGGTGTTTTAGTTGGGCTTTGTCCCTCTGCTTCAGCAATTATCATATCGAAAAGCCGATTCCTATACTGTTCCTTTTGCGCAATCTCATTCCTCAAACCTTCATTTATTTCTTCGAGCTTAGCTAAATCGCTAAATTCCTGCGATGCAAGCTGCTGGTACTCGATATTTTTTTGCTGGTGGTTAAAAAGTATTTGCTGCTCAATCTCTTTTTCGAAAAGTTTCATCTCCAAAGGTTTGGAGATTACAAACGCTATTAGTATTGCTAGTACAAATCGGGGTAGAGCAAACCCGAACTCCTTAAAACCACGTTGCTGTTTTCGTAAACTAGCCACAAGGTACCAGTCGATTGAAAAAATTAGGAAGCCCCATAATAATCCAAATGGAACAGCAACTTCTAGCTTGTTAAACACTGTGTGTATTGCATATCCTCCTGAAATGGAGGCCATTATTCCTGTTAGAAAAACTACAACTCCTATACCATAGTATTTGTTAAACTCGGAGGGGCATTGCTTTAGAATGTAAAGCCTGGCTCCAGAACACCAACCGAAGAAGCGGTAAAGGAACGATAACTTGATTTCCTGTTTGGGTTTTGTTTCTACAATATTTTCTATATTATTCATTACATGGTATTTATATCGGTCTTACAACGTAGGAAGCAATGGAATCAAGCGGCAACACTTTATCAACCGCACCAAGTTTAATAGCCTCCTTGGGCATTCCAAAAACAACGCAGGTTTTTTCGTCCTGAGCAACAGTTTTAGCACCGGCTTGCTTCATTTCAAGAAGCCCTTTCGCTCCATCATCGCCCATGCCAGTCATAATAACACCCACTGCATTTACGCCAGCAAATCGGGCAGTACTCCGAAAGAGAACATCAACCGAGGGACGATGACGATTTACTAACGGACCTTCCTTAACCTCAACGTAGTAGCGAGCCCCACTTCGCTTAAGCAGCATATGAAAATTTCCGGGAGCAATTAGCGCTCTTCCTCGAATTACGCTATCACCATTCTCTGCTTCCTTTACGGTAATTTTACAAATTTC
>CAZLXF010000075.1:1426-13007 GCA_964563065.1 uncultured Rikenellaceae bacterium | reverse complement strand
AGAATACAGGCAGGTTTCCATGACCGGCAAAGTACAGCCTGACGCCTACCTTTGGCAGGTAAAATGGAAAGTGAAGGAAAGGCAAGACTTGGAATCGTCCGTAGGACATTCCAACGTCAGGTAAGTAAAAATTTCAACTTCACGTTTCCAAGTCCGCAAAAAAGCGAGCGGACGTTGGAAAGTGAAGAAAGTCAATGGAAAGAAATTTCTATCAGCATCCTTTCCTTTTCTTTTTATCACTATATAACCAGTCAATTGGGCTGTGCGTTTTAATTACTTCGCTTTGTGCAACATGAAGGTAAGTGAGGGTGGTTTTTATATCGACATGACCTAAAAGTTCTTTTATGGTTACAATATTTACACCCTGCTCAAGCAAGTGTGTTGCATAGCTATGACGCAAGGAATGCAGGTTAACTTCCTTTTTTATCGATGATTTCTTTTTTGCTTCACACATAATCCATCTTAAACCTGTGCGGCTAAATTTGCCATCTTCACCATTCCCGTTGAATAGCCAGTGGTTTGGCCTTTCTGTTCGAAGGTACTTTCTTAAATCGCGTGCAATAAGTTTCGATAGGGGAACTATCCTGTCTCTGTTGTGCTTACTCCGGTGAATATGTATCGTTTTTCTTTCAAAGTCAATGTCAGCAATACGGATGTTTATCACCTCACTTGAACGCAATCCCGCTGAGTAAATTAGTGAAAGAATAAGTCGATGTTTAAATAGTTTAGGCGCATTAAATAAATTCCGAAGTTCTGTTTGATTCAGAATAACTGGTAGTCTCAGCTCTCTCTTTATTGGAGGGAGACATATTTTCCTTTCCTCATTTCCTGAGTTTCGAAAGTAGTAGCGAAGTCCAAAAACGGTATGTTTAAACCTGCTAAGTGAGGGGGAATTCGCTGAGGACGAAAGTTCGGCTAAGTACTCTTTAATTTCAGAATCGGAAATTTTATCGGGAATTCGGTTAAACCATAAGCACAAGGATGATATCGCCCGTAGGTAGTTGCTAAGCGTGCTTTGGCTGTGGTTGCTAAGTATCTTTTGCTGGTTCATGGTTCGAACTACTTCGTCGAATCCTTTAATTTGAAGCGCTTTTTCTACAATTGTAGGTTCACTTTTACTTTTTGCCATTTGCTAAAAATTTTAAATTGCTAACTTTGAAAAGAAACTAAGGAATTACTGTTTGATACAGTTTTTCGCTGAAGTTACAATTGACTAAACTCGCATTTTTGAAAAGTACTTATTATGAAATTCATAGGAGCACACGTTAGCGCATCGGGAGGTGTGGAGAATGCACCGGTAAACGCAAATAGTATTGGCGCAAAAGCCTTTGCGCTGTTCACCAAAAACCAACGTCAGTGGGTTGCTGCACCACTATCAAACGAAAGTATTTCGAAATTTAAAGCAAACTGTGAAAAGTTTGGTTTTCAGCCAGATCACATTCTTCCTCACGATAGCTACCTAATAAACCTTGGCCATCCGGAGAATGAGCCGCTTGAAAAATCGCGGGCAGCATTCCTCGATGAAATGCAACGATGCGAGCAGCTGGGGCTCAACAGGTTGAACTTCCATCCGGGAAGTTCTCTGGGAAAAATTTCCGAGGAGGATTGCCTTAATATTGTTGCCGAAAGTATAAATATTACGTTAGGTAAAACCAAAGGGGTTTCGGCAGTTATTGAAAACACATCAGGACAAGGTAGTAACGTTGGTTTTACTTTTGAGCATCTGGCATACATAATTGACAGAGTTGAGGATAAATCGCGAGTTGGCGTTTGCATTGACACTTGCCACGCATTTACATCGGGTTACGATATTAAGTCGGAGGATGGCTACCGTGAAACGTGGGAGAAATTCGAAAAAGTTATAGGTTTTAAATATTTGATGGGAATCCATTTGAACGACAGCAAGAAGGAGTTGGGAAGCCGGGTCGACAGGCACGATAGCATTGGAAAAGGCTTTCTGGGAATCGATGTTTTTAAACGGATGATGAGCGATTCCCGCTTTGATAATATTCCAATTATTCTGGAAACTCCCGACGACTCCATTTGGGCTGAGGAAATTAGGATGCTGTATGGGTTTGTTAAGTAGAAATCCGAAAGATAAATAATTCAGAATATCGATTTAAGATTTTGATTTACGATGACATATTTACAACGAATAGTACTTTTTGCAACTTCTTTATTTTTTGTTTTTAGCATAAATTTAAATGCTCAGGACACCGGTTTTCCCGATACCTGGGGACGTTGGAAAACAAGAATTGTTCTTACTGCTGAAAATCTTGGCCCCAACGCATTACCCGTTCCGGAAATCAGGAATGGATTGGTAAACGAAAAAGTTTTCTTTTCCCTGTCGGGGAACTACCATTTCTCCGATTACGATAGAACCTACAATCCCGATTTTAAGGTTTCGTTGCCCTTTGCCGATGGAAGAATTGCCATCGAAATTTCGAGCCCGTTTGTTGAGTGGTTTAGTGCCGATTCTCTATCGCTCGTCGAGCGAAAAGCCCGTAATCTAAGTTCAACAGGAACTAGTGGTGGCGATGTTTATGTGGCAACGCTTATTCAACTTTTAAGGAATCACTCTTACTTGCCCGATTTAATGCTCTCAATAAACCTGAAAACCGCATCGGGAAATAACTTGGAGCAGCTTCGCCATACCGACACACCAGGCTACTACTTCGATTTATCGCTGGGAAAAAGTTTTTCTGTTTCAGAAAATGTGAAGGTGCGGCCATTCGGGTTGATTGGTTTTTACGTGTACCAAACCCATCAGGTAATGGCGCTGCAGAACGATGCGCTACTTTGGGGTGGAGGAGTTTCGATTTCAACCCCACGGGTTGAGTTTTCAGGAAAAGTTGGGGGTTATCATGGTTACTTCAACCAAGGCGATAGACCGGTGGTAGTTAGGGTTTCTTCCGATTTTAAAATATCAAATTCAACGGTTGGAACTTTTGGTTTTCAAAAAGGGCTTAATGATTTTCCGTTTAATTCTGTAAGTATTGGAGTTAAATATTTGTTTTTTATTTCAAAAACAAACCTTATTAAAAATGATTAGTCAAATTTTTTTAACCTACTAACCCTAAAACCTTACAAAATGCGTTTAAAACTATCACTATTGCTGTGGCTATTCCTTGCTGGGAGTTGCGCCATGGCGCAAAGTTTCGACCTGCTGCGCAAGGCTGGCGAGGCCAAGGATTATCCCGGCTCGGGATACCTTTTGGTGTACGACAGCATCAACGTTGATGTGCAGGAAACAGGCCTCAGCTACTTTAACACTTCAACGCTTTACAAAGTTCTTACCGTTGAAGGAGCAAAAGAGCTGGCAACCCTGAAGTTCGACTACGATCCGCTTACAGCTTTCGTGCGGATTGAGAAAGCAAAAATTATTCGAAAAAACGGAGATGTTGAAGTGCTGGGTGCCGACAAGGTTTACGATTATCCCGCTCCTGCCCGAATGATTTACTGGGGTGCTCGCCAAAAAATGATTGATGTAGGACGGCTTGAACCCGGCGATGGAATTGAAGTTACTTTCTTTAAGAAAGGTTTTTCCTACGCCTTGCTTTACCAGGAAGAATTGAGCGACGACTACTACATTCCGCCAATGCGAGGCCATTTCTACGATATTGTTGAGTTTTTCAGCCGTGTTCCAGTAAAAGAGAAAGTTTACCAGGTTACTATCGATAAGGATAAAAATCTTCAGTACAAGTTTTACAACGGAAAGGCCGTTGAGAAGATGTACGATTTGAATGGCAAGGTAAGCTACATTTTTTCTGTGAAGAATATTCTTCCTATGAAAAGGGAACAAAGGATGGTTGCCCTGTCGGATGTTGCGCCAAAACTATTACTTTCCACCAGCCCCGATTGGTACGCAAAGTCGAAGTGGTTTTACGGGGTTAACGAGGATTACGGAAGTTTTATTCCAACGCCTGAGGTGAAAAAGAAGGTGAACGAAATATTGAAGGATGCCAAAACCGAAATCGATTCAATATCGATACTAAACCACTGGGTTGCCGATGAGATGCGTTATAGCGGACTTTCCATGGGCAAAGGCGAAGGTTTTACGCTGCATAATGCAGAGATGAATTTTCACGACCGATGCGGAGTATGCAAGGATAAAGCTGGAATGCTGGTTGCCATGCTTCGGGCTGCGGGTTTCGAGTCGTACGCTGCAATGACCATGGCCGGTTCACGTATCGATCGCATTCCTGCCGACCAGTTTAACCACTCCGTTACTGTGGTAAAACTTAAAAGCGGTGAGTATAAACTTCTCGATCCAACCTGGGTTCCTTTTGTACGCGAGGAGTGGAGCAGCCGCGAGCAGCAGCAGAATTATTTAATGGGACTTCCAGAAGGTGCCGATTTAATGGAAACCCCAATTTCCGATCCGGAAAATCATTACTTCAGGATCAATGGTACTTCAGAAATTTCGATGGATGGAACATTAACCGGTGAATTCAGCCTAACGGCTGAGGGGCAGTCCGATGCAGCAGTGCGTTCAATATTTACCCGAAGTATGAAAGCCGACTGGGAAACCAATTTTGAAAGGCAGATACTCAAAATTTCACCCCGCATTGAGATAGTTGAAGTTACCAAAACCGATCCGTATGAGTACTTGAAACAACCGGTACTTATTACCGTAAAATACCGAATTCCTAACTATGCAACCGTAACCGAAAACGAAGTAATATTTACTCCTATTGTTGCATCGAATATTTTTGATAGAACCCATAGCCATCTTTACTTTAACACCGATTTGGAAAGCAGGGAATACCAGTTTACCGATGGCTGCTCGAAGCTTATGGAGCTTAACGAAACTGTAAAGTTGCCCGCAAATATGACTATTGTATTCAGTCCCGAACCGAAAGATTTGTCGGGCTCAGGAGCCGATTTTGTTAGTTCATACTCAGTTGATGGTGATACTTTAAAGTTCAATCAAACCGTAAGGTTGAAAAAGAGAAGGTACGAACCCGAGGACTGGCCATCGTTCCGCGATGCGGTGAAGTACCAGAACGAGTTCGCAACTCAACCCGTAATCCTTAAATTCTAAATTACTATGAAAAATTTAAAATATATTATTGGTTTATTGATACTTGTTCTAGTATCGTGCACCACACCGCTAACCGAGGAAGACAAAAATTCCGATTCAGTTCTGCTGAAGCAAGTTCAGGAGTACACGCTAAACGAGGATGGATCGGTTGATTACCACTACTACCATCGCCGTTTATATAATACCTACATGTCATTCCATCGCCTGTATGGCGAAACGTTTGTGGTTTACAATCCCGATTACCAAACCTTAACGGTCAACAAATCGCAAACCACAATGGCCGATGGGAAGAAGGTTCAATCGCCCGAGAATGCTTTCAACGAGGTTCTGCCTTTTCAGGCAGCCAACGCGCCTGCATACAATAACCTACGCGAAATGGTTATTACTCACGTAGGATTGGAAATTGGTGCAGTAGTGGAACTCGATTACACGATTCATACCAAAGCGGGATTTTTGCCCGTTTTTTCGGGCAATTTGTTGCTTAACGAGTCTTCGCCCATAAAAAAGTTAGAAGTGATTGTGAAGGTTCCTAAGGGGCAAGAATTGAACCATTCGTTCCTGAATAAAACCAGTGATGTTGTTTTTGAGGAGGGAACACAGGGGAAATACCAAACCTACTCCTGGACATCAATCAACTTGAAAGCTCGCTCAAACGAACCACATCAGGTAACGGGTTTAGCCGATTACAGCTGGCTGCTTTTTAGCAATGCAAACCTCAGCGAGGTTATGGAGGTAATGAAATCAAGTTTATCAAAATCTTTAGAGGTTCAAGAGTCGATGAGAGTGCTGCTGGACAGCAAACTCAAAGATTGGGAGTTAGTGGAGGAGATTGAAAATCATGTTGTAAACAACATGAACACCTATTGGGTTGACCACAAAAATGTAGGTTACAGATTCCGTACTCCCAACGAAGTTTGGTCAAGCAACGGAGGTACCGAAGGCGAAAAGGCCATTCTTCTGGCATCGCTGCTGAATGAAGCAGGATTTAATGCAGAAGTTGTTTTGGCAGCATATCCACACTTGCTAAGCAAGGAAGTTGGTTGCCCCAACGTATTCGATAGGTTTATGGTAAGAGTAAAATTAAACGATGAGACCAAAAACCTTTCGCTGGTTAGCAAGGGTGAAAACGTTGAAAAAACCAGAATCCTTTTAGGACTGAACTGCGATATTGATTCGCTTGAAATTAAGGAAATCACTAAGCCGAACTTGGTATTTGATATGAAATCGGCAATTGCCATTTCGAAACAAGGGAAAGTTTCTGGAAATGCCAAATTGCAGTTCAATAAGTTTGATAAGGAAAAAGGTTTGCTGCATGGAGTTTCTCCATCATCTTTCACATCGAACGAGGAGCAAAACAACGATACTCTTACGGTTTACTCCATTGAACTGGGAAAAGATGTTGAAGCCAAAAAGTTTGATGGCTACATGGAGATTGAGCTACCTGCAATTGCTCAGGGCATTGCCTCTGCAAGTCTACACGAATTGCCAAGTAAAAGGGTAACACGCTTGGAACTTCCCGCATCGTTCGATGAGAGCTACGAGTACGAAGTTTCACTCGCCAATGGTTTGATTTTTGTTACACCTGCCAGCAACCTGCAGGTTGAAAATTCGATGGGAACTGTATCGATTGTTTTCGATGTTACCGGAAGTAAACTGGTGGTGAAGAAACATCTTAAATTAAAGCAAAGTACAGTTCCCGTGGAACTTTATGGCGATTTCCGTGAACTAATGAATATTTGGAACGACAAGAACTACTCCAAGGTTATTGTAAAAGCAGAGTAAGTTTCATATTACTAAGCAAAAAGGGCGTAAACCAAATCGTTTACGCCCTTTTTGGTTCTGGTATTTATAGTTACTCTTTAACTAATCGTTTTACAGAAATTCCTTGCGAATTTGAATTAACTATCAGGAAGTAGATTCCCTTTGGCAAACCTGAGGTTTGAATGGTTTGTTTATTGTCATTGCTGCTCTCGAAGCGTAAAACAACTTGGCCTAACGCTGAAACTAAGTATCCGGAATAATGCGAACCATTTCCAGTGATTGTAATGGCATCGGAGAATGGGTTTGGGAATACTTTGATTTTATCGATATTTATGTTGGGACTAGAAACTGTGTACAACTCAAGAGCAACTGTTTTTGGTTGATCTTCAACAGTAAATGTTCCTTGGCGAATGTTGTAACCATCTTTCGATAATTCGTATGTAAACTCACAATTCTGAGGCATATTTATGTTAGCGCTCCCTTCACCGTTAGTGTAAACTGTATCAATGGGAGTTGAAATTTTCACATCGCCAACTGGCTGTCCCGATGAATTTTTAACCAAAAATGTAACGGGTTGTTGTAAAAGTTCACATGTTACCTGAGCCTCCCAGCCTGCATCATTCTGCATATTATCGGATTCAAAGTAGAAAGTTAATGCACCGCTAGTATGTGTTGCAATTACTGAAGGGGGCATGTTGGTTCCTGAATATGTACCAATTAGAGGGGCATTTGAGGATTGCCCATCGTAAATCTTTAAAACATCGTAACCATCCTCGGTTTGGAACAACGAAAATTCAACTTTTACCTTTGCCCAATCGGTTGAAGGGTAAATAACTAACGTTTTATTTTCGTTTATCTGATAATTGCCATCCTTTCCAC
Organism: uncultured Rikenellaceae bacterium; assembly: GCA_964563065.1. GTDB lineage: Bacteria > Bacteroidota > Bacteroidia > Bacteroidales > Tenuifilaceae > DAOSWM01. Next base: position 5,323 of record CAZLXF010000075.1, on the reverse strand, counting down.
CGGAATCGTAAAATAGCGAATTGCAGGCGTAGGTATTCCCATTTTTCATTTCAACAATGGTGGCCACTTCTTCGGTATAGAATTCCCATGTTGGGCAACCCTCTGCTTCACCGGTAAAGTTACGGGGTACAATTTTCCATAGGTAAGTTGTATTTGGTTCCAAATCAACATTGTACGAATTTGTTGTAAACGTTTCGGTTGCCTCTTCGGGTAACTCGTTAACTCCAATGTAAATGTCGTAGTACTGGGCGCCTTCAACGTAGTCCCACGAAAGCGTAACCGGGCTATACTCAACAATGTCGTTATTGCTTGGAGATGGATTTGAGGAGCATTGAGGAACAACTGATAAATCAACGCAGTTGAACTGCGCCTGCCAGCCATCGGTTTCGAGGTATCCATCCGATTCAAACTTGAAAGTTAAGGCGCCTGTTTCGTTAGTGGCAACTATTTGACCGGGAGAATTTGTTCCAGTAAAGGGACTTCCTTCTATTTCTGACGCATCGGTATTTTCGCCATCGTAAACGAATAGGAAATCGTAATCCTCCTCAACATCGAATTCAGAAAATTTAAAAATCATTGAGTTTCCTTCTGTAGCTGGGAAAAAGGTGATAGTTTTACTTTCGTTTGAAGAGTATGGCTCACTTAGCCCTCCCGAATCGAAGAACTTTCCAATACAGGCAACAACCTCTTGGGCTTCGCCCATATTGTACTCAGGAATATAGCCCACAATAAGTTCGAAATCCTTCTCGGTTTGGTATTCTCCACTTTGAGCGGTTACGCTCACATTTACTGGGGTTTCCAGTGGGGTTTCCTCGTTTGCAGAAACTGTGAACGACGCTTCAGCAGTTTCACCAGCAGGAAGGTTTTCTACTGAAGTTGGATTGGTGCTGGTTATTGAAATGTACTCTGATTCGTGCGAAAGTTCAACCGTTAAATCAGCAGCATCGGCGTGCCCATTGTTAGAAATGCTGAAAATTACTTCGGCAGTTTCCCCAGCATCCAGAATTCCGGGAATACCCTCGTCGTTGTCGTTGATAACATAGTTGCTTAAAACAATAACCGGAGCGTTAGCTTTTACAACTACTGTTTGAACCGATTCGTAGGTGCCGCTATCGTACTGGTAGGTTAAATTTATCTTGAAAATAAGCGGCGTTTGGTCGGGAACGTTGTTGGCAATTTCAAACCGAAAAGCATTGCTGAACGAAACGCTCTGGCCGGGATTAATTGTTTCGGCATCAAGTTCACTTGAAATCATTGTGACATACTCATTTTCGCTCGTTATTTGTGCTTGCGACATTGAGGCTGTGTAGGGTTCTTCCGACACGTTTTTAAGCGTTAGGTTCAAATCGATGGTTTCACCAAAGTTCGGATTAGCTGAAGTGCTGAAACTTTCCACAATCAGGAATGGCCTGTCGGCGGGAACCGATTCAATTTCGTCGATGTAGGTTTGCTTGTTGTACGAGGTAACCGCCAGCGTAAAGGTTTCAATGTTCGAAATGGGCTCGCTGAAAGTAAGGGTGGCAATTCCATCGGAAACTATTTTACTGTCAATTATTTCTACATTGCCCTCAATATCTAACTTCGAAAGTGTAACCATTGCGCCTTCCGTATTGCAAGTTACGGTTGTTGATGTTGAACCAACAATAAGATTCTCATCGTGTGTAACAATCATTTCCAAAGGAATATCTGTTCGAACCATGAGGGTTGGATCGCCAAAAAGTGTCCACGTATCGTAGGTTTCTTTTCCGCTTGCTCCGTGAACATCAAGCATTTTCATGCTGCCGTTGAAGGAAAGCCCACCAAAAGTTCGCTTAATATTATTTTCGAAACTTTCCGAGAGAATGGTAACCATTTCATCCTGACCGGTCATTGGTGGTTGCCACGCCTGGTTTATGGTCGACATCATGGTGCCAATGGCACCAGCGGGTTCGTCGTTGTAAGTTGCCCGAAGCCAAGTTTCGGCAAAGCATTTGGTGTTAACAAAGGCTCCGTTTACACAGGCAACAGCCCAGATAAACGGTAGTTTCCCTGTGTTTGAAAGTGAGTTAACGTTCGAACTTCCGTAGTTAGCAACGCTCCAGCTGGTTTCGCTTCCGTGGTTGCAGTAGTTTATTATGCTAACACCATCGTTTATTCGCGCTGAGATTTTGGCAGCAGTTGTATTAGTAACCCCAGGAACGTTCCCGTCGTATTCGCGATAAACTTCGGTGTATGTATAGTTTAGTAAGGTATCACGAATATAATCGATGTGTACATAATCGGCCTCGCCATTATGGCCATTGCCTTCCCCTTCGTTTCTTGAAACTCCAAGTCCTTTGTTTAGCCAGGTGTCTTCAGAGGTAAGGTCGCGTTCGTACTCTATCATTCTTTGAACTTGGGTTTCAACATCAGCAATGCTTTCAGCAGAAAACCTTCCCATAAAAATTTCGCTGTACGAGTCGTTACCTTCAAGGTATCCATAAGCGTTATCGGAATGGCCACTCGATATTTCATTGGTTGGAATTTGTGCCGCATCGCCAACCAGAAGTACGTAGGCAAGATTGTTGTCTTGATTGCTGTAGTAGTTTGAAATATAACTTTTTATGGCGCTACTGGTTGAACCGGCTTCAGTTTTCGACACAATTTGGGTTTTGCGACCAATGGTTCGCTTCCAGTTTACGAAGGGTTTCATGGCCTCCAAAAAATCATCGTAGCAAATAATAAGAAGTTCACCCTCCTCCTCAAGAGGAGTATACTTTGCCTGATTGTAGTTTAGAAATAGGCTGCTGTATAAATTTGAGAATTCTTTTTCGGCTTTTACGGAATTACTTCTTTCAAAAAATTCGTTGATTCCCTTTTTGTTGGTATGGTGAAGAATTACAGTAATATCCTGATAAACTCTTAAGGTTTTAGTAACCGGATTATATTGTACAGGGAAAACGTCGATTGTTTGTCCGCGGAAGTCCCTAACAATAAATGGCTCACGAAGTGAGGCTAGTTTTCCGGGGAAAAATTCATTGCTTTCGTAGGGTTTCCCTTTAACAAACGGAATGTCGTTGGGGTTAACATTTCTGTACAAATTTCCCTTCGATGGGGCGATATCGATGTTTTTGTACTCCTTATAATCCCCAGGGATAATTTCAAAATCCATGCTTCCTGAGTTTGGAATTATAACCGATTGGGGTAAGTAGAAAACATCGGGAGCTCCTGAAATTAGTAGTTGAGGTGCTTTGGAAGTTTCTACCACCAGTTGGTTTCCATACTGGGTAGCAACAGTATTCAATTCGAACTGATTGAGTGAGAACTTAACCTCTAAACCATCAACCTTCTCTGCAACTATTGTTGCAGAGAAGGTTTGTGATTGGTTTGGGTTAATAACAATTCGTTGGTTTTCAGCATATAAACTATTTGAAAACAGAACTATGAGAATGCATTTAATTGAAATGCTTATAAATTTATTTACCATTAACTTATTTCTTAACTATTTTTTGTTGTACCGAATTTCCGTTTTTGAAACTGAAATAAATGATGTAAATGCCACTTGGTAGCTTGCTAGCATCAATTACTCCTGTTGCGTTGAGGTTCGTTGCAGAAATTACTTTCTGACCGAGAAGATTAATTATTTCAACTTTCTCAACCATTTGAGTGGTTTCGAAGCTAATACTTCCATCGAATGGATTCGGGAAAAGGGTAAGGTTAACGTTGCTTTCTTCGTCAACTCCAAGTCCAATTATTGTTATATCAATATTCTCCGCATCATCCTCAACCGTAAAGTTTCCAGTAACTTCGTAGTAGTTCGATTTGCTAGCGGTGTAACTATACGTTCCATTTTCAAGATTAATGGTAGCCACACCTTGAGGAGTTGTGTAGAGGGTTCCCTCAACTCCATCGATTACAATTTCTGCGTTTTGTATTGGG
>CAZLXF010000075.1:0-1326 GCA_964563065.1 uncultured Rikenellaceae bacterium | reverse complement strand
GATGGTAGCAACCCCTGATGCATTTGTTGTTAAAGTGTTAGAAAACCCTTCGATTAAAACCACCGCTCCTTCAACAGCAGTTGAATTGCTCGTTACGTTGAACGTAACAGTGTAAAGGGTTTCGGTAGTTTCGGTAAGCGTTACATTAACATCATTTTCTCCTTCGATTACATCAAAGTTTCCCGAGAAATCATCAAAAAGTACTGCAAAAACAGAGAAGTTGTAGTTACCTTCCTCAAGGACTAAGGTTGCATTACCTAGTTCGTTGGTAACTAATTCATCACCTATCCCTTCAACTGAAATAATTGCATTTTCAACAGGATCGGTTCCATCGGTGATTAAAAAAGTGACCTCCCCATAACCAAGAAAAATTTCTGCAGCTTCTGTAACTTTCGATTCGCCTTCGGGCGATGAGTAAATAGCTGAAAGTTGGTAGCTGTAAACGCCTGGTTCCACATCAATATTGGTGTACTCAAGCACATCGGGATCGTTTACCTCTCCGATTGAAGTACCGTTTCTGTATACTTTGTACCCTGCCAACTCAAGCAAATCTTTTGATGATTTGGTTTTGATCTGGGAGAATCCATTTTCAACGATGGCTTTCTTAGCAAATTTCTCGGGAGAAGTAGCTTCAAAACTTTCCGATAGAACGGTTTTTCCTTGTGCATCGGCAATAAGCACGTCATCAATAAATAGTGCAAAAGCATCGTTGGAGACACAATTGATTGCTAGGCGAACCCATTCTCCTTCATAGGCTGCCAAATCGTAATTGTATTCGGTCCATGAGGTTGGAGCCTCAAGGTAATCACCATTTGAAATTATTGTGAAGTCGGCAGGCTCAATTCCTCCCTCGGAAATTCCAACCTTGAAGCGTTCAAGACCGTACTGATCGGTTATCGATTTTGCCCAGAAGTTGAAACTGTAACCAGTTTTTATTTTTACCAATGGAGTTATTAGCCAGTCATCGTTTGGTGCCGATGCTGTAGTTGCTGCAAAGCAAGCAGCGTACTTGTCGCCAGTGTGGGGAGTCCAATCTTCGCCAAGTGCAGGGTTAGTAGCCGTAGGGTTGAAAAGTATGAACGAGCCCTTGTACCCTGAGTTATTGAATTCAACATTTTCTATTCCGTATGTACTTCCCTCATCACCATCGTATTGAATCCATGGAGCAAAATCGAGCGAGAAATCTTCATAGTTTTCGAAGCTATCTTCATAAATAAGGACGGGTACATCCCAAGTTAATTTAACGGAAGTTGCGCTAAGTGTTTCGGCTACTAAATTTGTAGGAGGCGTAAATGGTGAGGCCAGTACGGTAATGTAGTCGGTTTT
>CAZLXF010000074.1:0-13176 GCA_964563065.1 uncultured Rikenellaceae bacterium | reverse complement strand
TTAAACTCGTTGGTGTGCTTATCGTAGATATAATCCTTGCTCCACTCTTCGTGGTTTCCTGAAATTTCCAGAACTCCCTTAACTAGCATATCAAGCTCCCAATCGGTCATTGTTGGGTGAAGCGAAGCACGAACCCAGCCGGGTTTTTCCGACAGGTCGCCATGGTTTATCAGGTCGGTAATTTTCTTCGATTTTTCGTGGCTAACATTCAGCAGGAAATGCCCGTATGTTCCGGCACAGGCGCAACCTCCACGAACCTGTATGCCAAACCTGTCGTTAAGCAATTTTACAACCAAATTAAAATGAATATTCTCAATGTAGAATGAAAGAACTCCTAAACGATCTTCTACGTTATCGGCCAATATTTTTACTCCTTTAATTTTTCGGAATTCGCGAAATGCTTTCTCTACAAGTTCATGCTCGCGCTTGCGTATTAAATCGGTTCCCATTTGGTTTTTCACTTCAATGGCAAGTGCGGTTCTAATTGCCTGCAAAAAACCTGGTGTTCCACCATCCTCGCGAATTTCAATATCATCGATGTACTTGTATTCTCCCCAAGGGTTTGTCCAGTCAACCGTTCCTCCACCCGGATTATCGGGAATTGAATTTTTGTACAAACTCCTGTCGAATATTAGAACGCCCGAGCTACCGGGGCCGCCCAAAAACTTATGTGGGCTGAAGAAAATTGCATCCAACTTTTTCATCTCGTCATCAGCAGGATGCATATCGATATCAACGTAGGGTGCCGAAGCAGCGAAATCCACAAAGCAAACGCCTCCGTACTCGTGCATAATTTTTGCCATTTCGTGGTAAGGAGTTTCTATTCCGGTAACATTTGAACAAGCTGTAAATGAACCTATTTTAAAGTTTCTGTCTTTATATTTTTCGAGCTGTGCTCGAAGTTCATCCAAATCAACAAGCAGTTCCTTATTTGGCTGAAGAACAACCACATCAACGTTTGCCTCGAACCAGCTAGTTTGGTTAGAGTGATGTTCCATGTGACTAATAAAAACAACTGGTTTTTCCGATTTCTGCAAGCAATTCGACTTCTGTATCATTCCACAATTCTTCAACCCCAAAATTCGAATCATCTTGTTCACAACGGTTGTCATGCCAAATCCAGCCGTAATTATTACGTCATTGGGGCCAGCATTCACATGCTTTTTTATAAGATGATGCGCGTGGTGGTAGGCTTTGGTCATTAACGTACCAGTTTCGCTGGTTTCGGTATGGGTGTTGGCTACAAACGGACCGAAAACATTGGCAATTTGTTCCTCAATGGGTTTGTACAATCTACCGCTGGCCACCCAATCGGCATAAATCATCTTTTTACTTCCGTAAGGAGAATTAAAAAACAACTCGCTCCCAATGGTTTTTTCACGAAAAGGAAGGAAATGCTGGATAAGCTGGCTCATTCGAATAACGTTTTAGGTGAGTCAATTCGTTTTACTTTTTCAAAAGTAATGCAAGGCAAATTTATACAAATAATTTTTGCAACCACATTTAGGATTTATGCTTAATAATATGGAAATTTATTACTGCTTAATGCAGAATTTAAACCCTTGTAAATATCGTAAGTCTATAAAAATAAAAAAATTATGCGCTCATACATCTATCTTTTCATACTAATCCTTTCGCCCATTTTTGGTTTTGGACAAGATTATCCGCAGGAAGTAATTTCTGCCGCTCACTCAATTTCAAGCAACACGTTGATGAATTATGTTAATACGATGTGTGAGCCAAAATACGATGGAAGAGGCGCAGGTTCGCCCGGTTACGACAGCGTTGCAACATGGGTAGTGAAAAACCTTACCGAATGGGGAATTAAACCCGCTGGCACAAATGGCAGCTTTCATCAGGAATTCCCTCGTCCATACACCAAAGTTTTTTCACCGGGCGAAGTGGAAATATTTCTTGTTGAAAACAACGACACTCTGAAAAAATCGTACACTATTCCCGACCAATTCTTCCCTGGAAGCAACTCCGATTCGGGGGATATTACCGCCCAGGTTGTTTTTGTTGGGTACGGAATTTCTGCTACAGAATTTGGTTACGACGACTATGAAGGTATAGATGTGAAAGGCAAAATTGTAACCTTCCGCTCCGAATCGCCGGTTGACTCGAAGCATCCCGATGTTGAAAAGTGGGTTCCCTACAGCCTTCACCAGTATAAGTTCCAGAATGCGCTAAAACATGGAGCCGCAGGAGTTCTGTACATTGGAACAACCGCAAACCCAAGCATTCCGTTCCAGAAAGGAATGATTTACGCGCACATTGGTACCGAAGCGTTAAACGACCTTTTCTATGGCACAGGCATGATTTACGATTCGCTTCTTTCAAAAATTAAACAAACAATGAAACCGGCATCGGTTTCATTAATGAAATCGGCACGAATTTCAACCAGCACAAAACATTTTCCAAACACAAAAACTGCCAATATTATTGGAGTTATTGAAGGAAGCGACCCAAAACTTAAAGATGAAGTAATAATTATTGGTGCACATTTGGATGGACAGGGAAATCCCGGTGTTCTTCTTCCCGGTGCGCTCGATAATGCAACGGGAGTTGCAAACGTAATGGAAGTTGCTCGGGCATTGGCAAGTTTGCCCGAAAAACCTAAACGTTCCGTTGCTTTCTTTTTTATTGGAGCCGAGGAATGCGGGCTAATTGGGAGCAATTACTTTGTTGAAAATCCAACTTTCCCAAAGGGAAAAACGGTTTGTTTCATTAACCTCGACATGGTTGGCAACGGAACCGGACTAGCGCTCTGGGGTGGTGAGAGTTACCCTGAAATTCTTCAGCCGTTTCAGGATGCGAATAGCAGTTTTATACATCGCGATTTTAAATATTCGCTGGCTCGCATGCCCCGAACCCGACCAAGAAGCGACGGGGCTGTTTTCCTTAAAGCTGGCTACAAATCGGTTGGTGTTGGCACTACAAACTGGGTAAAACCCGTAAATTACCATCACCCAAACGATAAACCCGAAATAACAATTTGCCCTGAAATTATGGAGGATGCTTCAAGGATGCTGTTTTTGGGAGTTTGGAAATTGGCAAACCAGTAAAAAAACTAAACAATTTCAACCCCAATCACCAGCACATCATCAACCTGATCATGGTGGCCTTGCCAGCTATCCAAACTCTGCTCAAGCAGAAGTTTTTGCTCGTCCATGGATTTTCCGTTGATGCTAACTAACAGCTCCTTAAATGGCTTCGCCATAAATTTTTTACCGTTTTCGCCCCCAAACTGGTCAACATATCCATCTGAAAAGATGTAAAGATTATCGCCTTTTTCAAGCGAAACGGAATTTATTGTAAACGATTCCTTCTCCTTAATGTGGATTCCAACCGGCATTTTATCGGCCTTGTATTCAATTAATTCGCCCTTGCGTATTAGGTATAACGGGTTGTATGCACCTGAGTAGTAAACCGTTCTAAAGTCAGATTCGAAAACACAAATTGCAATATCCATCCCATCGCGAGTTTCACCATCCTTGCCGGTTTGCCAAAGGGTTGATTTTATTTTATTTCGAAGTTCGTTTAGAATTACGTCGGCACCGGTTATTCCTTCAACTCCAACAATATCGTTCAGGAACGAAACGCCCATCATACTCATAAAGGCACCGGGTACTCCGTGCCCGGTACAATCGGCAGCCACAATTATGGTTTTATCGCCAATTTTCGACATCCAGTAGAAATCGCCGCTCACAATATCGCGCGGACGAAACAGAATGAAACTTCTTTTTAGCAAGCAGTTTACAACTTCTGCCGAAGGCATAATTGCCGACTGAATTCTTCGGGCATACACAATGCTGTTGGTAATCTCCTCGTTCTGCTTGAAAATCTGATCGCGTTGTGCCTCAATCTCATCGCGCTGGGCTGTAATTTCTTCCTTCTGTTGAATGATTTCTTTATTGTAACGTTCTAAATCGTCGCGTTGTAATGTGAGCGTAATGTTTTGCTCCTCAATAATTTGAGTTCGCTCACGAACTTTCTCTTCAAGCACCCGCTTTTCGCGTTTCAAGCTCCGCTCCCTTAAAATTACAATTAGCAAAACAAAAATTAGAAATAATATTGCGCAGGCAACAATGAAAATGGGCCTTTTCCAGAAGGGAGGTGTTACTTCGTAAGGGATTTCCAAAATATCGCTAACATTGCCCAGCACATCGCGAGCCCTAACCTGAATTGAATATTGCCCTGCTGGCAGGTACGGAAAATCGATGGTTTGAACGACTTCCCACTCCGACCAATTTTCGGTAAGTCCACCAATTTTATACTGGTAACTTATTGCCTTTTCCTGCAGGTAGTAGGGTGCGCTAATTCGAACTTTTAGCGAATTATCTGAGTAGGTTAACTTTATTGCATCGGGTAGAAGAATGTTTCCCTGGCTACCAACCACTTCTTTAAGGAAAATGCTTGGCTGGCTTTCAGCAATTCCATCTTTCGGTAACGAAACTCGGTAAACCTTAGAGTAATCATCAACAACGATAATGCTGGATGAAGAAACAAAGAAGGATATTGGGTTCTCAAAAAGATTAATGTATGGAGATTCTGGTATGCTATCGCTTTCGGTTGAAGTTAAAAGACTCCAATCAATTCCTTCTTTTATCCACGAGTATTCTTTCTGCGAAAAAACGATTGTATGATTGGGCTGAATATGAATGGTTTGGTCAACCACTATGCTCTCATTCTCTGCATCGAACCGGTATGCTTTGCTGGACGTAAAAACGTAAAACGCCCCGTTTACCTTCCGTACAATTGGCGATTCCAGCGTAACACCATCAGGATTAAGACTTACTATCTTAAATTTGGCACCATCTTTTTTTAGTAGCACTACACCAAACTCGCTGGTTGCAATTAATTTATCGTTACTAACATCAACAATGCTTGTGAAATTTTGGTTTTCACTTTCTAAAACCAAACGTGGTTTCCATGAATCGCCCGATTTTACGATTGAATAGATTCCTCTATCGCATGTAAGAAAAAAGGTATTCTCATTATGGAAAGCTTGCTGAATATAAACTGAGTAAATACCAGGAAGAATTGACGTTGCTTTCTCATCTGCAATTTCGAAAACGCCTGAACTTGTTGCTACAATCAACCTATTTCTAAAAGCAACCAGCTGTTTTACCTTACTGTCGATTCCCGAAATCTTTTTATAACCGTGACTAACCGACTGCAGTTGGTATATCTTTTTCTTCACAGGACTAGCTTTTTCAGTTTCCTGTGCAACTAGCTGCTTCTCTTCAACATTCCTTTTAACCATCTCCTCATCGGGTTCCGATGAAGATTTGCGGGCAAAAAGCCGCGATAAAAAGTTTTTCTTTTTCTCTTCAATGGTTGAAGCCTCTGGCTGCTTTTCTTCTATAACAACCTTTTCTACCTCCTTCTTTTTTGGAACTTTTTTAGTTTTAACGGTTACCTCAACAGTTTTGTAATCTCTAAATTCCGAAAGCACGTAAAGCCCATCGCTGCAACCTAAATAAAGTTTGCCGTTGTATTCAACGGCCGAAAAAATATTTCCCTTCAATCCTGGGTAGTAGTTAAACGAACTTACGGGAATTTGCATATCGGCTCGTGTTATTCCCATAGCATGGGAAATCCATAGTCCGCCATCACGATCTTTCCCCAGAGCGTAAACTTCATCGTCGGGCAAACCCTGCGAAAGATTTAGAGTCGAAACTGTTTTGCCATTACGAAGGTTAATGATTACACAGCCACCATTCAGCGTTGAAAGCGCAACTATTGTGGAATCGATTGATACTCCACCGTTTAGCTGACTGGCAGAAATATACTCCTGATCCTTTAGCTGTAACAGGTTAAGTTTTTTCCCATTAAACTGGTAAACCTTGTTTTTTGTTGAACCTAGTATAGTTCCCTCCCGATGGATTGCCGAGAAAACGAAATCTTCGCCTAAAGGCAACCCATCAACCATTTCGAAACCTCCCTCGGTTTTTGGGCGGTAAACCAGCGAACGATTTTTTATGTGGTACAACTCCCCGTTCACGGGGAAAATATCGGAAATAAAAACTTCACGGTAGGTTTCGTGGTAAAAAGTATCGATTACAACCTGTTCATCAGTTGTTATTCCACAAATAAGTTGAGGAGAAGCAACGAAGAGTTTTTCATTCAGCGAAATAATTTTGTAGAAATAATCGGTGCTTTTTACTTCAAGAATAATTTCAGCAGTGAACTTACCCGTTGGCTGCTTCACAAATCGACCCACACCTCGGTCGGAACAAAAATAGAGGTTTCCTTTAAAGTATTTAATGGCAATGGGGCGCCCCAAAACATTTAGGTTATCCCAAGCATTCCCATCGAAAGCGAAAACTCCTTTCTGGTTCAGAACAAACATTAAACCGTTGTCGCTCTGTTCGAAACGCCAGTTTTGGTTGCTAATGTGGTTAGGGAGCTTGAAGTGAGTTAGGTAAGGATTCCCTTCCTGCGCCCAAATTCCATTCCATGAAAAAACCAGACACACAAAAAGCAGCAGGGTTAATGCTCTGCGAAGAAAACGTATCATACTCCAATGTGTTTATTGTGGGTAAGTTACAACAAAAAAAAATAAAACGGTATTAAAAATCACATATTCTACTTTCATCAAGTTGAATTGGCAGTCTGAACTCAGAAAAAACACATTTTTTTTCTGCACTTACCAGAAACTAGGAAGTTCCATTTTTTTTTCGAATTTTGTTTCATGCTTTCGTTCCTTACCAAATACTACAAACCCATAGGAGTAGCAATTTTGCTCTCCCTAATTGGCAGCTTGTTTATGCTTAAAGATGGCGTAAACATTAACAACTCGCTCGACATTTGGTTTGTGAAAAACGATAGCATTTACGAGAACTACATCGATTTTCGCGACAGGTACTCAACCGATGAGGTGGTTGTTATTTACGTGCGCAGCGGAAATATTTTCACAACCGATGCTCTCGAAAAGATGGTGAGCATGTGCAGCCAAATCGATTCACTATCGTCGGTAAAAAACGTTTTCTACCTTGCAAATGCCCCATATATAAAAAATTCCTTTTTGGGACCCGTGGTTACTCCGCTTATGGGTTCACTTCCCAAAACCGATGAAGAACTAATTGCGCTCAAATCGAAAATTGAAACAATTCCCCACTATAGAAAAATCCTAATTGATAAGGATTTAACTGGCTTTATGGCATACGTAACTTTATACCCGCGTGGAAGCCAAAACTTTAATCCAAACGCAATACGAGAAATAAAACGCATTGCTTTTCTGCATTTCGAAAATGCTCATTTTGGAGGCATACCAGTTATAAACCAATCGTTGAACGAAACAGCAAATATAGAAAGCAAGAGCCTCTCTGCTCTGAGTCTTTTAATCGTAGTTACTTTCCTTCTCATTTCCCTGCGAAGCTGGCAATATGTGATTATTTCTGTTCTGTCAGTTATTATTCCAATAACTTGGTTATTTGGCGTTTATACATATTTTGGCGGAAACTTCAACATGATTACCATAGTTATTCCAACTATACTACTAATTACTGGTACGGCAACTTCAATTCATATAGTAAATATTTGCCACAGGTTTTACGTTGAAGATAGTATAAGTACCAGGAATGCACTTATAAAAGGGCTGCGATACGTTTTTTGGCCAAGCTTTTTCACTGCTACCACAACCATGGCGGGTTTTATTTCGCTGGCTGTATCGCCCATTGATGGAATAAAGGAAGTTGGCATTCTATCGGCTGTTGGTGTTGGACTCGTTTTTATTTGTTCCTTTTTGGTAACTTCGGTTGCTTTTTTGTTCTTCCCCCCTCACAAGTCAAAGCATGCACAAAGCAAGTACCTATCAACAAAAACGCCAGCTATTTTAGAAATTTTCAAAAGAATAAACACAAAACGCCCACGATTGGCGTTAACACTTTTCATCGCCATTATTGTTGTTGCCATCCCATTTCTATGGCAAATTGAAGTTGGCACAAATACCTTCGATTACCTAGACAAATCGTCGGCTGCATATACCGACAACTTTACCATTGAACAGTCGGTTGGCCCTTTTATGCCTGTGGAGATGCTTGTTTCCAGCGATAGCACATTTAACGCCTCGGAACTACACAAAATTTTCGAATTTCAAAATTCGCTTTCCGGAAGCGGTGTTGTGGAAAATATTTTTTCGCCCATTGATATTATGGCCTACATGAATCAGGCTATTAACAACCAAAACGAACACAAACTCCCAAAAGGAATAGGTTTAACGGAGTGGTTAAAACAACTCTACCTAAAAAACCGAAGGAATAACTTTCAAAAATACGAGAACAAAAACTTCTCGGAAATACGTATCAGCGCAAACACGCTGGTTGGCTCGTCGAAGGAGTATGATGAGAAACAAAAAACAATCCGAAAAATTTTCAACGAAACTTTTGGAAACGAAAGTAATATTTCCTTGTCGATTCGGGGTTACCTGCCCATGTACGTGGCCATGAACAACCATATAATCACAGGGCAAATAAAAACTTTTTCCATCGCTTTCATTCTAATCCTTGCTTTAATAGTTGTTTGTTTTAAAAGTTTCAGAATAGCACTAATGGCTTTAATCCCAAACCTTTTCCCCATTTCTTTAGTAATTCTTAGCATGTGGCTACTGAACATTCCGGTTGACCAAAGCACGGCGCTCATAACTTGTGTAATTCTTGGCATTTCTTTCGACGATTCCATTCACCTAATTTATGCGTTCCGCAGATATCAAGAGCAGGGACTGAGTAAAAGTTTATCAACCGAAAAAGCCCTTGAAACAACAGCTTCGGCAATGATTTCAACTTCAGTGGCACTTTTTGCAGGATTTGTAGTTATTGCAACCACCAGCTCAACCAGCCTGCTTTACTTTGGCATACTCTGTTCCATTGCTGTTTTTGGATCCTTACTCGGAAATATCTGGCTACTCCCCATTCTTCTTAATAAAGGGAAGTAAAATAATCAACTGACTGAACCATACTTCATTCTCAGTCTATTAGTTACAACAACACAAAGTGTGTATTTTAAGGTTCGAATTATTGGTTTTAACGTAAAACTTGGTTCAAACGGATTCGACATCACCCACCCCATTAACTACTAAGACGCTACTAACTTCTATTCTGAAAAAATATGACTACTACGTTTTTTTGCAAAAAAAATGAAAAATGAAGCCAAAATGTCGTATGTTTACGACATAAAACTAACAGCAATGACATTTCATAAAACAAATCTTTTCGACTCTGACCTTCAAGAGATTGCCATTCTTAGCAAAATTCTTTCCCACCCAGCTAGGCTAGCAATACTTCGCTACCTTGCCAATTCCGACACATGTATTTCGGGTGATATTTCGTCCGAAATTCCACTGAGCCGAACAACGGTTTCGCAACATCTTCAAGAACTCAAGCGGGCTGGTTTAATTCATGGCGAAATTGAAGGCACACGTGTTTGCTACTGCATTTGTAAGGAGAGTATACAGAAAGTAAAATTGCTGTTTAATAAATTTATCCAAGAAATTGAAGCCAGCTCAGCAAACTCATGCACACCAGAAAACACATCTCACAAAAAAGCTGAAAAAATAAACTAACTAAAAAAAGACATGAAAATCCTAATTCTTTGCACCGGAAACTCATGCCGAAGTCAAATGGCAGAAGGGTTCCTGAAATCGTACGATAGCACCATCGATGTGTTTTCGGCCGGAACTAACCCATCAGTGGAAGTACACCCAAAAGCCATAAAAGCAATGGCCGAGGTTGGTATCGATATCTCAAAAAACCAACCCAAAAATGTTGATGCGTTTACAAACCAATCGTTCGATTATGTAATAACCGTATGCGGTGGTGCCAACGAAAACTGCCCAACATTTACAGGTCAGGTTTCAAACCGCTGGCATATTGGATTCGACGATCCAGCCGAAGCCACAGGCACCGATGAGGAGGTAATGGCCGTATTTCGTCGGGTTCGCAACGAAATTGCCGAGGCTTTTGCTGGTTTTTATAAATCACAAATAAATAGAAAAAATGGATGCTCCTGCTGCGGATAAAGAAAACATTAAAGATGTAGTTCGCGAAAAGTACTCGCTAATTGCAACAAACAACGAGAAAACGGGATGCTGCTGTAGCTGTGGTTGCTCAAACGAACAAACATCAGCATTTAACGACAGCTACAAAAATGTTAAGGGATACAACCCCGAAGCCGACCTAAGCCTAGGCTGCGGTTTGCCAACCGAATTTGCACAAATAAAACATGGCGAAACAGTTGTCGACTTGGGTTCGGGAGCAGGAAACGACTGCTTCGTTGCACGTGCCGAGGTTGGCGAAACAGGCAAAGTAATTGGCATTGACTTTACCGACGAAATGATTTTGAAAGCACGTGAAAACTCCTCGAAGTTGGGTTATGGCAACATTGAATTCATAAAGGGCGACATTGAGGAACTACCACTAAACGATAGCATTGCCGATGTAGTGGTTAGCAACTGTGTACTAAATCTTGTACCTAATAAGCGTAAAGCTTTCGATCAAATTTACCGCATCCTTAAACCGGGCGGGCACTTCAGCATAAGCGATGTAGTGCTGGTTGGCGAACTACCTGTGAAACTTCTCGAAGATGCTGACCTATACGCAGGGTGCGTCTCGGGAGCCATCCAAAAAAATGAGTATCTCAACATAATTCGAAATGCAGGATTCACTGAAATTTTCATTCAGAAGGAAAAACTTATTGAAATACCTGACTACATATTATTAGGAATTTTGAAGAAAGAAGAACTTGCTGATTTTAAAAAAAGCAATACCGGAATTTTTAGCATTACTGTTTTCGGCAAAAAAGTTTAACAGTTAAAATATTGTGCTATGGACAATAAGAAACAAATTGGGTTTTTTGAAAAATACCTAACACTTTGGGTTGCACTTTGTATTGCCGTAGGAATTGCCATTGGTCACTTTGCTGGCGACAGCGTTAAGTTCCTAAGCAACTTGGAGGTTTACAACGTAAACATTCCTGTTGCCATACTTATTTGGGCAATGATTTATCCCATGATGCTTCAGGTCGATTTCTCATCGATAAAGAATGTGGGCAAAAAGCCTAAGGGATTGTTGCTTACCCTAACGGTTAACTGGCTTATAAAGCCGTTCACAATGGCTTTTTTTGCATGGATATTTTTTACCAAACTGTACGGCGCATTTATTAACCCCGAACTGGCTGGCGAGTACATTGCTGGAGCAATAATTTTGGGAGCAGCACCTTGTACCGCAATGGTTTTTGTTTGGAGCTACCTAACCAATGGCGACCCAAACTACACACTAGTACAGGTTTCAGTTAACGATCTTATCATCCTAGTGCTTTTCGTACCAATTGTTGGACTTCTGCTTGGAATAACAGACGTATCCATTCCTTACGAAACCCTTGTATCATCGGTTGTAATATTTGTGGTTATTCCTTTACTAGCGGGTTACATAACTCACAATTTGCTAATCAAAACCAAAGGTGAAGAGTGGTTCCGCAATGAATTTTTGCCAAAATTCCGTCCTGTGTCAATTCTTGCACTACTGGTAACACTAGTCCTACTTTTCGCCTTTCAGGGCGAAACAATTGTTGATAAACCTTTTATAATACTGCTTGTTGCTGTGCCGCTAGTAATTCAAACTTACTTTATATTCGCCATTGCCTGGTTTGGAGGACGCTGGCTTAAGCTACCCCATGCAGTTTGCTCGCCTGCAGCCATGATTGGCGCTAGCAACTTTTTCGAGCTGGCCGTTGCGGTGGCCATTGCACTTTTCGGGCTACAATCGCCTGCAGCCATGGTAACGGTAGTTGGGGTACTGGTTGAAGTTCCCGTTATGCTCTCGCTGGTTTGGTTTGCAAACAAGAACAAATACTAGTATTCCATAAGCCAATAATTAACATTTTTTGAACTAACTAAAGGCATGCTGTAAAACAGGTAAACAAAACAAACTTTTTTGCGTTTATAATTGTGAATCGAATAACAATAGTAACTTTTCTAAAATCTTTAATTATGATTTCAACAATAAAATTAAACGCAAAGATGGGTTCTGGATTCAGAACCGAAATTGGATGCTCACATCCTTTTGTAATTGACCAGCCAAAGGCTGGTGGTGGCAACGACGAGGGTCCAAATCCACTTGAAATATTCCTATCATCGCTACCCGCATGTATCTGTGCTATTGGTAGAATAATTGCCATGCAAAGACGAATTAACCTCAGAGGGATCGAGGTGGAAGTAGAGGGTGATATCGACAAGGACTTCCTTATGGGAAAAACCACCGAAGGTCGCTCAGGCTTTACCGAAATTCGTACGCTCGTAAAAATTGATGCCGATATGTCAGATGAGGAGAAGAAGAAATTTCTGCATGAAATTGAAAATCGTTGCCCCATTGCCGACAATATGACTAACAAGTCAACAATCAAGGCTGAAGTTTACAGCGTGCTAAACGCTAACTAATCATCATTGTAAAAACTAACGCTAATAAACCAGAGAATTCTCACACCCTTTAGAAAAAAGCACATGGGTTGATAACGGTTTTATTTGCAACTAAAGCAAATCGAGGAATCTAAAAAAAGTGGATTCCTCGATTTTTTTTTCAATAAAAGAGAACACCAAACCCTCTTTTTATTATCTTCACAATTCCTAAACCCTACAAAAATGATACTACTCGATTTTAGCACCTGGTGGAGCGAACTATCTACCTTTGCGTCAATTTATTGGTTAATTACACTGCCTGCTTCAGCCGTTTTTGTAATTCAGCTAATACTTACTTTAATTGGAGCCGATGCCGACCACGATGGCCTCGATGCTCTTGGCGATGCCGATGCCGGAGTTGACACCGACCACGGTATTGGATTTCAGTTCATCAGTCTCAAAAACTTTATTGCATTCTTTACCGTTTTTGGCTGGGTTGGACTTGCCTGCATATACAGCGGTTTTGGTCCATGGATTACCGTTTTTATCTCCACCGTTGCCGGGTTGATTATGATGCTAATTATGGCATCAATCTACTACTTCCTAGGCAAGCTAACCGAATCGGGAAATGTGAATATGCAAGCCGCCATTGGTAAAACCGCAACGGTTTACCTGTTTATACCGGCCAAAAGACAAGCCTCTGGAAAAGTTCAAATCCAGCTACAGGGCTACCGGACCCTCGATGCCATGACCGATGACGACGAGCAAATCGCAACCGGCTC
>CAZLXF010000073.1:0-13211 GCA_964563065.1 uncultured Rikenellaceae bacterium | reverse complement strand
GCAAAGAAAATTCCCCAAATTCGATAATTCAAGAAGCTAAGGCTAGTTTCCCTAACCGCTTCGGAATCAATAATTATTTCTAGAAATTGATTTTTAAATAGTAGCACGCTAACAAAAATCAGAATGGCTAAGCTAATAAGGAATACTAGTCCGTGCTCAACCGTCCGTCCAATTGCCCGGATTGCTCCCTCACCAAACCTTCTCGCTACAACAATTTGCGCTCCAACTCCAAACCCCCACCCAAGCATAACAATAGTAAGGTAAAACAAGCCCCCAATGGCGCCACCTCCCAGTGCTACTTCACCCAAACGCCCAAGAAATGCGGTATCAATAACATTAATAACATTTTGCGCTATACTCCCAATAATTATAGGATATGCTATTAACCAAATTCTTCTGTATGAGATTGAAAAATCGTCCTGCATTATTTAAAAAAATGTTAATCTATGATATTGAAAGTACGTTAAAGTTTAACAACCCTTTAAAACATTTTGAAAAAGTAATTATTATTGTATCTTTACACATGCAAGGCGTTTACTAACATTTTTAATTCAATATTAACTAATGTCTGTTAAGTTCTTTGTAATCTCATATATTTTTTTTTACTTGCATTAATAATGCACAAATTCAATAATTTGATGTATCAGAACACCATTTATAGGAACATTTCCCTTCATATTATAGCTTTAGTTTTATTTTCCAGCTTGTTAACTGTATCCTGTAGAAATTCTCAGGAAAAGCAAAAGCCTTCGGTTATGAAGGAAATGATAAAGCCCGATACACTATCGATGCTGTTGAAGTACGACAACTCGCTATTTCCTCTCCCATCGCCATATCAAGCAGCATTTTTAATAAAGAAACACGATATTCCTTTTAACGACAAGTTACTGAACCCCACCGAAAACAAACAAAATTATTCAACAAATTTCAAAAAAGCGCTCAACCTTGGTGTTTACGGCACAAACCTTAGCTACCTAAATATTTACGAGCGAACGCCTCAATCAATTAATTACTTAAGTACGCTTAAAAAACTTTCCGATGAACTGGGGCTAACTCCTGCCTTCAACGCCAACTTCTTTGCAGATATTGAAAAAAATATTGGTGAAAAAGATTCGCTACTAGTTTTGCTTAGCCGTACATATAGAAAAGCCGATGGTTACCTCCGAGAAAGTGACAGAGGCGAAATTGGAGCCCTTATTCTAACAGGCGGTTGGGTTGAAAGTTTGTACGTACTAACGCAACTCGCCAAAGCAACATCGAATCGTGAAATATTGAATCGAATTGGTGAACAAAAACACCCACTCGATAACGTAATTGAAGTGTTAACTCCTTTCTACTACAAATCAACAGAATACTCTGCATTGGTCGACCAATTTATTGAGCTGGCCTACGAATTCGATGGAATTATTTACTCCTACTCATACAAACCCCCAAAAATTGATGTGGAGAAAAAAACGATTTACATTAACAGCGAATCAAGGGTTATCATGTCGGAGTATCACCTCGATGCCATTAGCAAAAAGGTTGAACAAATTAGAAGCATGATTATTGAGTAACAGCAAGTAACTACGCTTAACTATGAAACTAGCTAAAAAAATATTTCGGTTTTCAATCATCATATTTGTCTTTACAATTGGCATCAATAGTTCGGCTCACGCACAGCTCGAGCAGCTTCAAAACATCTGTTCTCTGTATTTCTCACCCGAATTCATTTCCGATGGTCAAGAGTATTTTGCCCAGCTAAAACCCGACCAAAAGGTCGAATTTAGAACTACTTTCTTTGGCGAAAACACATACCGCATCGTAGCATGTACAAACCTTCGCAAGGGCGACCTGGTTTTTACAGTTTACGATACAGAAAAAAACCTCCTGTTTTCAAATTCCGATTACGAATATTCTCCATACTGGGATTTCAGATTTGGTTCAACCATAACATGCATTGTTCAAGTCGATGTAAAAAACACCAAATTTACTCCCGGCTACGTAATGTTACTTATTGGTTACAAACCGTAAAGAATTAGAAACTAAATCATTTAAAAAATGAGCGAATCCATTCTTAAAGCGTTAATGCAGCTTTTTGCCATTATCGCTCACCCCGAGGATGATCAGGGCGACGACAACGCCGATGGCGATAGAAGGGTTGTAGTGGAATCGTTTCTACGGCAGCAACTTAACCAAGATTTGGTAATTGAATACCTGAAAGTATTCGATTACTACTACGATATTCACCAAGAGAAGCAAAGCGAAAAGACAAAGACTAAAAAGAGAACCTCCTCCAGCTCGGTTCGAGTTTTGAAAATTTGTACCCAAATTAATGAGGAACTAACACAGCAACAGAAAGTTGTGGTTCTTGTTCGGCTTCTCGAATTTGTAAAATCCGAAGAAGGTACCGTTACCGAGCAAGAAATGGCCTTCATTTCCACAGTTGCTGAAACATTCTTCATCCCCGATGATGATTTTTTCTTAATTCGTGATTTTGTACTCAAAGGTTTCGACGAACCTTTCGAAAACGAAAACATCCTTATTGTTAACGATAAGGAAGAGTTACAAAACCCTGAAACAAAGCATATCCATTGCCAATCCTTGCAGGGTGAAATTCGAATTATTTGGGTAGAATGTGCCAACATATACTTCCTTCGTTACTGGGGTAACGAAGAAGTTTACCTAAACGGACACCTTCTAAACAAGGAAAAGGTTTTTGTTCTTAACACAGGTTCATCCATTAGAAACCCAAAAATATCGCCAATCTACTACAGCGACATTATTGCACGGTTTACCCTTGATAAGATAAAAGAAAAGATCCTTTTTGAACTCAAAAATGTTGAGTACAAATTTAAGGGAGGAAAAATTGGCCTCCACAGGATGAACCTTACCATGGAATCGGGGCATTTAGTTGGTATAATGGGCGCTTCGGGAGCAGGAAAATCAACTCTTTTAAATGTATTAAACGGTTCAGAAAAGCCCTCTCAAGGGCAAGTTCTGGTTAATGGAATCGATATTCACCGGCAATCGAACCAAATTGAAGGTTTAATTGGGTTTGTTTCACAGGACGATTTGCTTATTGAGGAACTTTCGGTTTTTCAGAACCTATACTACAATGCCAAACTTTGCTTCGACAACTTCACCGAAGAACAAATTGTTAAGGCGGTTGATGATATGTTAGTTAGCCTTGGCTTGCATGAAATTAAGGACATGAAGGTTGGCTCGCCGTTAAACAAAAAAATT
Organism: uncultured Rikenellaceae bacterium; assembly: GCA_964563065.1. Lineage (GTDB taxonomy): Bacteria > Bacteroidota > Bacteroidia > Bacteroidales > Tenuifilaceae > DAOSWM01. The sequence continues at coordinate 9,986 of CAZLXF010000073.1, read as the reverse complement.
AGCGGAGGACAACGAAAAAGGCTCAACATTGCCCTCGAACTTATTCGCGAACCTGCAATCCTTTTCCTCGATGAACCCACAAGCGGTCTAAGCTCGCGTGACTCTGAGAACATTCTCGATCTACTTAAAGAACTTACCTTTAAAGGTAAGTTGGTATTTGTTGTAATTCACCAGCCCTCATCGGATATTTTTAAAATGTTCGATAAGCTAATGATTCTCGATACTGGCGGATACCTAATATATAACGGCGACCCCATTGAATCAATTATCTACTTCAAATCGAGAGTACAACATGCAAACTGGAACGAAAGTGAGTGTACGCTTTGCGGTAACGTAAACCCCGAACAGGTTTTCAACATTGTTGAAGCCAACGTACTCGACGAATACGGAAATCCTACCCGAACACGAAAAACCAGTCCTGCTGAATGGTACGAATTTTACAATGCCTTCAACTCAAACGATGATAAGGAGATAGAAACTCCAGAAATTCTTCCAAATAACCCATTCAAAATTCCAAACTGGTTCAAGCAGCTTAAGGTATTTGTGCAACGAGATGTGCTAAGCAAGCTGGCAAATACACAGTACATGGTAATAAACATGCTTGAGTCGCCACTGCTTGCATTTCTGCTTGCATACATTATAAAATATTATAATGTTGATGTTGCCAACGTTCATGGTTATACCTTGCTCGAAAACAGCAATATTCCCGTTTACCTGTTCATGTCGGTAATTGTTGCATTCTTTGTTGGAATAACTGTAAGTGCTGAGGAAATTATTAAAGACCGAAAGATTTTAAAACGCGAATCGTTCCTCAACCTCAGCTGGAGTAGCTTCCTAATGTCTAAGGTTTTTATTCTGCTGGTTCTTTCTGCCTTCCAGGCATTTGTATTTGTAATTATTGGAAACTCAATCCTCGAAATTAAGGGCATGTACTTTACCTACTGGATAGTACTTTTCAGCACATGGGTTTCGGCCAACATGCTTGGATTGCTCATTTCCGACAGCTTTAAAGCGGTAGTTACCATTTACATATTAATTCCCTTCATTGTTATCCCACAAATTATTCTAAGTGGAATTATTGTAAAATTTGAAAAGTTAAACCCTACCATTTCATCCCCTAGCAGTATTCCTGCTTACGGAGAAATTATTGTTGCCCGCTGGGCATACGAAGCCCTTGCGGTAAAACAGTTTAAAGGGAACAAGTACCAAAAACAATTCTACATTTACGATGAAGCTATGAGTAAATCCGATTTCAAGCGGAATTACTGGCTAAAAACTTTACAAAACAAAGTTGCGCTGTGCGAACGTCATTTGAACAACCCTGTTATGAGTTCGGAAATTGAAGCAGCATTGGAGGTATTGAGGAATGAAATCAGGTACGAAATGACTAGCATTGCTGGTTCGCATCATCCTTTTAAACAGTTCGAACAACTGAACTCATCGTCGTTATCGCCAGAGCTAATTGATAATTTGCGAACATACCTTGAGCAAATAAGGATTTACTACGTTCGTTTATACAACAAGGCAAGCTACCAACGCGATAGTGTTATTTCTTCGTCTCAACGTACCGAGGAAGATAGGGAAAATTTCCTCAAACTTAAACGTCAGCATTTTAATGAAAGTTTGAACGATTTTGTTCGAAACACATCTGAAATTGAGAGGATTGTTGAGTATAACGGAAGGTTAATACAGAAGGTTGATCCAATTTATCTGCTTCCTCAAAGGAAGTTAATTAAGGCTCACTTCTATGCACCCTTCAAGCAAATTTTCGGTAAACTTTTCGATACGTTCTGGGTTAACGTAATAGTTATATGGATTTATACCATTTTAATATACATTGCCCTATACTACAGACTTGTTAAGAAGGGGCTTGATTTTGTAGAGAACTATTCCTCGAAGGAAAAGGAGTAATAATCCAAAAAACACAAACAAAAGAAGGAGGCCGTTTAGCCTCCTTCTTTTGTTTATATATTGAAAACAATTAGTTGTTAATCAACAATCTGAATCATTTTAAATGGGACTTTAATGATGGATTCGTAATCCTCTCCTGCTTCAAGCATATCCTCATCATCCTCCTCGTAGTACCAGTTAATAATTACATCGTTCTGGTTCTTTTTAAGAACCTCTAACTTTTTGAAAACATCGAGGATACATTTTGATGAGCTAGTATTAAAATACTCAAGCTGCATGTTAACGATAGTTTTTGCAGCTGGACCACCAGCATACTCATCAAGCCAATCAACAATTGGTTTGTAAAACTCAATTGAGTTCTCGGGAATTGACCTTCCTTTGATCTCAATTACCCCAGTCTCAGGGTTCATGGTAACGGTTGGGGTTTTTGGTGTTCCTTCAATTTTTATCAATTCCATAGTTATTGTGAAATTTATGATTTCAATATTAGTTATTGCAAATCTAAGTTGAAATATCTAAAAAAACAAAAAAATTACTTCTCGGTCACAAAAATGTTAAGGTTAAAAAAAGCGTAATCCTTATTGTACTCAAAAAAATGATATTCAAGGGTATTGGCCGTTTTTCTTGCCATGTCAATTAAACCAAGCCCGCCACCTCCTTTTTCAGAAAACTTTTGATTGTTAAGTACAAACTTGTAAAAATCCTTTAATTCTTCAGGCGAAAGTGAGTTGATTTTATCAATTTTATCCTTTAGCATGGCTGTTTTTTCCTGTTGTATAAAATTACCAGTTGATATTCGGTAACCATCAGGCATTTTGCTAAGAATAAAAACACCAAAACTCGAATCATCATCCTTTTCCGCTAACGGGGCATCAACATGGTGGTATAAATTCTGAAGACTTTCAACTAAAAGATTGTAGAGTTTCTTTCTAACTGAGTTGCTAATTTCAGTGGATTCAAGCTTGTTTTCAACAAGATTTAGGGTATTTGTAATAATATCGGCTCCAATGTAGCCCTTGTAGGCAACAATCACCTCTCCCTGGTTCATTTGTTCGTAACACTGATCAAGAAAAAAACTCATTGAGGTGACTTTTATATTAAAAAGTTTTTACAATTTTTGAAAGCCTACAACAAATATATAAAAAAATAACATCCAAATCCAAAACTCTTTAGAAACATTTTTAATAAAAAGATGTTTATTTCTGCCTATTTATCTTCAATTTGACCTTTTCCGGATTATTAAATTTAGCCTTTTTACTGCCAGAATACATTGGAAATTTCATATACTTACATTCAATGGCGCCATTTAAAACATTCTTTGTGCTAACCGGACGAAGGCCAAAACTCTTTAACGCATCCATGTTACCGCTCAGGAGCCAAACATCGTAGCCAGCAAACTTTTGTTTAAAGCAATCGCCTAGCTGCCTATAGAAAACTTCTATTTGCTCCTTGCGTAACCGTTCACCATATGGAGGATTGGTAATAACAACGCCCTTCTCTTCAGGTAGTTGAAAGTCGAAAATAGAACGAGGTTGCACCTCAATCATTTTCTGTAAACCTGCATTTCGAATGTTGCCAAGAGTAGTTTCAACGGCTTGCTTGGAAATATCGCCACCAATTATTAGCGGTGAAACATCCTTCTCAAGGCTATCATCGTTGAAAATTTTTTCAAAAAGATCCTTGTCGAAGTCTAGCCAATTTTCGAATCCAAACTGCTTGCGGAATATGCCTGGTGCAATTCCACGGGCAATCAGGGCTGCTTCTATTAGTAGCGTACCCGAACCACACATCGGATCGATAAAGGGTTTTTGATGATCCCATCCCGAAAGTTTGATTAGTCCTGCTGCTAAAACTTCATTCAACGGAGCCAATAATTGGTTGGTTCTATAGCCTCTTCGATGCAACGATTCGCCGGAAGAGTCGAGTAGAATGGTGCAATCTTGGTCGGAAATATGTATGTGAATCTGAATTTGTGGATTCTTTGGATCAACAAATGGCCTGCGGCCAAACCTATCGCGAAAATGGTCAACAATGGCATCCTTTAGCTTTAAGCCTACGTAACGAGAGTGTGTAAAAACCTCGGAGTTCACTACGCTATCTACAGCAAACTTGTGAGAAATATCCATTACGCTTGTCCAATCGAACTTTTTGGCTTGACCGTAAAGTTCCTCCTCGTTCCTTGCTTTAAACTGAAAAATAGGTTTTAACACCCTAAGTGCCGTACGAGTTTGAAAATTAGCACGGTATAACGCTTCATTATCGCCTGCGAATGAAACTGCACGACGCTGAATCTGAACATCATCAAAACCCAGTTCATTTAACTCATCGGCAAGAAGAGTTTCAAAACCCTGGAAGGTTTTGGCAATAATTTCAAACTTTTGTGCCATTGTTGATTGTTATTTACTTTTTAGATTTTGCTTTGGTAATTAAGGGTTTTCCACCTTGACTTTTCTTTGAGAAAACGCTTAGAATTCGCTCTGCATCGTTGAAAGGTACGGTCAAGAAGGAGAACTCATCGAAAACAGCAATATCGTCGATATTATTATCGGGAACTTGAACTTCCTTGCGTATGAAAGCGGATATTTTGCGAGGACTCATTCCATCCTTTTTTCCAAGGGCTATGAACAAACGGGTTGTTCCTTTTTTATCAACCTTAAAATCGCGGATTTCTGGGTAACTTTTTTCCTCTAGCTGGGTTTTAAAGGCCATACGTAACAATGAAGCAAGAGCAACCTCGGGACGATTATCCTCAAGTATATCTTCAGCCATTCCTAGGTAATCAATGTAGTTTTGATTCTCTACAATGGCACGTAAGTCTTCTTTAATCCTCGTTTTCTTTACTTCAATAATATCGTGCGCCTGTGGAAGTACCTCCTTACGAATATTGGACTTTATGGTTTTCTTAAAGAAAACGAATTTACGGTACTCATCGGGAGTAATAAAGGTAATTGCGGTTCCTTCTTTTCCTGCTCTACCGGTTCTACCAACGCGGTGAATGTATGAATCGGGATCCTGCGGCAGACTGAAGTTTATTACATGAGTTAAATCGGTAATATCAATTCCACGAGCGGCCACATCGGTTGCCACAAGAATATTGATAAATTTCTTCCTAAACTTTTTTAGAGTTTTTTCACGCTGAGCCTGAGAAATTTCACCGTGAAGACCTTCAGCAGAGTATCCAAACTCGATGAGTTTGCTGGTTAACTCATCAACATCAACACGTGTACGGCAAAAAACTAAACCGTAAAACTCTGGTTCAATATCAATGATTCGGGTTAGTGCGTCGAATTTATCGCCACGATTTACTTCGAAGTATATCTGATCGGTTAAAGTTGTTGCACTCTGTGACTGGCCAACCATTAAAAGTTTAGGATTTGACATAAACTTGCGCGAAAGTTTAACAATCCTATCGGGCATTGTGGCCGAAAAAAGCATCATTCGCTTTTCCTTGGAAGTTTGTTCAAGTATCGATTCAATATCATCAATAAAACCCATATTTAGCATCTCATCGGCTTCATCGAGTACAACCCACTCAACGCTTTCCAGGTTGAGGTCGTTACGACGAAGTAAATCGAGAATACGGCCAGGAGTACCAACAACAATGTCGGCTCCTTTTCTAAGTCTTCTTTGCTGCTCCGATATTGATTGACCTCCGTAAAGTGTTATAATGTTGATTTTCCTTTTCCCTTTGAGCGAAATTAGCTCATCGGTTACCTGTAGAGCCAGCTCTCGAGTTGGAACTAAGGCTAAAGCTTTTACGTAACTTTTTGAACCTACTACTAGCTTGTCGAGAATTGGCAGCCCAAATGCTGCTGTTTTTCCAGTTCCGGTTTGTGCCTGACCAATAATATCGCAGGTTTCGTTAATTAAAACTGGGATTGTCAATTTTTGAATTGGCGTTGGGATTTCGAAGCCCTTCTCCGAGATTGCGTTTATTGAATCTTCGGACAGGCCTAGCTCTGAAAATGTGGATTTTGTTTCCATTCAAATAAAAATTAATTGTTAGTTTGTTTTCCCCATATCAACCTGTCCAGTTTTACAATAAAAAACCCGTTGGCCAATCGACCTATATGCTGGCATAGTTAAAATAATGCTGAAGTACAGAAAAATATCTAGGGTTTTAAAAATTACTCCATTACGAGATATTTATAATCGGTCCATTCCTTTATGACTTCTAGAGCCTTTAGAATGGCTTCGTTATTTTTGTTTGCAACCTGATAATACTCGGTTGTTGTGAAAATGTTTCGGGCAATAAGTGCTTTTATCTGTTTCTTTATTTCCTCTCTTGATGTGTTAATGCCTTCTTCATCAAGTTTAACTTTTTTCTCCTCACCAAAGGCAATAATGTCATCAATCATTTTATTATCTACAGAAAAGCCAGAGTTAAACTCGTTAAAAATCGGGTAACTTTTAACCAACTTTTTTCGGTTCGCATCAACGTATTTATGAACAAACTGGTTAAGCACATCGCGCCTAACAAGCAAACCATAGTAATCGGAGTAGAAAGTTGTATCGAAAGGAACGAAGAAATCGGGCATAATACCACCTCCTCCATAAACAAGTTTTCCTTTGTTTAGCGTGTAATATTTAAGCGAATCGGGGAAGTTAATGCTGTCAGCATTAAAGAGTTCACCATGTTCCATGCGGTTGGAAAAATCGCTGTAGTAGTCTTTAGCATCGCCATACTCGTATGGTTTTTGAATAACTCTACCGGTTGGAGTATGATACCGAGCAACGGTTAACCGAATCATAGAGCCATCGGGCAAAGGCATTTGATTTTGAACCAAACCTTTACCAAACGAACGGCGACCAACCACAATTCCTCTGTCCCAATCCTGAATGGCACCAGCCAGAATTTCACTTGCTGAAGCAGAACCCTCATCGATTAAGACAACAAGTTTACCTTTCTCAAAAACTCCTGTGGATGTGGATAAGAAATCGTTTCGGGGAGATGTGCGCCCTTCGGTGTATACAATAATTTTGTCACTATCAAGAAAATGATCGGCAAGCGAAACTGCTGCATTCAGAAAACCACCGCCGTTCCCTCTTAAATCCAGAATTAAATCTTTCATATTCTGTTTCTTAAGAGTATCAACTGCATCAATAAACTCCTGCTCGGTGGTTAAAGCAAAACGGTTAAGTTTAATGTAGCCAATCCTCGAATCGATCATATATGCAGCATCGAGACTATAAATTGGAATTTTATCGCGAGTTATTTCAAAATCCATGGTTTGTGGAACACCTTTGCGCTGAACAGTAAGGAAAACTTTAGTTCCCTTATCGCCACGTAGCAGTTTAAAAACATCGCTGTTTTTTAATCCAATTCCAGCAACATTTTTACTGTCAACCTCAAGAATTCTGTCGCCTGCAAAAATTCCAACTCTTTCGGAGGGTCCACCCGGAATTGGGTTAACCACCATCAAAGTGTCGTTCATAATGTTAAACTCAATGCCAATTCCTTCGAAGTTACCTTCGAGCGGTTCGTTCATAGCCTTCACGTCTTCCTTTGAAATATATACCGAGTGTGGATCGAGATTTCCTAGCAAATCGATAATAGCCTCATCAACCAGATTATCAACGTTCACAGTATCAACGTAATCAGCCGAAACATATTGAAGGAAACGAACGATTTTATAAATGCTAAGGTTCGAGCTAAGCTGTGCACTTGAAATGCTGGCACTAGCTGAAATAATAATAATAAAAAGAAATAATCGTGCGTTAATCTTAAGTAGGTTACTCATATTTAAAGAATTTTGAATGTAGTTTAAATTCGATGCATTATTGAATAAACGTTATTATATAAAAAAAGTTTTAAACTACTCCCATTCAATTGTTGCTGGTGGTTTTGAACTAACATCGTAAACAACGCGATTAATACCTTTCACCCTATTGATTATATCGTTAGAGACTTTAGCCAAAAATTCGTAAGGAAGTGGGTACCAGTCGGCTGTCATACCATCGGTTGAAGTTACAGCCCTAAGTGCCACAACAAACTCGTAGGTTCTCTCATCGCCCATTACGCCTACGGTTTGAACGGGGAGCAGCATTGTTCCTGCCTGCCAAATTTTATCGTACAAACCAGCAACCTTCAACGAGTTTATAAATATAGCATCGGCTTCTTGAAGAAGTGTCACTTTTTGTTCGGTAACCTCTCCAAGCACTCGAATTCCGAGTCCTGGTCCAGGAAAAGGATGACGACCAAGTATATTTAAAGGTAAACCAACCTCGGCTCCTACCCTACGAACTTCATCCTTGAAAAGGAGGCGTAACGGTTCAATAACCTTCAAGTTCATTATTTCGGGCAAACCTCCAACATTGTGGTGCGACTTAATGGTAGCCGATGGTCCATTCACAGAAATAGACTCAATTACATCGGGGTAAATTGTTCCTTGAGCTAACCATTTTACGTTCTCAATTTTTTTTGCTTCCTGCTCAAAAACCTCGATAAAGTTTCTACCAATGCTTTTTCGTTTCAGCTCAGGGTCGGTAATGCCTGCCAGATCGTTATAAAACTTTTGGCTTGCATCCACACCTATTACGTTCAATCCTAAGTTTTTATATGAATCAAGAACCTGAGCAAACTCATCCTTACGCAGCAACCCATTATCAACAAAAATGCAGGTTAAGTTTTTCGCAATGGCTTTATGTAGAAGCAGTGCGGCAACCGAACTATCAACGCCACCAGATAAACCAAGCACTACATGGTCATTACCTAGCTGTTTCTTTAAATTTGATACCGTTTCATCAACAAATGATGCAGGTGTCCAATCCTGTTTACAACCACATATGTTAACCACAAAGTTACGAAGCATGGTTAAACCTTCACTGGTATGATATACTTCAGGGTGAAACTGAATGCCATAGGTTTGCTTACCCTTAACATGGTACGCACCCACCTTAACATCCTCGGTTCCGGCAATAACTTCAAAGTTTTCTGGCAGTTGAGTAATTGTATCGCCATGCGACATCCAAACCTGAGTTTTACCTTCAACGTTAGTAAAAAGTGGTGAAATATTTCGTGGAACATCGAGCATTGCTCGACCATACTCTCTTATTTGTGAAGGAGTTACTGTTCCGCCACTAGACAGTGCCAGCAGCTGAGCTCCGTAACACACACCTAAAGTTGGGTAGTTGTCGGTAAAATTATTTAAATCTAAACGGGGCGATTCTTTGTCGTGAACAGAATAAGGACTACCTGAAAGAATTACTCCTTTTACAGTTCCATCAAGGCTTGGAAAGTGGTTAAAAGGGTGTATTTCGCAGTAAACGTTTAACTCTCTAACACGGCGGGCAATAAGTTGAGTGTACTGCGAGCCAAAATCGAGGATAAGAATTTTTTCGTGCATAATAAATATTTTCAAAAAACATGGCAAAGGTACTATATTTTACTGTAATAGGCTCCCTACATACCAGGTATATTTGGTATTATTTTTCTACTGAAGCTAACCTTTAATCCTACTAAATGGTTACTACATTATTTACAAATATTTTTTTCTATAAATATTGCATATATTTGGGGTAAGAGTTAATTTTTTGTATGGAAATTAGAAAACTACTTACAACAAGTTTCTTAGTGATAGCAACGTATGTTCTGCATGCGCAAAGTTATAATATTGTAAAATTTGGCGTTCGTGAAGGAGTATTGCACTCATTAGTTACTGATATTACACAGGATAATAGAGGTGACATTTGGTTAACAACAGGTGGTGGCTTATGTCGTTACAATGGAGTTGATTTTGAATATTTTACAACAAAAAACGGGCTTAACTCTACTAGGTTAACCTGTGTATCAACCGATGACGATGACAACATATGGATTGGTTCATCAAATGGGTTAAACTTCATTCAAGGGAAAAAGGTACTTTCGGTGAATAGTTCATTGTTAAGCAATGAAATAATTTCAATATCCTCAGCCGGAAAATCGAAAGTTTGGGTAATTGCGAGTAACGGGTTATTCTCTATTACCTTCAATAACGAAAAGTTTGATATAACTGAAGTTGAAACTCCCCAAATGTATCATTTAGGGAAATCGCAAATTTTCCAAGACAGAATAGTAAACAGTTTTATTCTGCGTA
>CAZLXF010000072.1:375-13269 GCA_964563065.1 uncultured Rikenellaceae bacterium | reverse complement strand
AAATATTTGGATACTAACGATATTAGTTTTTCCCTTTTTAGTGGTTTCGATAAATAGTCGTCGCAACCAGCTTCCAGGGCCTTTTCTCTATCGGTTGAGAATGCGTAGGCTGTTTGGGCAATTACAGGTAAATCGTTTCGTATGTTTTTTATGAGCGTAGTTGCCTCGTAACCATCCATATCGGGCATTTTAATGTCCATTAGTACGATTCCAATTTGTGGATTCTCTTTAACTAGGTTTACCGCCTCCAAACCTGTGCTAGCCCTAAGAAGATTTATTTTAAATTCACCAAATAGTTCGCTAATATAAAGGTAGTTAAAGTCGTCATCTTCGGCAATTAGAATAGTATTGGGTTTGTTTATCATACTCTCATCCACTCCAATAAGTGAGTTTTTGGAGAAATCCTCATTTTCAGTTGCTTTATAGGGAACCGTGAAGTAAAAATGCGAACCGGAATCAGGTTCTGATTCAACCCAAATATTTCCGCCCATTTTTTCAATAAATGCTTTGGAAATTGCTAGTCCTAAACCAGTTCCACCTGCCTGCGACGAGAGTTTGGTTTCTACCTGCCTGAATCGTTCAAAAATAGTTTTATGAAAATCGGATGGAATGCCAATGCCTGAGTCTTTAACAAAAAATTCCAGCATATCACCCTTTTTTGTGTAACCAAACCTCACAAAGCCCTGCTTTGTAAATTTTAGGGCGTTGTTTAGGAGGTTTGAAATAATTTGTTTCAGCCTCGATGAATCGGCAAATATGGTTGCCAATGAGTTTTCTAAGCCGGTAGATAAGGTAAACTCAATTCCTGTCTCCCTAGCTTTCTTATCAAAGAGCATATACTCCTCGTGCATTAGCTTGTTGAGTTCAACCTCGGTTTCGAGAATTGTTACCTGATTTGCCTCTATTTTTGAGATATCGATAAGGTCGTTAATAATGGTAAGTAGTTGGTTGCTACAGCTATGTATAATATCTACATACTGGTTGGTTTCCTCCTTCCCAATTTCGGGGCTAACTAGAAGCTGCGAGAAACCAATAATTCCGTTCATTGGTGTACGAATCTCGTGGCTCATATTGGCTAGGAATGCCGATTTGAGCATATCGCTCTCCTCAGCTCTCTCCTTCGCTTTGTGAAGTTCTTCGTTAATAAGTTTGTACTCTTCGTTTTGCGATTCTATTTCGTAGTTCTTGAGTATAAGCTCTTCCTCCACTTTTTTTCTGTCGGTAATATCTCTATATATTCCATACACAGCAATTTGCCCGCCCTTAAATTGAATGGGTTTACCAAGTATGGAAACATCAATAAGCGATCCATCCTTTCGCATTCGTTTGGTTTCGTGCATAATAATGTTACCAATGGCTACTTTTTTTGTTAGTTCGGTACCCTCATCTGCAAATTCGTTGGGAACTATTAATGAGTTAATTTTTTTGCCAACAACTTCTTGGGATGAGTACTTAAACATTCTGGTAAACTCATGGTTGCAACGAATAATACAGTCGTTTTCATTAAGCACAACTATTCCTTCAGGCGAGCTGTCGAAAAGATGTTCGAAGTAAGCCCGTTCAAGTTCAATGGTATCCTCGCTTTTCTTTCTTTCGGTAATATCGCGGCAGATTGTAATTAAACGTTGCTCGTCGATTTTTACCATGCGCGATTCGTACACATAAATTTTATTGTCAATATCTATCTGATATTCGTAGAACTGGTTCTCACCGTTTTTATAGAGCAGATTAATATGGTTTAACGTTAATTTGGCCAAAGATTCTGGTAAAACATCAACTATATGCTTTCCTAGAAAATGTTCTGGAGGCATGAAAAGTTCTTCAACTGAGGAGGAGTAGTAATCTTCAAAAATTCCATCTCTTGTAAAAACAAACATCAAATCGGGGATAGCCGCGAGTAGCGCCTGATTCTCAGCATAACTTCTGTATAGTTCATCCTTAGCCTTTTTGCTTTCTGTAATATTCTCGAAAGTACCCAGCACACCCTGAATAACTCCATCGGAAGAACGCAAGGGAACCTTGCTGGTTCTGATCCAAATTGTTTCACCATCGGAAGAGGTTCGAAACTCCTCGAAGCCAATTTTTGGGCTACCCGAATTTATTACCGCTAAATCGTCAGCGTGCGAAAGATCGGCTTGAGCAGACCACGCCAAATCGAAATCGTTTTTACCAATAATTTGAAGGGGCGACGAGAATCCTGCATCATTAGCAAATGCTCTGTTGCAACCTAGGTAGTTCAAGTTCTTATCCTTCCAAAAAACCCGAACTGGAATTGTGTCGAGAATGGTTTGAAGCAGATTTCTCGATTCACGTATTTCATCGTCAATCTGTTTACGTTCCGTAATATCCTCGTGAGTTCCAAGAACCCTGGTGGGTTTACCTTGGCTATTTTTCCCTACAACTTTTCCTTTAGCATGAATCCAGCGCCAGTTTTCATCCTTTGCTTTCATTCTATACTCAACGTTGAACTCAGAAAGTTGCTCCTCTAGGTGCTTCTTTATTACAATCTCTGTCCACCCAATATCATCAGGATGAACTAGCTGTCGCCAGTTTGCATAGCTTCCTTCAAAATCTCCAGGTTTGTAGCCAAGCATTGTATAGTAGCGATCGCTAAATACTGCAATATTGGTTTCTAAATCCCAATCCCATATTCCTTCGTTAGTTGACTCAACCACAAGCCTATACATCTCTTCGCTTTCGCGAAGTGCTTGTTCGGCTCTCTTCTGTTCAGTAATATCGAGTTCAATTCCATCCCAAATTATGTGTCCGTTATCTACTTTTCTTGGTGAAGAAGAAATAAGAATCCATCTTGTTTCACCTTGCTTTGTAATGTACCTAACTTCAACCCTAAACGATGTTTGGTTTGCCAGCGCAATTTTTTCCTGCTCTGCCATTTTTTTCCCGTCTTCCTCAAGCAGCTGGCCATAAAGGCAGGCAGGGTTCTTAATTACATCTTCAGGCGTAATACCATGCATTTTTTCAACACCTGCACTTATGTATTTGAAATCGCGTTTTGATCCATCAATACCAGAATCGATCTGATACATCAAACCCATAGGGAGGTTATCGCTTAGGGTGCGTAAACGCATTTCGCTCTCGCGCAAATTTTCCTCAGCTTTCTTTCTGAAAGTAATATCGCGTGAAACGCCAAACGTTCCAATTATCTCTCCTTTTTCGTCTCGCAGAGGCATTTTTGAAGTTGAAACCCAGGTGGTTCTTCCATCGGGCCAGGTTTCCATCTCTTCAATTCCTTCAACCGATGTACCCGTTGTAATTATTGTTTGCTCTAAGCGATAAGCTTTTTCAGCATGTTCACGAGTAAAGAAATCGAAATCGGATTTACCAATAATTTCGTTGGGATTGGAGAATCCGAATCTTGTGGCAACATTCTTATTCACACGAATGAAGCAGCTGTTTTTATCCTTGAAGTAAACCTGATCGGGAACGTTATTCATCAGATTCCTCATGAGGAATTGTTCGGTTTGCAGCTTCATGTCAAGCTTCTTGCGCTTGTCGATGTCGTGAACAATGGCTTGGGTATATTCCCTGCCATTGATTATAACCTGATTTAAGCTAACTTCGGTGTAAAATGGTGATCCATCGGCTTTTATATGAACCCACTCAAAAAACTGAGGTTCCCCACGTTTTGCTGCAACAATTTTTTGCGTTGCTTTTTGGGCCGAAAGTTGTCCGTCGGGTTGGTACTCGGGTGAGAATTCAATGGGCGAATGGCCAATAATCTTCGATTTCTCTGTTCCAAATATTTTTTCAGTTTTAAGGTTGCAGTCGATAAAAACCTCACTATCCATTATAAAGATTGCATCGTTGGCAGTTTCGAAAAGGGTTCGAAACATATTTTCACTCTCAACAAGGGCCAACTCCGAAATTTTTCGTTCGGTTACATCGCGAATAATTGATTGGTACGAGCCATTGGGCATCATTTTGGAGTGCATTTCAACAAAAGCAAACTCTCCGTTGGGTTTTACTATCTCTCGCTCGGTAACTAAGGGTTTATCTTTTTGGAGAACGTCGAAACGAAGAGGTTTTTCCTGCAACGTTTTTTCGGTGAAAAGTTGGCTTATGTGAAATCCTTCAACTTCCTCGTTAGTTTTACCTGTTATTTCGAGGAAACGTTTATTAGCCTTAACCACCACTCCATTTTTATCGCCAATTAGTATGCCATCAACAGCCAGCTCAATTATGCTTTCGTAGCTTTGTTCTATAGCAAACATGGCCTTCTCGGCCTTTTTTCTTTCCTCAATATTTCTGAATTCGGTAACTCTTACAGTTTTCCCTTTGTATGGAATTTGCTTGCCCTGTATTTCGAGCGGGTAGGTAGTTTCATCCTTACAAATCCCAACCGATTCGTAGGGCTTTTCGTAACCAGTAACAATTTTATCAAGAACATATTCACGTTGTTCGGGAGCAATAAGCAGAAGTCCATCCATGCCTATTAATTCACCGTGATCAAACCCAGTCATTCGGGCTAGTTCCTGGTTAGCTTCAATTATAGCTCCTTTGTCGTGTATTGCTATACCGCCAAACGATGCGTTTGCAAGGGTTCTAAACCGTTCGTTGCTTTCAAGGAGTAACCTTTCCAATTCATCGGTGGTGCTGCTCGATTTGAATGAGAAAATGGCTTTCGATACTTCTCCTTTTTTTGTTTTCTCAAGAATGCTGGCATTCAAACTGTACAATACCCAAAGTCCATTTGCATTTTTAATCCGAAAATTGAATGAAAAAGTTTCGCTGCTTCTTGTAGCTGCAAGAAACGATTGTTCTTTTTGCTTGAGTGTATTTTGATCGTCGGGGTGAATTAGCTGCCTCCAGCTATTTTCATTTACAGGTAGGTTATCTTTACTATATTCCAACTCAGCAAGCAAACTTCTGCTTGAAAAGGCGATTGATTGTAGAATATAGTCCCAAACAACTATTATATCGTGGACTTTCCCTGATAAAGTGATTTCACTGTTAGCCATAGGAAAACGTTAAACGGGTAAAATGATAAAATTAAATACAAATTACCTATTTGACAAGATGATTTACGTCAACAAAAATTAATAGGTATAATAAATGTGAATTGGAAGTGATGCATTACTCAACTTTTGGGAGCGTAAACCTAAAGTTGCTTCCCTTTTCAGGTTCGCTCTCAACCCAAATAACTCCTCCGTGTTTTTCAATTAGCTCCTTGCAAAGTATTAATCCTAAGCCGGTGCTAGGCTCATCATCGGTTCCTAACCGTGAAACTTTCTGGTTAATTTTAAAAAGGCTATCCTTAAGGGTTGGAGACATTCCAATTCCGGTGTCTTCAATAGATATTTCAATAAAACCATTCTGCCTGTCGGCAGAAGAAATGGTTATTATTCCTTTGTGTGGTGTAAATTTTACAGCGTTTGAGATTAAATTTCTGATAATGGTTTTTAAGGTTTCCCTATCGGCATAAACAGAAATTTTATCATCAACTAAAACCCTTATTTCCTGTTCCTTGAGTTTAGTTTGATGTTTAACCATTTCGCTAACAGTTTCTACCAGTGATCTCAATTTTACGTGTTCAACGTTAAACCTTTTTTGCCCGCGTTTTACAATGGCCCAGTTAAGAAGGTTGTCGAGCAGCTCGTAAAGGTTTTTAGCGGTATTCTGAAGTGTTCTTGATAAATCCTGTATTTCATCCTGGCTCATGGTTTCAATACTCTCCGACATAAGTTCGGTAAGTCCAATAAACCCCTGAAACGGACCTCGTAAATCGTGTGCAATAATGGAGAAGAATTTATCCTTCTCGGCGTTGGCTCGCAGCAACTCATCGTTTTGTTTCTTAGTACGTTCCTCAATCCGTTTTCTCTCGTTTATATTCAGCGTAAGTCCAATAAAACGAACTGCATTCCCTTCCTCATCGCGCTCCACAACTTTGCCGTAATTGGTAACCCATTGGTAGTTACCAAGTTTGTCCCTAACTCTGAAATCGGAAGTGTACAAGCTTGTTTTGCCAGCAACATGGTTGTTAATTCGTTGTTTTATAACTTTAAGATCATCGGGATGTACCAGCTTAAAAATATCGTCAATTGATTTGGGAACCTCATTGGGTTTGTAACCTAGCTCAAGGTATATTTTATCGCCTCCAATTCTTACGCCTGTAACAAGGTTATTTTCCCATGTATCGAGCCCTGCTGCATAAACGGCCAGTTCAAACCTATCGCGGGTTGATTTTAACTCGGTTTCAGCTTGTTTCTTTTCGCTTACATTCCTAAAAATTAGCAGCAACCCAACCTTATGGTTTTGCTTATTAATTATTGGCGAATGAGAGAAGTCGAGTATTTTACCATTGTAATTTATTTCCTTTGATGTTTTAGCCTCTTCATCGAAAACCTCTTCGAAGGGTTCAAATACTTCTTTAATGGGTTTTCCCGCTATATCCTCTTCCTCTATGGAAATCATTTCCAATGCTGCATGGTTTACATCAATAATATTTTTTTGATTGTCAATAACAATAATTCCATCGGGCAAGCTGGCAAACAGGGTATCGAGAGCAATGGGTTTTAGGTTGAACAACTTTTTAGAATATATGCCCCAAAAAAAGAGGACTCCTGTTGCTGTAAAAGCAATGGGAGTTAAGTCGACGAAGGTGTATGGGCGCCATCCGATAATGTAAATAAAATTTGAAAAGAGCGGGATTAAGGCGCTGGCAATAATAATGTAAACTTGTTTCTTCTGCTGTTCAGAGCTTTTAAAGGTTGTGAGTACCAATAAAAAAATAGAGACAAGTGTTAGTAGGTACGAATAGAATGTGTGAATCCACCACCAAAGGCCATATTCTAAATCAACAAAACTTATTGATTTATATGTATCGAATTTGACTGTTGAAAAGAAAAGGTTGTTAGAATCGTTAGTAACTATAAATGCCAACGAAGCGACAGGAATTACCCAAAGGAAAAGTTTTTGAGCATTTGGTATTTTACCGAAATGCCCAGTGTATTCACAGGCAAATAGGAAAAGCCAAACCGGAACCTGAACAATTCCTATGTAGCGAAGAGTAACAAAAATTAACTTTTGGCTTAGAGTTGGAACAACAAATTCAATTCCTGAGGTTAATGTCCAAATACCAATTGCTAACAGCAACCCAGCAAGCGATGGTGTACCAAGTGTTTTCCTTCGATTCCAAAGATAAAAGGCCAATATACACGACAGGATAGACGAAAGTACTAGAGAAAGTATTAACAAATTCAATCCTATCATAGTTTAATTCCTTAACTGTTTTCTATTAATACACAATAAATGATTAAAAGTTTCAGAAAAACTGAAAATAATAAAGCAAAACAATTTACATAATTTATTTGAATTTGTAGAGCGAAAATTGTAATAAAAAAAGAGGCCGGATTAAACCAGCCTCTTAAACAGATGTACAAAACTATGTGCTATATTATTATGATAATTCCTTAAGCCTTTCCTCTAAAACTTTAATTTTTGCTTCGGAGTCAGCCTGCTTTTTCCTTTCCATTTCAACGACCTGAGCAGGTGCTCCATTTACAAACTTATCGTTACTCAGTTTTTTTTGTACGCTTTGAAGAAATCCTTTGGTGTAATTAAGTTCCTGCATAATCTTTTCTTTCTCCTCCTCGGGGTTCACATATCCGTGGAGTGGAACAAAAAACTCGGTAGTTTTAATGATGAAACTTCCTGCTCCGTCAACTTTGTCGGAAACGTAATCGAGGGTATCGAGCCCAGCCAGCTTCACAATTACTCTCTCTATCCCTTCGTCAAACTTGTCGTTCGACTTAACCATTAGCGACAAAGAGTTCTTATTCGGAATATTTTTCTCCTGCCTTAGGTTACGAACACCAGCAACAACCTCCTTCATCAACTCAACTTTTTCCAGAAGAGCAACATCAAACACTTCTGCCTTTGGCATTTGGCTAACCATAATGCTTTCGCCCTGTTTCCGTGGATATAGATGATGCCAAAGTTCTTCGGTAATGAAAGGCATAAACGGATGAAGAACTGACAGCAGCTTGTTGAAAATTTCAAGCACCGACTTATAGGTTTCACCATCAATTGGTTGCTGGTAAGCAGGTTTCACCATTTCGAGGAACCACGAGGAGAACTCGTCCCAGAATAACTTGTAAACGTTCATCAGCGCCTCGGAGAGGCGGTACTTCGAGAAATCGTCGTCGATTTGCGCAATTTCACGATTGAGAAGATTATTGAACCACTCCACTGCAACTTTTGCCGATTGTGGCTGAGGTAAACTCTCATCAACCTGCCAGCCTTTCACCAAGCGGAATGCGTTCCAAATTTTGTTGCTGAAGTTTCGTCCCTGCTCGGTTAAGTTCTCGTCGAAAAGTAAGTCGTTTCCAGCGGCCGAACATAGCAGCATGCCAACCCGAACGCCGTCGGCTCCGTACTTTGCAATTAAATCGAGCGGGTCGGGGCTGTTTCCCAGCTGTTTGCTCATTTTGCGTTTTTGGCTGTCGCGAACAATTCCGGTTAGGTACACATTCTTAAACGGTTTTTTGCCAAGGTACTCGTAGCCAGCAATAATCATTCGGGCTACCCAAAAGAAAAGAATTTCGGGAGCGGTTACCAGCTCATCGGTTGGGTAGTAGTACTTTATGTCGTCATTGTTTGGCTCGTTAATTCCGTTGAAAACGGAAATGGGCCAGAGCCACGAGCTGAACCAAGTGTCGAGCACATCGTCGTCCTGCCGTAAATCGGCAAGTTGCAGCGCGGAGTTCCCCGATTTTTCAAGTGCCAACCTTAGCGCTTCCTCTTCATTTTCAGCAACAACGTAACCACCCTCGGGTAAGTACCAAGCAGGAATTCGGTGTCCCCACCAAAGTTGGCGCGATAGGCACCAATCCTTAACGTTTTCCATCCAGTGGCGGTAAGTATTAACGTATTTTGGAGGATGTATTTTAATGTCGCCGTTAATTACCGAGTCGAGTGCGGGTTGCGAAATATCCTTCATTTGGAGGAACCACTGCATGGAAAGTTTGGGCTCAATTACAGCATCGGTACGTTCGCTGTAGCCAACCTTGTTGGTGTAATCCTCAATTTTGGCAACATTCCCTGCATCTTCCAAATCCTTCACAATGGCTTTTCGCACTTCGAACCTGTCCATTCCAATGTAAAGTTGGGCGGCAGGACTCATGGTTCCGTCGTCGTTGAAAATATCAACGCTCTCGAGGTTATGCTTGTCGCCAAGCATGTAGTCGTTGATATCGTGAGCCGGAGTAACTTTTAGCGCTCCAGTTCCAAACTCCATTTCCACGTACTCGTCGTAAATAATGGGAACGCTCCGGTTAATTAGAGGAACAAGAACTCGTTTCCCTTTTAGATTTGTATAGCGTGGATCGTTAGGATTTACGCAAACTGCCGTGTCGCCCAGAATGGTTTCGGGGCGAGTGGTTGCAATGGTTACGTAACCATCCTCACCATCAATTTTGTAGTTTAGGTAGTAGAGTTTACTATTCACCTCGCGGTAAATAACTTCCTCGTCCGATACGGCTGTTTTGGCCTGGGGATCCCAGTTTACCATTCGAACCCCGCGGTAAATTTTCCCTTTGTTGTATAGGTCGACAAATACTTTTATTACGCTGGCAGAAAGTTTCTCGTCCATGGTAAAGGCTGTGCGATCCCAATCGCACGATGCACCAAGTTTTTTTAGCTGCTCAAGAATAATTCCGCCATGCTTCTCCTTCCATTCCCAGGCGTGCTCCAGAAATTCCTCGCGGCTTAGCTTGTTCTTGTCAATTCCTTCAGCCCGAAGTTTGGCCACCACTTTTGCCTCGGTTGCAATTGAAGCGTGGTCGGTTCCGGGAACCCAGCAAGCGTTCTTACCAAGCATTCGCGCCCTGCGCACCATTACATCCTGAATGGTATTGTTCAGCATGTGCCCCATGTGGAGAACACCGGTTACGTTGGGTGGAGGAATTACTATGCAGAAAGGTTCGCGACTGTCGGGAACGGAGTGGAAAAATTTGTTCTCCATCCAGTAGCGGTACCACTTGTCTTCAACCTCGGCAGGATTGTACTTAGCAGGAATTTCCATGTGTGTATAATATAAAAAAGTTTAAATTTTTGTTCCAAACGAATTTACAGCCTGCAAAAATACAAAAAATGCCGATAAGTAAAACTACAAGATGTATTCCTTGACAAACTCTTTTTTATGTGTTAACTTTACTTAAGAAACCTGTATAAACCTAAATTACAGAATATTATGAACTTGATAAATTATAATACCTGTAAAAGTTGTAACCTTTGCACCGAGGTTTGCCCTGCTCACATAATAATACCTTCCAACGGAAGTCCAACGGCATTTGATGAAACGAAACTGCACTTATGCATTAAATGTGGGCAATGCATGGCAATATGTGCAACCAATTCAATTTCCATTGATGGACTTGAGTATGGCAAGGATGTTGTTGAACTAAAAGAGTTTGCAGCTGACTACGACAGATTCAAGAGTTTCCTACTTCACCGACGTTCAGTTAGAAACTTCTCTGATGTTCCAGTGCCAAATATGGTTATTGAAAAAATAATCGATTCTGTATCGCTGGCACCCTTTGGTGCCGATGCTAGCAACATAAACATAACTGTTGTTAATAACAAAGATGTTCTGGCAAAGGCACTGCCTCTACTTTCAACCTTTTACAACAATGTAGAAACTTGGTTTAAGAATCCATTTATTCGTTACATGATAAGGCGAAACGCCGGAGAGAATTCATACAGAACCCTACGCGACCATATTCTTCCCATGGTTAAGATTGGGCACTACGACATAAAAAACGGAATTGACAATATAACCCGAAACGCTCCTGTACTTATAATTTTTCACTCCCCAAAAGGAACTCCAGAAGCAATTGAGGATTCGCATATAAAGCTAACCTATGCACTTCTTGCTACACACGCTCTGGGTTTAGGTGCTACAGCCATAGGCTTAATTTCTCCGGCCATAAACAAGGACAAAAAAATAAGGGACGTTTTTCAGATACCCCAAGCGGAAGTTGCGCTGGCATCACTAATTATTGGCTATCCAAAATACCACGTAAAAAAGGGCGTTATACGAAGAAGGTTTAACGTAAACTACATAAGTAGTTAGGTTAAATAACTTCATTGTGGTGGAGAATATTTGGACAATTTAATTGTAATTATTTTGGTTTACATTATCTTTGGGAAAAACAGATTGAATTATGAATATTGCAGAGTTAAAGTTGAAATTTTTTAGGCAAATCGACAGTCTTGATAATGAAAAAGTTGAGGAAGCTTATGGAGTCCTTCTAAATTTCATCAATAGCAAAGATGATTTGGATGAGTGGAGCAATTTAACAGCAGAACAACAAAAAGGTATTATTGATAGCATAGAACAGCTTGAAAATAATCAAGGATCGCCTCATAATGAAATAATTAGAAAATACAAGAATAAGTATAATGCTTAGAGAAATTATTTGGTCTCCATTAGCCGAAAAAGATTTAGAAAATATTCTTGAATATCTTGCTGATAACTGGAATCAAAAAGTTATAAAACATTTTCTCAATAAAATTGACACAATAATTAACCAGATTGCTAAGGTTCCGAACCAATTTCCAATTATAAACAGAAAACTACAAGTAAGAAAATGTGTAGTTACAAAGCAGAATACTTTATTTTATAGGGAAATTGAAAGAAAGATTGAAATTTTAAGACTATACGATACAAGACAAGATCCTAAAAGATTGAAATTTCATTGAGTTAACAATTCATGATAGGGAATAAGCATAATGCATATTATCAGTTTTTTAGTGAGTTAATCATTTTGAAGCAATTGGTTCTCGGCTAATTCGACCATAGTTTGGAATCCAATTCGAAAATGCACCACGAATAGTTAATTAACAGTTTGATAATGAGTAGAGAATATTCTGTTAGTTTCCCCGATGTGTTTGCATACTTACTAATGGTTGTTTGCTTCCCTTTAAACCCGCTCGTTTTTCTGAATCTAATTGAACCCAAAGCGAACAACACGTTAACTATTATCGGGTTCATTATCTGGACGTTTGGAATGGTTCTTGTTGTTTATCCGTTCTTTTACTTCAGGTTTAAGGGCGGAGTGAAAAAAGGTATGTCCTACGTTCACACCAATAACATTGTAACTACTGGTCTTTACTCAATTATTCGTCATGTACAGTACACTGGTGGAGTTATTTCAATATTTATTGCAACTCCTTTTATTTACCCTCACTGGCTGTTTGTTGTCCTTGGTATTCCTGGAATTTACCTTACTTACCTTGTAACTAAAAGGGAGGATAGCATAATGGTTGAGAAATTTGGTGAAGAGTATAAAAAATACATGGAAAAGGTTCCGGCAATGAATATATTTGCGGGGTTGTACAATAAAATTATGAAGTAGTAACAACTTCTTACAAACATTTTTTCCAATTCCTCTTCAGCATGAAACCAAATATTGCGTGGATTATACTTTTTGTTGCCGGACTTTTTGAAACTGCTTGGGCCATTGGGCTGAAGTATTCCAACGGGTTCACCAAACTTTGGCCATCGGTGTTTACGGTTATTGCCATGGCAATTAGTATTTGGCTACTTTCCATCTCACTAAAAACGCTGCCAGTTGGCTCGGCATACGCCGTTTGGACAGGAATTGGTGCGGTTGGCACAGCCATTCTGGGAATAATTCTTTTCCACGAATCGAAGGATATTCTGAAAATTCTTTTTATCCTAATGATAGTTGCAGGATTGGTAGGGTTGAGGTTGGTTAGTAGGTGATCGGTAGTCGGTAAAAAAAGTTGGCAGTTTTCAGTTGGCGGTTGGCAAATGGGGGTTTTACTATTTGAATGGTGGGATTGAGTTCCGAAGTCTTCGAATGCCTGCGGGCAGGGAATTCGGAACTCTTGAAGGAGAATAATTGATTG
>CAZLXF010000072.1:0-365 GCA_964563065.1 uncultured Rikenellaceae bacterium | reverse complement strand
GGATTGATAGGGTTGAGGTTGGTTAGTAGGTGATCGGTGGTCGGTAATCAGTGGTCGGTAATTGGTAATTGGTGGTCGGTCACTTCGACAGTTCGGCAGGCTCACTGTACGTATGTAATCGGTGGACGGTAATCGGTAATCAGGAAAAATAGTTAGCAGTTTTCAGTTGGCAAATGGGAACTCTGCTATTTGATTGGCGGGATTGAGTTCCAAAGTCTAAAGGAGCATGCGCGTGGCGACTTCGTAATTCTTGAAGGAAACTGAGAACAAGGAACTAACCCTTCGGCTACGCTCAGGGTACAGAATTGAAATTTGGGATTTGAAACCTGCTTGCACCAGCCAAACTTAGTTTTTCCTCATCGATT
>CAZLXF010000071.1:10120-13399 GCA_964563065.1 uncultured Rikenellaceae bacterium | reverse complement strand
AAAATCAGAAAATTGATACCGTTCTCCGCGAAGCGGAATCGATTGAGCGAATTACACTTGACGAAACGGGCAGGCAGCTGGCGTTCCTTGCAAGCAACGATACAATTGACGAGAAGGTTTTTAGCCTATACCTATCATCAACAAAAAAATTAGTTGCTGAAAAAATAGTTGACACTCTAAGTGCTTCAATTCCTAACGGTTGGATGCCGAGCGAAAATGGAAACGTTTTCTTCTCCGAGGATGGCTCTAAACTTTTCTTTGGCACAGCAATAATTCCACATAAAGTTGAAAATGATTCAATTCTCGAAGAGGAAATTCCTAAACTCGACGTTTGGAGCTGGACCGATAATCCGATTCAGCCTCGCCAGCTGAATGATTTGGACAAGGAGAAGAAGAGAACCTATTTGGCTGTGTACAGAATTAATGAGAAAAAAACTTTTCAGCTAGCTGATACTGTAATTCGGGCTGTAAATTTGGTAAACAAAAACAACACCGATTTTGCCTTGGGAATCAACTCGCAGCCATACCTTAAGCAACAAGTTTGGAGCGCCGATAGCAGAAACGATTACTTCCTTTTAAACCTAAAAACAGGTGCGAAAAAGCAAATTCTTGAAGCAAAATCGCACGTTTCCCTCTCGCCTACGGCGAAATACACGGTTTGGTACGATGTGTCCGACAGCATTTACTACAGCATGAACAATTCGACCCAGCAGGTTGTGGCGTTAACAAAGAGTATTGTCGTGCCTTTTTACGATGAGGAGAACGATACACCAAGTAATCCTAGACCTTACGGAATTATGGGCTGGACTGAGAATGATGAGTTTGTGCTAATTTACGACCGGTTTGACATATGGAGAATTGATCCTTCAGGGAAAAGAGTTCCAGTGAACGAAACTGAAATAGGAAGAAAAACTGCCACTCGATACAGATACAGGAAACTTGATGATGAGCTGGTTTTTATTCCAACCGGTACAGAAATTATTCTTTCGGGGTCCGATGAGAAAAATCTTCAGCATGGCTATTGGGGAATTGCAATTAACAAGCAAAATTCTTTAAATCCACTAATAGTTGAGAACAATGTTTTAGGCTCATTAAAGAAGGCGAAGGATGCTGAAACGGTAATTTGGACAAAACAGAACGTGAAAGAATATCCTAACATTAACGTAAGCGACTTAAGCTTTTCAAATTCTGAAACTATTTCCAACGCTAACCCTCAGCAGGAAAATTTTATTTGGCCAACCGCTGAGGTTGTTCAGTGGATTTCCTTTGCAGGCGATACGTTGCGAGGAATTCTTTACAAACCCGATAATTTCGATGCGTCAAAAAAGTATCCAATGATTTCGTATTTCTACGAGCGTTACCTTTACTCTTTTAATTACTATCACGTTCCAAAACCCAGCCAATCAATAATAAGCATTAGCTTTTATGCAAGTAACGGGTACATTGTTTTTGTTCCCGATATTGTTTACAAAGAAGGCTATCCTGGTCAGAGTGCTTACGATGCAATTGTTAGCGGAGTCCAGTTTTTAGTTAGCACTCGCTCTTTCATTGATGGGAATCGATTGGGAATTCAGGGTCAGAGTTGGGGCGGATATCAAGTTGCGTACCTTGTAACGCAAACCGATATGTTTGCGGCAGCAATGGCTGGCGCACCGGTGAGCAACATGACCAGCGCTTACGGGGGAATTCGTTGGGGCTCAGGAATGAGCCGAATGTTTCAGTACGAGCAAACCCAAAGCCGCATTGGCGGAACGCTGTGGGAGAAACCAATGCACTACATCGAAAATTCGCCGCTGTTTTACGCTCCGAAAGTGAATACGCCACTGCTAATGATGCACAACGACAACGACGGAGCCGTTCCCTGGTACCAGGGTATAGAGTTCTTTATGGCGCTTTACCGGTTGAATAAACCGGTTTGGATGCTAACCTACAACGGAGTAAACCACAATATCGAGGCCAAATACTGGGCAAACCGCATTGACCTAAGCACGCGAATGTTCCAGTTTTTTAACCATTACCTAAAGGGCGAACCCGCTCCTGAATGGATGGTTAAAGGAGTTCCGGCAATTGATAAGGGGGAAAAGTTGGGTTACTAGTATTTTGCTCCAGCAGCCGATGCTGAGAAATATTGAACTTTTTCGCCAGTTATGTCCGATAAAAGATTGTCGGCCAAGCGGCTGGCACCAAATCGTAGCCATGTGTTGTTGAGCCATTTTTCGCCAAGAATCTCCTCAACAATCATGTAGAATAGAACAGCGTCGGGCGAATTCACCATGCCTCCGGCAGGTTTTATTCCAACCATTTTCCCTGTTTTTTCGTAGAATTCTTTAGCTGCCAAACACATTACGAAGAGGGCTTCGGGAGTTGCTGCCGGATCCATTTTCCCGGTGGAAGTTTTTATGAAATCGGCCCCAGCCTCCATGGCAAGGAATGAGGCAAGTTTAATGTCGGAAAGTGAAGGAAGCGCCCCGGTTTCCAGAATTACTTTTACCTGAGCATTGCCAGCAACCTCCTTAATTTGCTGAAGCTCGCTAAAAACGGTGAAGTAATCGCCAGCCAGGAAATGGCCGAGCGAAATTACAACATCAATCTCGTCGGCTCCCATCTCAAGGCACATTTGGCACTCAGAAAGTTTTATGTCGATAAATGTTTGCGAAGCAGGAAAACCTGCTGCAACCGAAGCAATTTTCACATCCTTGGCTGTGAGCGACTGGCGTACCGCACTTACAAGCGAGGGGTAAATGCAAATGGCTGCAACGTTGGGAATGTTGGGATAAATATCGTGGAATTTGCTTACGCGCTCGCCAAACATTTCGCCACGCTCAAGGCTGTCGGTTGAATTTAGGGTTGTAAGGTCTATTAAGCTGAAGCATTTTTTAAGTTGCTCCTTATCTTTGGCTCTTTCAGCAACTTTCGATTTTATATTATCGATTGATTTTTTTACAAAATCGTCATCAACTTCAACGTTGAATTTTTCATCTAATGATTCTTTCATGTTTGCTTCGGTTATTTGATGTGCAAAAATACAAATTTCTTTTTACCAGTTTTTACCCATTGCAAAAGCGAACTACTCTTTCAACTTAGGATTGTTTAAATGGCGAGTAGCATCGCGGGTGTTGCGTTTTTCAAATGCTTTTTCAGTGGCATCCTGTAAATCAACTCCAGTTTGGTTTGCTATGCAAACCAGAACGAAAAGTACATCGGCAATTTCCTCGGCCAAAGCGTTTGGGTTTTCACCGCTTTTGAACGATTGGTCGCCGTACTTTCGAGTCATTATTC
>CAZLXF010000071.1:2436-10020 GCA_964563065.1 uncultured Rikenellaceae bacterium | reverse complement strand
GGACGAGCAGCCATAATGTACGAGGGGCGATTCCCTTTCTTCGTTTTTGCATGCAGGGTAAACTGGCTAACCACAAGAATTTCTGCGTCGATATCAGTTACCGAAAGGTTCATTACACCTTCAGCATCGTCGAAAATTCTGAGGCGCGAAACTTTGCCAACCATCCACTCCACATCCTCAACCGTGTCGAGTTCCTCGAATCCTGCAAGAATTAGAAGGCCCATACCAATTGAACCAGTAATTTTTCCTTCAACTTTAACCGATGCGCTGCTTACACGCTGAATAACAACTCTCATTTTTAAATTGAATTTAGACTAACAAAAATACACAACCAAATCAACTTTCTTTGAAAAACCTACATCAATTATTTTGAAACCCAACTCCGTTTATTTTCGAATCAATTGGGAATTAAATTCTTGTAAATTATGTACTAGTTGTAGGGTGATTTTTTTTGAAGCAACTTCGTAACATAATTGTTATATTTGTCACCCATTTAGGAAAAATGAAGGTACTCGACATCAGAAATCCACGCTGGTTTGCAGCGTACACCAAACCCCGTAACGAAAAGAAGGTTTATGAACGTCTTTCCGAAGCTGGGATTGAAACGTTTTTGCCACTTCACAAAAGGATGAAGCAATGGAGCGACAGGAAGAAGCTGGTTGAGGAACCCTTGCTGCGCTCGTATATTTTTGTGAGAATTACTGAAAAGGAATACTTCAAAGTACTCAATACATTTGGCGTTGTTCGCTACGTTACGTTTGAAGGGAAAGCTGCACCAATTCCCGACAATCAAATTGATATTCTAAAACTTTTAGTTGGCCAGCAGGTTGATATTGAAACAACCGATGAACCCATTGAGCCAGGCGAAAAGATTGAGGTAACAATTGGGCCTCTGCGAGGATTGGAGGGTGAACTGGTTGAGCACAAAGGAAAAAGTAAAGTGGTTGTGAGGCTCGACCATATATCGCATTCACTGCTGGTTACCCTATCAAAGGGTTACATTTCAAAGGCAAGGTAATTTTAACTTTTTTGCTAAAATTATTCAATTTTTTCAACCCTTGCAGCGTGCCTTCCTCCCTCAAAATCGGTGCTTAGAAAAGCAGTAACAATTTCCTTTGCCAATTCAACCGAAACAAATCGTGCGGGAACCGCACAAATGTTGGCGTTGTTGTGCATACGGGCAAGCGATGCAATTTCAGGAATCCAGCAAAGAGCCGAACGAATTCCCTTGTGCTTATTACTCGTAATATTTACTCCGTTTCCGCTTCCACACAAAACAATTCCCAGTTCAAACTCAGAATTTGCAACCGCTTCCGCAAGCGGATGAATCATGTCGGGGTAATCAACGCTAGCCTCGGAGTTTGTTCCAAAATCTTTTACATCGTGCCCCTGCTCGCGAAGGAATGGCAGCAGCTCCTGCTTTGTGGAAAATCCGGCATGGTCGCAACCTATGGCAATTCGGTATGTTCTCATAATAATCTGCTATTTTTGCAAATATAAATCCAATAGATTTATTGACCATCAAAAAGAGCGAAAATGTCGGGAATTTATATCCACGTTCCATTCTGTAAGAAGAAGTGCGAGTACTGCGATTTTTACTCGGTAACATCGCTTGAGGCAGCGGATAAATTCGCCGAAACAGTTGAAAAAGAAATTGAGCTTCGCTCAAAATATCTTGAGGGAACCAAGGTAGAAACCATTTACTTTGGAGGAGGAACACCCTCGCTTCTTTCTGAAAGTGACCTTGAGCATATTCTCAGCACTATTCAAAAAAGGTTTAACCTATCAGAAAATATAGAAGTTACTATTGAGGCAAACCCCGACGATTTGAGCCCTGCAAAGTTGAGAAACTTTCGAAAAGTTGGGTTTAATAGAATTAGCATGGGAGTTCAATCCTTTGCCGATTCCGACTTGCTTTACCTTGGGCGGCGGCACAATTCGCAGCAGGCAATCGAAACGGTTGAGCAGGCGCATAAATCAGGTTTCGAAAACATTAGCATCGATTTAATTTACGGATTGCCCTCCTCTTCGAACCGGATTTGGGAAGAAAATCTCAGAATGGCATTTAGCTTGCCAGTGAAGCACCTTTCGTGCTACCATTTAATATACGAAGAGGGAACGCCACTCACCAGAAAAGTTGACAGAGGACTGGTGCTTCCCGTTGATGAAGAAACCAGCGTAAAACAGTTCGAAATTCTCCAGCAAAAGGCTGGGGAGAATGGTTTTATTCACTACGAAATTTCAAACCTGGCAAAGGAAGATTTCTACTCAAAGCACAACGTTTCGTACTGGCAACAGGTTCCATACCTTGGACTTGGACCATCGGCCCATTCTTACAATGGGTTTTCGAGGGAGTGGAATCCAAGTTCATTAAATTCTTGGTTTGAGTCAATTGGGAACCGAGAAATTGCCACTGAAAAGGAAATTCTTACCGAAACCGAAAAGTATAACGAGTACCTTATTACTTCGTTACGAACCATTTGGGGATTAAATTTGAAGCAACTTATAAAGCAGTTTGGACCAATGCGAGTAGAGGAGCTGCTAAAAATTTCAAAAAAGTATATTGAAAAAGGTTTTTTGTTGCAAAGCAACAATACATTAGCCATACCACCCAAGCATTTTTTGATTTCCGATGGAATAATTGCCGATTTGCAAGCTGTATAACATTTTCGAGGTTAGGGTTGTAGAATTTTTTCTCTTCTAAATTTTCCTATTAGAATATTAAGCCTACCACTAGGTTTTATCATGTTCTAATCCCCATAAATAAAGTGTTTAAAATAATTTAACAAAAATTTAACAGAAACTTTTGAACAACAGGAAACATTTTATGTTATTTTTGTACCCAAAGTTTTCAAAATAAATTTTATCATGAATGAAGATTTAAAGAATTTGTTAGAGAGGGTAAGGGATTTATACATGCGCTATGGTATAAAAAGCATTACCATGGACGACGTTGCATCGCGCCTAGGTATCTCAAAAAAAACACTTTACCAGTATGTTTCCGATAAGGACGATTTGGTAGGAAAGGTTATTGACTTAGAGTTGGAAATGCAGGATAACGATATGGAGTGCGTTCGCGATACCAGCATGAACGCAATTGAGAAGTTGCTTATGGTAAGCAAAATGATTAACCACAAGCTGAAGGAGATGAATCCATCTACCGAGTTCGACCTGAAAAAGTACTACCCTCATCACTTCCAAAAACTAATGAACGCAAGGCGGCAGCGAATGTACAAGAACATTGTTGCAAATATTCAGAAGGGCAAGGAGGAAGGGTTGTACAGAATGGATCTTGACGAGGATGTAATTGGGAAACTTCAGGTTTCGCGAATTGAAAACATGGTTGAAAACGAATTTTTTGGAATTGATGAGTTTACCTCGCCACGTTTCTTCCAGGAAATATTCATTTACCACATTCGGGGAATTGCCAACGAGAAAGGAATTAAGTTCTTAGAAGAGAAGCTAACCGATTTTGATATTCACGATATAAGTAAAATATAAATTATGAGAATGAGAAAACATTTTTTCCCAGTTTATTTTGGAGCATCACAAGTAATCTTGCTCTTGCTTTTTTCAGCAATCACAACCTCTGCTCAGCAGAGTGAACCGCTGAAATTCTCGCTTACCGAGGCTCAGGAGTTTGCCGTTCAAAACAATGTTGAAAGGAAAAACGCCGTACTCGATGTTGACATTGCCAAGAAGAAGGTTTGGGAAACCACCGCTTCGGGGTTGCCTCAACTTTCCGGCGGAGTGGATTTTCAGGCAATTCTTAACGATTTGCCCACCCTAACTTTCCCGGGTCCTAACGGTCAACCCATGGAGGTTGAAGTTGGCGAAAAGGTGAATACAACTTTCAGCATTACCGCCTCGCAGCTAATTTTTAGCGGTCCGTACATTGTAGGTTTGCAAGCATCGAAGGCGTACAAAAGTCTTTCGGAAATTGCGTTACAAAAAACCGAGCGCGATTTAAAGGCCAACGTTTCATCGGCCTACTACACTGTTCTTCTTCTCGATGAAACAAGTTCAATTCTCGATTCAAGTGTAGTAAATTTAAGAAGTACGCTGAAGGAAACCGAGGAGATGTTCAAAGCGGGTTTTGTTGAGGAGGTTGTTGCCGACCAGGTAAAGGTTTCGCTATCAATGGTTGAGTCGTCGGCCACCGAGACAAAAAGCCAGCTGCAATCGGCAAAAAATTTGCTGAAGTTTCAAATGGGAGTTGAAAATTCAAGCACTATTGAACTTACCGAAAACCTTGAGGGGTTGCTGGGAGGTTTCGCACCAGAGGGTGCCTTGGCAAGCAAACTTGACCCCGAGCAGAATGTTGATTTAAAAATTATGTCGAACCAGGTGGAACTTACTAACCTTCAGCTGAAACTCGAAAAATCGAACTTTCTACCCAACATTGCTGGTTTTGTAATGTACCAGAAGCTAGCAAAAGAACCGGAAATAAATTTCACTCCAACTGCATTGGCGGGTGTAAATCTTTCGCTTCCAATATTTTCAAGCGGAATGAAAAGGTCAAAAGTTCAACAGGCAAAAATTGCGCTCGAAAAATCGAGGAATAGCTACGAGCAGGTAAGGCAAAGCCTTGAAATGGAGCTGGCCGATGCTACCGCAAAACTTGCTGTAGCATGGGAGAAATTCCAGAGCCAGAAGGAGAACCGCGATTTAGCCAAAAGGGTTTACCAAAATTATAGGGTTCGTTACTCCAAGGGAATGGCATCGCAGCAGGATTTAATTCAGGCCAACGACAAGTACCTTCAGGCAGTTGGAAACTACATGGGAACCGTTGTGGAACTTTTCAATGCTCGCCTCAGGGTCGACAAGGTACTGGGCAAAATTTAACAGATAATAATTCAACAAATTTCAACATAACGAATAAACAATAACGATGAAAAAAATAGTTTCAATTCTACTTGTAGCACTTTTGGCTGGGTGTTCAAACACCGAAAGCCCCGAGGCAATTAGGGCACAATTATCGGCTCTAAAGGATCAGTCGCTCGAAATTAATCACCAAATAAAAGAGCTTGAAAAACAATTGGATTCGATGGAGAGCGAGGAGGATATGACGGGATACGTTCCTGTATTAACGGAAACAATAAGTAAGCAACTTTTCGAGCATTTCATTATTGTAAACGGAAAAGTTGAGCTGGTTGAGGAGGCAATGGTTAGCCCCGAGGCAAACGGACAAATAACAAAAATTCATGTTTCCAAGGGACAACGTGTTTCCAAGGGCGATGTGTTAATAACTCTGAACACCAGTATAATTAAAAACTCGATTGCTGAGTTGAAGCTTGGACTCGAGCTGGCAACAAAAATTTATGAGAAGCAAAAAAGCCTTTGGGAGCAAAATATTGGTAGCGAGCTACAATACCTCGAAGCAAAAAATGCCAAGGAAAGCCTTGAGCATAAGCTCAAAACGTTAAACTCGCAGTTTGAAATGTCAATTGTGCGGGCGCCATTTTCGGGCATTGTCGACGACATTTACCTCAAGGAGGGAGAGTTGGCTTCACCCGGTCGTGCCGTGCTTTACCTGGCAAACCTCGATAAGCTAAAGGTTATAACTGAAGTTTCCGAAACCCTACTTCCTAAAATTCATGTTGGCGATTTAGTGAACATCCAGTTTCCTACTTATGGCGATATTAGCTTGAAGGCTCCAATTCATAGAATTGGAAATTTAATCGACCAGAAAACCCGAACCATTAAGGTTGAAATTTTAATCGATAACATAGGCAGTAAAATTAAACCGAACCAAATTGCAATGCTTAGCATAAAAGATTTTGAAGAAAAGCAAGCGATGGTAGTTCCTAGTATAGTTGTAAAACAGGATAGCCGTGGCGAGTTCCTTTTTATAGCCGACAAGGATAAAGAAGGGAAAGATATTGCAACTAAAAAGTACGTAAAGTCAGGAATTTCCTACTCCGACAGAACTATGATAACTCAAGGAATTTCGGAAGGACAAAAGATAATTGTAGCAGGTTACAACCAAATTGGAAATGGAAGTTTAATTGATTTGAGATAAAACTATCACCACAAATAATGCAACATAATCAGATGAACTGGTTTGTTTGCTAAAGATGTGGTTAATATGATAATTATGAACGAAGAAAAAATAAAAAAGCCAAGAGAGTTTAAGTTAACATCACTGGCGTTGAAGAACAGGAATACGGTTTACCTGTTAACCTTTATAATTATAATTTTCGGCTTTTTGTCGTACCGTGGGCTACCTAAGGAACTTTTCCCCGAGGTTGTTTTCCCCACAATTTTGGTACAAACCGTTTACCCAGGAAACCCACCAATTGATATTGAAAATCTTATTACTCGGCCCATTGAGAAAGAGGCCGAGAACGTTAAAGGGCTAAAGAAACTTACATCCACGTCGCTTCAGGATGCATCCATGGTAATGGTTGAGTTCAATACCGACATTCCGCTTAGCGAAGCGTTACAGGAAGTGAAGGATGCCGTTGACCGAGCCAAGAGTGAACTCCCAACCGATTTAATGACCGATCCTTTCGTTACAGATGTCGATTTTTCGGAGTTCCCCATTATTAACATAAACCTGTCGGGCGATTTTTCGCTTGAAGAGCTAAAACGCTACGCCGAGTATTTAGACGATATGATTGAGTCGGTTCCCGAGGTTTCAAAGGTTGAAATTCAAGGAATTGAGGACAGGGAAATTGTGATTGAGGTTGACTTGGTTCGAATGGAAGCGCTTGGCCTAGCCTTTTTCGATATTGAGAATGCCATTGCCTACGAGAATGTTTCCATGTCGGGTGGCGATATTAAGCTGGGCAAAATGCGACGCTCAATTCGTATAGTTGGTGAATTTGAAAGTGTAAAAGAGATTGAAAGCATAGTTGTAAAACGCGACCAGGGCCGAACCATTTACGTTCGCGATGTGGCGCAAGTTTTCGATACTTACAAAGAGGCAACAACCCTGGCACGGCTCGATGGACAACCCGTGGTTTCAGTGCAGGTTGTTAAAAAGGGTGGCGAGAACCTACTGAATGCAACCGATCAAATTTTTCAAATTCTCGATAAAGCAAAGGAGAGTGGAGCCCTTCCTTCAACAATGAATATAACCATTACCAACGACCAGAGCGAAACCATACGGAAACAACTTTCAAACCTTGAGAATAGCCTTTTCCTTGGGGTAATTTTGGTTGTTCTGGTTCTGTTCTACTTTTTAGGAACGCGTAATGCGCTTTTTGTTGGACTGGCAATTCCTTTGTCGATGCTGCTTTCGTTTATGGTTCTCAACATTATCAACTACCAAATTAATATGATTGTGCTATTCTCGCTAATTCTTGCGCTGGGTATGCTGGTTGATAATGCCATTGTGGTAGTGGAAAATATTTACCGATTTGTTGATAAAGGCTATAAGCCGCTTGAGGCGGCTAAACTTGCCGTAGGCGAAATAGCTGTTCCAATTATTGCTTCAACGGCAACAACGCTTGCTGCTTTCTTACCGCTTGCATTCTGGGAAGGAATTACCGGGGAGTTTATGAAGAACCTTCCTGTAACGTTAATTATAGTTCTTACATCCTCGCTTGTAGTAGCACTGGTTATTATTCCGGTAGTTTC
>CAZLXF010000071.1:0-2336 GCA_964563065.1 uncultured Rikenellaceae bacterium | reverse complement strand
ATTTACTCCCGATCGCTGAACTACGCGCTCCGTAGGCGGAATCCCTACTACTTTTTTATGGGAACTTTCGGACTATTAATTTTTACAATTATTCTTTTTGTTTTTCGAAGCCCTGAGGTGAAGTTTTTCCCAACCAGCGACCCTAACTATATAAACATTGTTGCTGAGTTACCCATTGGTAACGATATTGTAGTAACCGATTCAATTGCCAAACTTATTGAAGCAGATTTAGACAGACTCCTTGAACCAAATAAAAAGATTGTAAAATCAATTCTTACAACGGTTGGCAAAGGCGACCCCGAGAATTGGAGTATGTTTGGCGACCAGGTAAACAAAGCACTTTTCACAGTTACATTCGTTGATTTTAAGGACCGATTTGGGGTAAATACTTCCGAAATTATGCAAATGCTTACCAAGGAAATGCTGCGAAAGTACCCAGGCGTTGTGCTATCGTTCACCCAAAACCAAATGGGACCTCCTGCCGGAAAGGCAATAAATATTGAAGTTAGCGGTCCGGAATTCGATAAGTTACTGGCCACCTCCGACTCCATTGAGGCGTATATTAATTCGTTTTCAATAGATGGAATTGAAGGGCTTAAACTTGATTTAGATGTTGGTAAACCCGAATTATTAATTGAAATTGACAGGGATAAAGCCCGTAGGTTTGGGCTGAGCACAATGCAAATTGCTGGCGCCATTCGTACATCGTTGTACGGGAAAGAAATTTCGAGGTTTAAGGATGGTGAGGAGGATTTTCCGGTACAGCTAAGGTATTCCGATAAGTTCAGGTACAACCTTCCAACGCTACTTAACCAGAAGGTTGGATTTATGGAGGAAGGAAGATTAGTTCAAATTCCAGTTTCGGCTGTTGCCGATTTTAAGTACTCAACAACCTATGGATCAGTAAAAAGGAAGGATATGAATAGGGTTGTTACTCTTTTCTCGAATGTACAGGCTGGCTACAATTCTACCAAAATAAACAACCAGCTGAAACAAATTCTTAGCGATTTTAACATGCCCGATGGGTATAACTATGCCTTTACAGGTGAGCAGGAGGAGCAGGCAGAATCCATGTCGTTCCTGTTTTTTGCAATGATAATTGCACTGGCTTTGATAGTACTTATTCTTGTAACACAGTTTAATTCCTTGGTTCGTCCATTAATTATTATGACCAGCGTACTGTTTAGTACAATTGGAGTTTTTGGAGGAATTTCAACGTTTAAAATGGATTTTGTGGTTGTTATGACCGGAATTGGAATTGTGTCGCTTGCAGGTATTGTGGTTAATAATGCCATTGTACTTATCGATTATATTGGCTTGCTGAAGGATGAGAGGCGAATTAAGTTGGGACTACCCGAGGGAGCCTTCCTTCCTGTAAAGGATGCAACCGAGTGCGTTGTTGAAGCAGGAAAAACCAGGTTGCGCCCGGTGCTGCTAACTGCAATTACTACTGTTCTGGGTTTAATTCCTATGGCAATTGGTATGAACTTCGACTTTGCCGGAGCGCTTAGCAACTTCGACCCCGACCTTTACTTTGGTGGCGATAACGTTATGTTTTGGGGACCCATTTCGTGGACAATCATTTTTGGGTTAACTTTCTCCACTTTCTTAACGCTTGTAATTGTTCCCGTAATGTACCGTATAACTGTAAATTTACAACGAAAGTACATGTTGTGGAGTGGACAGAGAGATAGGCTTCACGATTAAAATAAACACCATAATAACGAAAAAAAGGAGGCTGAGTAAAAATACTCAGCCTCCTTTTTCGTTTCAAGCTACACTCTAAAACTTTTTAAAAACCTCAACATCATCAATTACAATTCTGTCCATATCGGTTATTTCGTAGTGGCGGAAACCAACACGAATTTTCTGGCCAGCGAATTGGGTTAATTCCACCTCGCGGAATTCGTAAACCCAGTTGGTCATAGTTTCAAGTATTGTTTCTTCCCATACTTTCTCTGTAAAATCGGTTGGATTGGTTCCTGCAGTTGATACAAAAACTCCGTAGTGTTCAGCCCTGTATGCTTCTGTATTTGCCGAAGGGCAAACATTGAAATTCAAGAAAACCTGAACTCCCTCGTCTATGTTGGTTAAATCTATTTCTTTAGTAATTAACCAGTTGTCTGGAGTTAGCGGTCCGGCTGCTTCATCCCACGACTGCGAGCGCATATGTCCTTCACCCTGGCGAATTGCCCAGTACCAGTTCAGTTCATCGCCATCGGCGTCAACAGCAAGCCAACCTTCTGGCAACCAAGTGTCGAGTGTGTTTTCGCCTTCACCGTCGAAAGTTTCAAGCACCAAGGTTTCTTTCAGCAGCATCCTTATATTGGTCGAGT
>CAZLXF010000070.1:4332-13435 GCA_964563065.1 uncultured Rikenellaceae bacterium | reverse complement strand
CACCAGCTAGCAATAAGCTGACGGTTACGCATGTGCGCCTGCTCAATATCTTTCCCTAGCTCAATTCTGGTTAGCTGAGTCATTAGCCCATTTCGCATGTAGTTATTGTACTCTGCTTTAGCAACATCGAGGGTAGGCATAATTCCAAACTCCACCATCTTTGGATCCATAATGAAGTAAAGAGCAAACAAATCGGCACGCGATTCCTCCAACGCTGAACCGTAATTTTTCAGCTCGTCGCCTTTAACACCCGGAGCAAGCTGACCGCTGCCGTGTCCTAAGCACTCGTGCAAATCGGTATGCAAGTTTCCTCCCAGAGCACCCCACTTTTTATTCAACTCAATTTCTTCCTGGCTCCAAGCGAATTCCTCAAGAAAACCATTGCCTACGGCAGACATTTCGTAAGCGTAGGTAATATTTTCTATTGTAACGCTTTTCGATCCGTGATCCTTACGAATCCAGTCGGCATTTGGAAGGTTGATTCCTATTGGAGTAGAAGGGTAGCAATCGCCGCCAAGCATGGTTGCGGTAATAACTTTTGCTGAAACGCCTTTCACTTTTTCCTTCTTAAATTGCTGATCAACTGGCGAATGATCCTCGAACCACTGCGCATTATCGCTAATAAGAACTGTGCGCTGTGTTGCTTCCATATTCATAAAATTTACCACCGACTCCCACGACGATTTGTAACCCAGCGGATCGCCGTAGTTCTCAATGAAACCGTTCACAAAATCGATGCGCGATTCCAAATCCTTCACCCAAAGCACATTGTACTTGTCGAAAAGTTTTAAATCGCCAGTTTTGTAGTATTCAATTAGGGTTTCAATAATCTCTTTCTGCTTGTCGTTTTCAGCTACAGTTGCGGCTTTTTCGAGCCAGTAAACAATTTTTTCGATGGCTGCAGAGTACATGCCTCCAACCTTCCAAACCTTCTCGTAAATTTTCCCGTTCTCTTTAACCAACTTCGAGTTTAGCCCGTACGAAATGGGTTCAGGATCGTTCTCAACACGCATTTTGGTATAAAATTCTTCGGCTTCCTTTTGCGAAACTCCCTCGTAATAATTATTTGCCGAAGCGGCAATTAAATCAACCCCTTCGGACTGATCAACCCGCTTAGCATACAAGTTTGAATCGAAAATAACGGGGTTTAACTTCTTAATAATCTCCTCACGTGTTCCAAGTTCCTTTGGAAGAATCTCTTCCGGGGTATTATTCAAAAGCATCGCAAAATACTCACTGGTAAAACCTGGATCGAACTTCTCGGTTGAGTAGTGGTGATGGATTCCATTTGAAAACCAAACTCGCTTTAAGTAAACCACAAACTGGTTCCACTCGGGCGTATCCTTTGCTCCGGTGTAACCGTTGTAAATTGCCTCTAATGTCCGTCGAACGGCCAGATTATGCTTAAAATTCTGGTCGAAAATAATGTCGCGACCACAAAGCGCTGCCTCTCCAAGATAGTAAAGCAACTCTTTCTGCTGCACAGAAAGATCGTCCCAACCAGGAATTTGGTAGCGAATAATTTTCAAATCGGCAAACTGGTCAACCTGCCATTTGAACTGGTCATCCTGTTCAGTTTTTTTCTCGGTGCATCCCGAAAAACCCAGTAGGGCTAATGATAGAAAAAACATACCTATGTATTTCATTTTAAATTATTTAATTGATTAGTTGAAAAATAAATTTGAGTGTTTAAAATTTCCGTAAACTTATTAAAACTATTGGATAGGAGAAAATTAAAATAGTTTAGAAACAAATGTTTGATAAATCATTAACCTTAATTTTAATAACAGTTTTTAACACTTCCAACGCGCTTCAAAATATTTTATAGTAGAAGGTTATTGATAAAAAGCCCTATTTTTGTGTCAAAATTTTGTGGAATGTATGCAATTTTCATAAAGGAACTTAACAGCTTCTTCTCGTCGCTTACGGGAATAATTGCTGCCATTGTTTTTTTAGTTGTTAACGGGCTTTTCATGTGGGTTTTCCCGGGCGAACTGAACGTTCTCGACAACGGTTACGCCTCGCTCGACACGCTATTTATAATTGCTCCCTGGGTTATGCTTTTTTTGGTTCCGGCCGTTACCATGCGATTATTCTCCGAGGAAAAACGCTCGGGAACCATTGAGTTACTGCTTACCCGCCCAATTTCCGATTCGCAGCTGGTTTTAGGGAAATACCTAGCATCAATCGTTCTGGTTATTATCATCCTGCTTCCGGCACTAATCTTTTTCGTTTCGGTATATCTGCTTGGAAATCCGGTAGGTAACATTGACACTGGAGGAGCCTGGGGCTCGTTTATCGGACTTTTTTTTCTTTCCGCTGGGTACGCTTCCATTGGAATTTTTGCATCGTCAATTACCGAAAACCAAATTGTTTCCTTCATTCTTGCCATTCTAATTAGTTTCATTGTATTCATTGGTTTAGAGTCAATTGCATCGGTTCACTCGTTACAAAAAATTCAGTTTATTCTTGTAAACCTTGGAATTAACGAGCATTACAAGTCCATAAGCCGAGGCGTAATCGATTCACGCGACGTGGTTTACTTCATTGCCCTATCGGCAATTTTTGTGCTATCAACACGTACAATAATTCAAAGCAGAAAATGGTAATAATGCAACAAGCAACCAACCATGAGCCTAAGTAATAAGAACAAAAGCCTAATTCAATTTGTAGTTTCAGTTATTTCAATTATACTAATTGGCTACATTTCAACTTTTTTCTTTTTCCGTATCGACCTAACCTCCGAGAAACGGTACACGCTAAATCCGGTTACCAAGGAAACTCTCAGAAACCTCAACGATATTGTAAATATTAAAGTTTACCTTGATGGCGAGTTGCCCATTGGTTTTAAAAGAATGAGGCGAGAGCTGAAGGAAACCCTCGATGAGTTTAAGGTTTACGGCGGAAATAAGTTTCACTACGAGTTTATAAACCCTTCGGCATCAGCCAACCAAAAAGAGCGTGATGCCTTATTCCGCGACCTTTACAACAAAGGAATTGAACCCACCAACGTACAGGAAAGCAACCCAAAAGGAGGAAGTTCGCAACGCATAGTTTTTCCGGGGGCAATTATTTCCTTCATGGGAAAGGAAGCTCCTCTAAATCTTTTAAATAACAACCCGAACATTTCGGGCGAAGAGAACATTAACATTTCAGTTCAAAACTTTGAGTTTGCTTTAATACAATCGATTATTAAACTTTCGCAAACCAACGTAAAAAAAATTGCGTTTGTGCATGGTCACGATGAACTCGATGAGTTCGAAACTGGCGACATTGTTCAGGAATTGGCTAGCCAGTACGAAGTTCACCGCGTAATTCTTGGCGGCGAAGTTGGCGGCCTCGAGCCATACTCACTGGTAGTTTTGGCTGGGCCGAAAAAACAAATCCCCGAGGCCGACAAGCTGGTTCTTGACCAGTACCTGATGAACGGAGGTAAAATTCTTTGGTTTGTTGATGCAGTAAACGTAAGCGTCGATAGCCTATCGCAGGGAGCAACTACCTTGGCGTATCCAAATAGCACTAACCTTGAAGACATGCTCTTCCGTTACGGCGTAAGAGTAAATCCGGTTCTTATTCAGGATATGCAGTGCGCAGTTATTCCAATTAATGTTGCCCTTGCAGGGCAAGATCCTCGTTTTTCGCCGGTTCCGTGGGTTTACTTTCCGCTACTTAACGCTCCCGAAACGCACCCAATTACTCGTAACCTAAATCTTATCCGCAGCCGTTTTATTAGTCCAATTGATACAGTTGGCGAAAACCCTGTCCTGAAAAAAAGAGTAATCCTTTCCTCTTCACCCTACAGCCGAACGCTCAATGTTCCTCTGTTTATTAATCTTCGTCAAATTGAGCAGAGCCCGTTAGAACGAGATTTTAACGTCTCCAATATTCCTGTTGCAGTGCTTGCTGAAGGAATTTTTAGCTCGGTTTTCAGCAACCGTCCTTTGTCGTCATTCAACAATGGTAAACCTTTCACTTTCAACGAAAAAAGCACTCCAACCCGAATAATGGTTGTTGCCAGCTCCGACATAATCCGCAACGATGTGAGCAGGCGAACCGATGGTGCCTACATTACGCCACTTGGCTTCGACAAGTACACCAACCAAACCTTTGGAAATAAGGAATTTGTCCTAAACTCCGTTCATTACTTAATTGACGAATCGGGGTTGATGGAACTCAAAAACCGCGACTTTAAGTTAAGGTTACTCGACAAAAGGAAAATTCTTGAGGAACGATTTAAATGGCAGCTAATCAATTTGCTAACCCCTTCGTTAATTCTCATTCTTCTCGGACTTGTTTGGTACTTTGTTCGCAGGTACAAATACACTCGTTAACTTATTGTAAACATGAAATTTCTAAAGAAATACTGGTGGTTTCTTATTCTCATAATTTTAGCAGTCTACGTTTTTCAGGTTAAAACCCAACAGGGAACCATTAGCAGTAAATTTAAAGAATTCTCCATTGCCGATGTTAACGAAGTTACCAAAATTGAAATTACTAATAATACTGCTTCGGTTTTCCTCGAAAAAATTGATGAAACATGGACTGTAAACAATAATTTCAGTGCAAAGCCCGAAGCAGTTGATGCATTTCTGCTATTGTTGAATAAAATTCAGGTTAAGTCGCCACTTCCGTTAGCTGTTGCCGATAGCTTAACCCAAATTCTAAAAACCAAAGGAGTTGAAGTTAAAGTTTTTAGCAAATCGAAGCAACTTCGGCATTTTTTTGTACACCATACAACCACTCTAAACCTAGGTGGAATTGGTGTTCTTGAAGATTCTGATAAAGCATTCATGCTGGAATTCCCAAACTATAACGACGACATAGTAAAGCTTTTCTACATTCAGCCTTCGGCATGGGCCGAAAATAGGTTTTCCATACCTGCTAGCAAAACCATTCAGGCGGTTGAGGTTGAAATTCCCGATGAACCCGAGAAGTCGTTTCGAATTGATTATTTGGAAGATGGAAAAACCAGATTATTCGATTTGTACAATGGCAAAGCCTCTGTTAGCTTCGAAACGGTTAAGCTACACCAATTTACCGATGTGGTAAAGAAGTTGGCAATGCCCGCAACCACCGATTCACTTTCACAACAGCAGCGAGCAGCCATTGTTTATTCGCAACCAAGCAACATTATCACCTTCCATTTCGAAAGGAATGAAAAAGTTAAGCTAACTTTTTTTCCAATTCCGGTTGAAGAATACCTCGACGAGCTGGGACGACCCGTTCGTTTTGACTTAAATCGACTGTATGTTACCGTAAGTTCAAATCCCTCAGAAATGTACGAAGCTAAATACATAGAAATTCACCCTATTTTAAAGGATATTTCCTATTTTAATCCTATTTTCTAGCAATTGGGTTGGCTATTTCCATAAAAAATTGTAATATTGATCTTCGATTTTAAACATAAATCTTACTGATTATCAATTGCTATTGTTTTTAGTTACACATACAATAACAAAAAAAAATGATTTTTACAGCAATTGGTTTAGGTAAGGTTAATTTCTAGTACCGAAAAATAAAACCTAAAAAATAGTACAAATGAAATTTGTTGTTTCCAGCACCGAGCTACTTAGCCACCTATCAGTGGTTAGCAGGGTAATTAGTTCAAAGAACACACTGCCCATTCTCGACAATTTCCTTTTTAAGCTCGAGGGCAACAACCTCGAAATTACTGCATCCGACCTAGAAACTACCCTAACAACTTCCATTCAACTTGAGAATGTAACACAGGGTGGTGAGGTTGCAATACCCTATCGTATTCTGGTTGATACTCTTAAGGAATTCCCAGAGCAACCCCTTACATTCGACATAAACCTCGACACGTTTGCAACTACGGTTAGCACCGAAACTGGTCAGTTCAACATTGTTGGGCAACCCGCTGAGGATTTTCCTGCAAAAGCAGCTGTGAAGGATGATTCGAAGGTTTCAGTTTCACTTTCGGCAAATGCTTTGCTCAATGGAATTTCCAAAACCATTTTTGCAACCGCCGACGATGAGATGCGCCCAGTAATGAATGGTATCCTGTTCGAACTTTCATCGGAAAGTTTAACTTTTGTTGCCTCCGATGCTCACAAACTGGTTCGCTACAGAAGGTTAGATGTTAAGTGCGAAGATGAAAAATCGTTTATTCTTCCGAAAAAACCTGCAGCACTGCTGAAAAATATTCTTGGCAAAGGGAATGCAACAGTAACTATTGAGTTCGATGAGAAAAACGCATTCTTCTCTCTTCCCGGTTACAGCATGGTTTGCCGATTGGTTGAAGGCGTTTACCCCAACTACAACTCGGTTATTCCTAGCAACAATCCTAACGTACTTACTGCCGACAGGGTTGAGTTTTACAACTCGCTGCGCAGGGTTGCTCCGTTTGCTAACCAGGCAAGCAACCTTGTAAAACTTTCGCTTAGCGGAAATCAGCTTATGACTTCTGCTCAGGATCTCGATTTTTCAATTTCTGCATACGAGCGCTTTAACTGCCAGTACGAAGGTGAAGAAATGGAAATTGGGTTTAAGTCAACGTTCCTAATCGAAATTTTGGCAAACATTTCAGCATCAGATGTAATGATGTCTCTCTCCGACCCTTCGCGTGCTGGCCTTTTCTTCCCTGCCGTTAAGGATAACGATGACGAAGATGTACTTATGCTGCTTATGCCAATGATGGTTAATGCATAGTAAATCAAATACATAAATTTTCTCGAAGCTGTTTCCTTTTTTATGGCAGCAGCTTCGATTTTTTTTACCCATTTTTAAAAAATAGAATGCAACTCAACCTAAAAAACCCGCTGGTTTTTATCGA
The DNA here is from genome assembly GCA_964563065.1 of uncultured Rikenellaceae bacterium. GTDB lineage: Bacteria > Bacteroidota > Bacteroidia > Bacteroidales > Tenuifilaceae > DAOSWM01. The sequence continues at coordinate 6,642 of CAZLXF010000070.1, read as the reverse complement.
CCTTGAAACAACCGGTATCGATATTGTAAACGACCGAATTATTGAAATTGCCGTGCTGAAACTCTTCCCCGATGGTCGTGAAGAGATTAAGGTACGAAGAATAAACCCGGGCATTCCAATATCCGCCGAAGCAACCGCTGTTCACGGAATTACCAACGAGGATGTTAAGGACGAACCATCGTTCAAAGAAGTTGCAAAATCGTTGGCGAATCTAGTTGAAGGGTGCGATTTTGCAGGCTTCAACTCCAATAAGTTCGATTTTCCGCTGCTGGCGGAAGAATTTCTTCGCGCTGACGTTGACCTCGATTTCAAAAAGCGAAAGTTCATCGACGTGCAAACCATTTTTCACAAAATGGAAAAGCGCACCCTTGAGGCTGCCTACAAGTTTTACTGCGAAAAAAATCTCGACAATGCGCACAGCGCCGAGGCCGACACGCTGGCTACCTTCGAAGTGCTTAAGGCGCAACTCGACAGGTATCCCGAACTGATAAACGATGTAGATTCCCTCGCCGAGTTCAGCTCCCACACCAAGAATGCTGATTTTGCCGGACGCATAGTTCTCGACGAAAACGATGTGGAAGTTTTTAACTTTGGTAAGTATAAAGGAAAATCCGTTGTTGAAGTTTTCAACAAGGAACCTAGCTACTACTCGTGGATGATGAATGGCGATTTTCCGCTTTACACAAAAAAGGTTATTACGAACCTATACATGAAAGCAAAACAAAAGTAAACAATTTAAAAAGCACATATTTATGGCATTAGTGGAACAATTCCGAAAGCAGGGCGATTTCCTGTTCCGATACCGTAGCTTTTTTCCAATCCCCTTTTTCCTTGTTGGATTGGGAATTCACATATACCAGCAGCTACAAGCAAACGGGAATTTTATTCCCGAATACTACTACGCAATTTGTTTTGGTGTCGGCCTTATTGGGCTTATTGTTAGAATTTTAATTATTGGTTACGTACCTAAGGGAACATCGGGTAGAAATACGAAAGAGCAAATTGCCAATACGTTGAATACCGATGGAATGTACTCAATTGTTCGGCATCCGCTTTATGTTGGGAACTTCCTAATGTGGTTAGGAATTGCAATGATTACCGCAAATATATGGTTTATAGTTATTTTTGTTTTAGCATACTGGATTTACTACGAACGAATAATGTATGCCGAGGAAGCTTTTCTCCGCGAAAAGTTCGGACAAACCTACCTCGATTGGGCCAGCAAGGTTCCAGCATTTATTCCCTGCATCAGAAAATGGCAGTCGCCAAATTCATTCTTCTCAGCAAAAAATGCGCTTAGGCGCGAGTACACTGGCCTTTTCAACTTGGTGGTTGTATTCTTCGTATTCCACTACGCGCAGTCGGTTATTAAAAATAACATGGACTATTTATTTCTCGGAGAAAACGAGTTGATTTGGCTTGGAATTTTGGGTTTCACGGTTGTATTCTACTTTACCGTTCGAATTTTACATAAGGGAACAAACCTACTACACGTTGAGGGAAGGTAAAACTTCCCTTTTTTTAAAATTTCCTCAAAAATTTACTACGAAACTTGCATTTTGGGTTTCGTGTATCTATATTTGTTTATTATTTAATCATTGTATTGATTATATTTTAAACATTGAAAATTATGTACTTTTCAGCAAACCTAAAGTTTTTAAGGAATAAGTTGGGAATTACCCAAACCGATTTAGCCGGACAACTCGGCATAAATCGTTCCACGTTGAATAACTACGAGAACAAGCTGGCCGAACCGCCACTTGAGCTTATGATGCGCTTCGCAGACTTTTTCGGGGTGGCGTTGGATTCTTTCCTACGCGTAAATTTCGAAACCGCTTCGCCCAATCAACTGAAAAGTATTCTGGAGGGATCTGATGCTTTCGTGAAAGGACGAGCGCTTAGAGTTGTTGCCACAACGGTTGGAAACGACAATGTTGACAATATTGAGCTGGTTGAAGCGAAAGCGCAGGCTGGCTACCTGAGCGGTTTCGCCGACCCGGAATTTATTGAGCAGCTTCCCATTTTTCGGTTGCCATTCCTTAGCACCCAGAAAAAGTACAGAACATTCCAAATTGTTGGCGATTCGATGCTGCCAATTTCTCCCGGATCGTGGATTACAGCAGAGTACCTCGACGATTGGACAACCATAAAAAGTGGCGATGCCGCTGTAATTCTTACCGTTGACGATGGACTAACATTTAAAATTGTTGAAAACCATATTGAAAAAAAGGGGCTACTGCATCTCATTTCGCTTAACCCGCTTTACAAACCTTACTGGATAAAGGTTTCGAGTGTTAGGGAAATATGGCG
>CAZLXF010000070.1:0-4232 GCA_964563065.1 uncultured Rikenellaceae bacterium | reverse complement strand
CCTGAGCCCTGAGCCCGTCGAAGGGTCGAAGGGTCGAAGGAACCTTTTAATTTCACATAATTTACTTTAGCTTGAACCTACAGGAAAAACTAGAAATCCTCTCCGCTGCCGCAAAGTACGATGTTTCCTGCGCATCGAGCGGAAGCGAGCGGGCTAACCAGCCCGGGGGAATTGGGAGTGCTGCAAAAGCAGGAATTTGCCACAGCTTCGCCGATGATGGGAGGTGCATTTCCTTGCTAAAAATTTTGTATACAAACAGTTGTATTTACGATTGTGCCTACTGCGTAAACCGAAGGAATAACGATATTCCCCGGGCAACTTTCACCGTAAAAGAGCTGGTTGATTTAACCATTGGGTTTTACCGCCGAAACTACATTGAGGGCCTTTTTCTCAGCTCTGGAGTAATTAAAAATCCCGATTTTACAATGGAGCGGTTAACCCGTGTTGCCCGCAGTTTAAGGCTTGACCATAAGTTTAACGGATACATTCACCTGAAAGCAATTCCCGGTGCAAACTCGGATTTAGTAAGAGAAGCCGGAATTTACGCCGACAGGCTAAGCGTAAATATTGAAATTCCCAGCGAAACAAACCTGAAAATGCTGGCTCCAGAGAAAGATTTCACCAGCGTGCTAACACCCATGTCGCTCATAAAGAACGGTATTATTCAGAATAATGAGGAACGAAAAAATTTTCGTAAAGCACCACTTTTTACACCAGCCGGGCAAAGCACGCAGCTAATAATTGGAGCAACGCACGATTCCGACAAACAAATTCTTTCGCTGGCAAGCGGACTTTACAACGAAAATCGGTTGAAAAGAGTTTACTACTCGGGATATAATCCAACAAACCTTTACGACAGTCGGCTGCCTGCAATTCAAGCACCACCACTTAAACGCGAAAACCGGCTTTACCAAGCCGACTGGCTCATGCGCTTTTACCAGTTTCGGGTTGAGGAAATTGTGAACGAAAGCAACCCCGATCTCGATTTGGCAATAGACCCAAAACTAGCCTACGCACTCAGGAACCCACACCTTTTCCCCATTGATGTGAACCGAGCCGATCATCACATGTTGCTCCGAATTCCCGGTGTTGGTCCCAAGAGTGCCAAGATGATTCTTGCTGCCCGACGATTTCGTAGGCTCAATTCTGAGCATCTTAGAAAAATTGGAGTTGTAATGAAACGTGCACAATTCTTTATTACGTGCAACGAGCTTGCAACAGGGACAATTGGAGAACTAAAACCCGAAAGGGTTCGTTCGCTTCTTACTACAGATCTGCGAAAGAAAAGCTTGTCAAATGCTGTACAGTTGAGTTTATGGTAAATTTTTCAACCGCCACAAACCGTGAAATGCTTGAGTATATCTACGATGGAAGTTTTATGGGATTACTCTCGGCAATTTTTCATGCATTTAACCGTAAGGAATCACCCGATGTTATCCTTCGTCCTCAAGGGCAAAAGTTACTTTTCGCCAGAACTTATGAGGTTGAAACCAACGAATCGCTTTCGAACAGGGTTTGGAATGGAGTAATGCGAGTTGGTGGAAATCCAACCTGCGAGCAGCTATTCCATGCATACCTTTCGCTCGATACCGATATGGAAACGCACATCCTCAACTACACGCGTGAACTCTTCTTTCGCAAACGACCAATAATGACTGATCTTGGGAATAAGAGCGTACTTAAGGTTCACCAACTAGATAGAAAAGTGGTGCGCGAAACGCACCGATCGCTTATGTTTATTCGTTTCGAGCAGGCTGCTGATGGAACTTACTTTGCTCCCTTCGCACCAAAGTACGATGTGCTTCCGTTGGTTACTGGACATTTCAAACACAGGTTTGCGGATCAGTGCTGGCTAATTTACGATACAATGCGCGATTACGGATTCTACTACGACCTTAAAAACCTTGAGCAGGTAACCATTAAAAACCCAAACTTTACCAAGCAAAGCGGAAATTTGAATCGTGGCAACGAACATTTCGAAGAGGATAACTACCAGGATTTATGGAGATTATACTTTAAATCGATTGCCATTGCAGAGCGAAAAAACCCAACTCTACAACGCAACTTTATGCCAAAACGTTTTTGGAAATACCTAACTGAGAAGAAGATATAATTTGAAATTTCCAAATCCCAAACTCCAAATTCTAAACCTCGCTTCTGTCACACTGAATTTGCCAACTGAGTTTAAATAAAAAATGTCAGATGTCAGATGTTAAAAGTATGTCAGACTGCTGCTGCCACTGCTACTGATTACTGTTTACTCAACTTGTCGAAGTAACTGATTATCGAATCTAGTACTCAACCTTCCCCTCAAGCTTGTCCCACTTACGGAATGCTTGCAGAGCTTCGTCTCTGAGAAGTTGTGTTGTTTGAATCGATCTTTTATTTATCGGTTTTTCAATTTCTTCGTATATAAAGGAGTCGTCGAAACCAATATTTTTGGCGTCGGTTTTGGTATTCCCAAAGTAAATTCGGTCAATTCGTGCCCAATAAATTGCCGCAAGGCACATAGGACAAGGCTCACAGGAAGTGTAAATTTCGCAGCCTTTCAGGTTGAAAGTATTTAAAGCCTTTGCTGCCTCTCGAATTGCTGTAACTTCGGCATGGGCTGTAGGATCATTCGACGAAGTAACCCGATTTGCCCCACGGGCAATAATTTCTCCATCCTTTACAATTACAGCGCCAAATGGTCCGCCACCTTTCTCCACATTCTCAACGGAAAGCTTTATTGCTTCCTTCATGTACTTTTCAATTTCTGCGCTCATACTCGTTTTTTGATTAATCCAAAAATGATAAAAAAAAGAAAAACATCAAACTTAATTGAACGATATTTTGAAATTGGAGCTAATAAAACTGGATTTTGATCAGCCTTTTTAATACCTTGCATGCTACGACAAAATATAACTATTTTTTGAAATTTGCCTTTAAGCAACGTAAATCATACAAAATGAAAAACTTAAACTATACTGTCCTTTCAATTATTCTTATCGTATTTTCTTTCACTTCTTCAGCACAACAAAAAGACACGCTTGCTAATGGGAAGGATCTTTTAGAACTTATTTACAGAACCTACTCTGAAAACTGGTACCCAAACATTACCCTTAAATCGGAGCTATTTCGTTATAAAAACGACAGTTTAGTGAGTACCGAGGTTTGGTTTGAGGCATACAGTGCTCCTAGCCGTTTGCACATTCGATACAAAGATTTTTACACGGGAAGAGGTTGGTTAATTGTAAACGACACTCTTTTCTCGTTCAGTCATAATAAAATGGTTGGCAGCAGGCCGAGGTTGCACGAGCTTATGATTCTTGGTTTTGACGCGTACATTGTAAAACCTGAAATTGTACTCCAAAAAGTTAAAGCCATTGGTTTCGATGTTTCAAAAATTTCAATCACTACCAAAAACGGAAAAAAAGTAATACAGATTGGCAATCCTAACACCCAATGCTTCTGGGTTGAAAAGGATAATTTACTGTTTTACGGAATGCGTAAGGTGGCCGAGGGCAGCGTTAAGGAAACCTTTTTCGAAAAGTACGAAACCATTTATGGGAAACCCGTAGCTACTCAAATTCAATACTTTCAAGATGGTCACCTAGTACTATTTGAAAAGTATTTCGATATTCGGCTGCCAACATCGTTGCCTGAAGAATTTTTCTTTCCTGAAAATTTCACCAAAACTCGCTGGTAAACAAATCGTTTCGAAAATATGATTAAACTCGATAAGCCAACGTTAATCGTTGACAGGAAGAAATGTGTTGAAAATATCGACTTTATGGCTTCAAAAGCCAGAACTAACGGAGTTACTCTGCGTCCACATTTTAAAACGCATCAGAGTATTGAGGTAGGACGCTGGTTCAAAGATTTTGGAATTGATAAAATTACGGTATCATCAGTTCCTATGGCACAATACTTTGCAAAGGACGGATGGAATGATATTACAATTTCTTTTCCTTTTGTTAGCAGTCAGGCAAAAATTACTAATTCCCTAGCAAAAGAAATTAAGCTACAGTTAGCTGTTTCATCATACCAGAATGCAAGAAGTTTAGTAAATTTAATTACAGAAGGAGTTGGGATTTTTCTTGAGATTGATTCAGGACAAAACCGTTCGGGATTTAATGTAAAAGATATTGAAACCATTGAGCAAACCATTGAACTTGTCAGCTCAAAAAGCAATTTAAGGTTCTGTGGATTTCTAACTCATGCCGGTCAAACTTACGGTCATAAGCCAAACG
>CAZLXF010000069.1:6508-13496 GCA_964563065.1 uncultured Rikenellaceae bacterium | reverse complement strand
CAACCTTACTTATTCCTACCGAAGATAGAATTGCAATATGTTGAGGTTCAATTAGAATTCCCTTGGAGAGAACTTTGTCGCCAACCTTAACATCCTCGGCAAAATGGGCAATATTGGTTTTAGTTTCTTTCAGTGAGAAACGAACATGATTGTCGCCAACCATTTCGGTATCCTCAACCATTATAACGCAATCGGCTCCGGTAGGAACGGGTGCGCCTGTCATAATTTTTGTGCAGGTTCCCTGGGTAACTTCCAGTTTAGGAAACTGGCCAGCAGCAATAACCTCAATTATTTTCAGATTGGTTTGCAGGTCGTTTCGTCGGCACGCAAATCCATCAACAGCCGATTTGTTGAATGGCGGCATGTTTACGTCCGAAGTAATATCGGTAGCAAGAATTCGCCCAAGGGATTCCCATAGTGGGAGCGTTTCAGTTTTCTTTAATTCTTTGGAATGTTCTAAAACCGTGCTAATTGCATTCTCGAGTGAAATCATTTTTGTGCTGTAGAATTTGAAATGCAAAAGTCGGAATAATTCTTATAAACAGCAAAGCGATTTGTATGAAAATGCATATTGCACATGGTGTTATTTATCACTATGCAATTTGCTTAATTGGACTGAACTTTTCGGTTTTAGATTATATGGTTTCGCTGTTGTAGGGTCTGCCAGTTCATTATAGGTAGAAAAGGTCGAATTATTTTTACTTGCTTTCGTACAAATCGATGTATATTGGAAGGTGGTCGCTGAAGCCACCATGAAACTTGAAACCAATATAGGTTCGGAACGGACGAACTCCCACGAAACTTACGTCTTCCTCTAGTAAAAAATCGTTTCTGTAAATCATTCCACCATCAGGATTTACATAAAGGCCATGTTTCTTATTTAGTAAACCTCCCGACACTATCATCATATCGATGGTTTCCCATTGTCCTTGATATTTTAGCGAACCAGTACCGCTGCCATCGTACTTGTGGTGAAGGTTGTATAGCTTATTAATTTCAATATTTTCGGAAGGAGGAACAGCTTCCAGCGCTTCAACAATTGCTGCGCTGTTGGGACCATCGTTAAAGTCGCCCATAATTATAATTCTGGCTTCGGGATGGAAAATTCGAATTGAATCAACTTTTTGTCGAACCAGTTTTCCGGCAGCCATGCGACCGGGTTCAGAAGCCAGAGCCCCGCCATATTTCGATGGCCAGTGATTTACAAACAAGTGTACTGTATCTAATCCTGCAATTATGCCACGGGCATAAAGCACTTCGCGGGTGGTTCGGTGAGGCTGGTCCGGATACATTACTTTAAAGAAGTGTTCTTCCTCAAGTTCAAACCTGTCGGGACGATAAATAAGAGCTACGTCAATTCCTCGCCTGTCGGGCGACTCGCGATGAACAAGGTTGTACCCAAATTTGGCAAGCGGAGTTTTAGTGATAAGTTGGTTCATTACAAATCCGTTTTCAATCTCGCAGAATCCAACAACTACTGGTGGATCCCATTCGCCTACGGCGGTTACCACTTTGCTAATTTTATTCAGCTTCTCGGTCATGCGTTTCCACGACCAGTAACGTGTTCCCTCTGTGGTAAACTCATCATCGTTGGTAAGGCTGTCGTTAAACGGGTCGAAAAGATTCTCAACGTTGTAGAACATTATTCGGTGCCGTTCCTGTGAGTGAACATTACCGAAAAAAAACGCCAGAACTATTGTGATAATAACTACTGTAGAAATTTTCATATAGTTTTTTATTACTTCAAAATATGGGGAAATACAACTTACCAAATTACGCAATGTTTTTTATAAAGTTACAATTCCAACCTAAGCTGCTCCGATTCTTCTGGAGGTTTTTTGCTGGCCTTTTCGGTTACAATTTCAGAGAGCCCGGGGTAGTGGTAGTATGCAATAATTTCCGAATTGGGTTTTTCTTTTGCCAAGGGCAAAAACTGTTTTATGGTGTAAGCCTTTAAACTATCGGATGGAATGGGTGTAAATAGTTCCTCAACTTCCTTTCTGCTTAGGTTTGGGTCAATCCATCGCTTCGCATTTTCGGGAGTTAGAATTAGCGGCATCCGTTTTTTTGAGTTATGAACTTGCGCCATCAGCTCGTTCGCATCGATGGTGAGAATTGAGTAGGTAAAGTGTTCGCGACCCGCCTCGTCGGTCCATTTGCTCCAAACACCAGCAAACGCAAACATGCTTTCGTCCTTCAGTGAGATGTAGTACGGAACCTTTTTCCCTTTCACTTTTCGCCACTCGAAAAAACCTGAGCAGAGCACAAGGCATCGTTGCTTCAGCACAGGTTCGCTGTAAATTTTGCTTTCAAAAATTTTATTACTGTTGGCATTCAGCGTGTTGTAGGAGTTGAGGAAGTTTGCTGCTTCGGCTTCGGTTGTAACGGTTTTGGGGATAAATCCCCAGCGGAAAAAATTGATTTCCTGGGGATTAGTATCGGTAATTACTGGCATGGTTGGGTGCTCGAAACCGTTTATTAGAAAATGGTCGTCAAACATCGAAAGCTGCTTGGCGTTAACAACTCCACTTTTGATGAGCGCTTTTGGGTTTTTCTTTACTATGGCGTAGTAGAAACACATTTTTATGTCAAATGTATGATGTCAAATGTATGATGTCAAATGTACTATGTATTATGTAAGGGTTTAAAAATAAATATACAAAACTTTTGTTTTTCACATTTGCCATTTGCCATTTGCCATCATACATCGTACATACTTTTTTTACGCTTTCACATCCAGAATATCGTTCCATTTGGTTGTGTATCCCGGCGAAAGTTTTTCCTGTTTCAGTCGCCATTCCCTTCCGCTACCTTGTATGGCAAGCTGAACGGTTCCTTTTCCGTAGCGAGTATTCAAATAATCGGAAACCTGAGAAATGCTGCTAAGTTTTTCGTTATCGTGCTGTACAAAAAGGTTCCCCTGTATGGCAACATCGCTGGTAATTCCGCTAACAATTACTCCGGCTTTTTTGTAAAGAAGGTTAGGTTGAAAAATTTGAGAGAGAGCATACAAGGCTGCTTTTGCTATTATCATGTCGGAATTTGAAGGGATTGGCAGTGTAAGCGTTAGACTTCTGGAAATGTACTTTTCTCGCTCCGAGAATGGATCGGTGTGAATGAAAACTGTAATAAACGATGCCACCGATTTCTGCCTGCGTAGCTTACCAGCACACTTTACGGCGTAGGTTGAAACTGCCTCGCGCAGAAAATTTAAATCGGAAATTTTTTTGCCGAAGGCACGGGTTGTGGCAATATTCTTTTTTGCTGGCATAACCGTTTCTATGCTTAGGCATGGTTTTCCCAACAGTTCCTCGCGCAAACGATGACCGGTAACGGTCATATGGTTTCGAATCCAGTCGGTGCTAAGCTGGGTGAACTCAAACGCTGTGTTAATGCCCATCCGCTTTAGCAGGGTTGTGTACTGGCGGCCAATTCCCCAAACATCGTCGATTGGAGTGTTTCGTAGCGCCCAGTCGCGTTCGCGCTCGGTGGAAATTATGAAAACGCCCTCGCGTTTTTTTGCAATGTGGTTGGCAATCTTTGCCAAACTTTTTGTTGGAGCCACTCCAACTCCCACGGGCATTCCAATTCTTTTTAAAATTTCATTTCGAATTTTTTTGCCGTATTCCTCAAAATTTAAGGAAAACCCGCTAAGGTCGAGAAAGGCTTCGTCAATGGAGTATATTTCAATTTGCGGAGTGAAGCTGCGCAGCGTATCCATAACTCTCTGCGAAATGTCGCCGTAAAGTGCGTAGTTCGATGAGAAAACCTTTACGTTGTTTTTTTCGATAATGTCCTTTCGTTTAAAAACGGGCTCGCCCATTTTAAGTCCCAGCGCTTTAGCTTCGTTGGAGCGCGAAATAATGCAGCCATCGTTGTTGGAAAGTACAACAACCGGAACGCCCTCGAGCGCGGGGTTGAAAATTCGCTCGCATGAAACGTAGAAGTTGTTACAGTCGATTAGCGCAAACATTTTTACAACTTATGAATGCAGTAGGTAACTACGCCCCAAAGGCGAAAGTCGGATTCGTTGCTAATTTTTATGGGAGCAAAATCCTTATTCTCGGGCACAAGGTACATGTCGCCATTTTTTTTCTGAATTTTTTTAACGGTAAACTCTCCGTCAATAAAACATACCAGAACCGAGTTGTGCGAAGGTGTGAGCGATTTATCAATAATCAGTATATCGCCATCATGAATTCCAACATCTTTCATTGATGAGCCGCGTACGCGGGCAAAAAATGTGGAGCTTGGGTTGCGTATTAGCAGCTTGTTTAAGTCGAGTTTAGCTTCCAGGTAATCATCGGCGGGCGATGGGAAACCGGCGCTAATGTAAGCATCAACCAATGGAAGTTTTAGCTCCTCTGAAACCTCAGGAACAAAAAACTTAAGCGACACGTTTTTCTCTTTTTCTTGCTGCATTTTTCTGGGAAATTATAATGCAAATGTAGTGGTAAAAAGGGGAAGTTTTAAAAACCCTGGGAAGGAAACTTGAACCATTCTTGTGATTAGTTTTTTATTGCATTCTCAATAATTGTTTCGCTTGTTGCTAAATCGTCGATGCTTTTAATTAGGTTTGCTATTTCATTGGAGGTCATGTAGATGTACTCTTTGTAGATTCGGTAACGTTCAGTAGTTTTGGCATCCTCCTCAACATATAACCTAAAGGTATAGAGTCCGTCGCCAAGTCCACGGTTAATTGCCATTCGGTCAATTTTGTACTCCAAATCTCTGCGGTACTCGTTGCTGAAAGCGTAACCAATTCCAATAGCGATAACCTGAACTGCACTTTTACCGTTGTAATCTACAATGTGAGCTAATTCGTGCCCAATTATTCCGGACTGTGCTTCGAACGAAACCTCTTCGAGTAATGGTGCTTTTCGCTTGTTTTCCCTATTGTTTATGCTGATAATGTAATTTCTTTTCTGTTTCCGTTTGAAAATGCTGAAAAGTGTTGGTCGGGCAGCCATGGTTGTGGAAATGCGTCGGGATTTGAATTTAATACGAGTTTCTTCAAGTTCGGGGTAATACAAAAGTGCCGTAAGAATTGAATTTTCGAATTCAGCGGGAACCTTTTTGTTGTGAAGAAGATTTGTTCGAAGAGAGTCCCTGTGCTGCTCAATCCATTCGTTACTTGGAATAGGCTCAAAAATAGAATGTTGCGCAGAAACTTCGTGCGATAAGGTAACTGCGAAAAGAAGAAGAAAGAAAAACTTTTTGCTTTGCAAAAAAAGCATTCTGCTAAAGTTTTGATACGTGAACAAACATTCCCTGAAAGTGTCCCTCGGTGGACGGTGGGTTTCTGAAAATTCCAAAAACGGTTGAACCGCTTCCCGACATGCTTGAGTATACGGCGCCCAGCTCGTAAAGTTTTTCTTTTATCCGTTTTATTTCTGGATGTACTGGGAAAACAACTTTTTCGAAGTCGTTGCTTACGAGCTTCTCCCATTTTTCAATGGGAAAATTTTCCAGCGTTTTAAGGTTGAACGGTGCAGGTTGGGGTTTCGATTGTAAGTAGGCATTTCCAGTGTGAACGTGTATGCCCGGATTAACTAGTACAATGAAAAAGTTTTCGATTTTTATGTCGATTGGTTCAATAATTTCGCCCCTTCCACCGCCAAAGCAGGGTTTATTAGTTAGGAAAAACGGACAGTCGCTACCAAGTTCCAGCGCAAGTTTCTCTAGTTCTTTTTTCGGCAGCGGGTTGCTGGCCATTTCGTTTAAAAGGTTAAGGGTAAAAGCGCCATCGGCCGAACCACCGCCAAGACCTGCGCCCATTGGAATTTGCTTGTGTAAATGGATGGAAACTTTTGGAAGCGCAACGTGTTTTTTTAAAATATTGAAAGCTTTTACACAAAGGTTTCCCGTTTTATCTCCATCAACCAAAATTCCACTTTGGCTAAACTCCATTTCCCGTGTTTGGTTCGGCATAGGAAGAATTTCCAAAATATCGCAAAGTTTAGGAATGGGAACGAAGATGGTTTCGATATTGTGAAAACCATCAGTGCGTTTCTCGGTGATGTAGAGGCCAAGGTTAATTTTGGCGTTGGGGAAGGCAATCATTGTAAAGGTTTTTCTATGCAAACATGGCTGCGCCAATTATTCCGGCATCGTTTAGGTTTGTAGCAGGTACAATTGGAGTGTTTAGTGAAAGCGACGGTTCAAACTTCTCGAACTTTTTACTGGTTCCTCCGCCAATTATGAAAAGTTCGGGGTAAAAGAGTTTTTCGAGGTATTGTAGGTACTCATTGAAACGTTTTCCCCATTCGGTCCAACTTAAATCTTCGCGTTTGCGAACAGCATCGGATGTGAATTTTTCCCCTTTTAATCCGTTTTTCATGTAAATATGCCCCAACTCGGAGTTTGGAATAAGGTTTCCTTTGTTGAAAAGTGCCGACCCAATGCCGGTTCCAATGGTTAGAAAAATTGCGAAACCCCGGTAATTCTTTATTTTTCCAAAGTTAAGTTCGGCAAAACCTGCAGCATCGGCATCGTTAACAACGTTAACCTCACAGCCAGTGGCTTCGCTAAAAAGTTGGTTGGCGTTAACGCCAATAAAGGCCTTATCTATATTTGCAGCAGTTTTTACAATTCCGTTGTGAACAACAGCGGGGAATCCGCAACCAATTTTCCCCTTCCATCCAAAATGTTCTACTAGCCGTTTAACCGTATTAATTGTTTCTTCTACGGATGAAGGTTGCGTGGTTTCGAGCCTAAACCGTTCGGTAACAAACTTCCCGGTTTCGGTATTTACTATGGTTCCCTTTATGGCCGAACCTCCAATATCAATTCCTAATGTTTCCATTTGTACATGATTATTTTTCCTTTAAAAATAGTAAAGATTTTAAAAGGTTACTCATGTTTTTCCAGCAATTACTCAATTATTATATAAGCGGTGGACTGAAAACTGTCAATCTGTTCAAATCATCCAATCAATCCTCGTCCAAGAGTTACGAAGTCGCTTGCGCGCAGACCTGTGAGACTTCGG
>CAZLXF010000069.1:0-6408 GCA_964563065.1 uncultured Rikenellaceae bacterium | reverse complement strand
GCCAACTGTTGAAGTAGTTTCACCAAACGGAAGGGCGATTCGTAGAAAACAATGGTTCGCTCCTCGTTTTTTAGCGCTTCTATGCGCTTCATTCGGCCTTTTTTCTGTGGGAGGAATCCTTCAAACAAAAACCTGTCGCACGGTAATCCGCTAGTAACCAGCGCAGGAATAAATGCGGTTGCACCGGGCAGGCATTCAACCTCAACCCCTTTCTCAACACAGGTACGAATTAGAAGAAATCCTGGATCGGAGATTCCTGGAGTTCCGGCATCGGAAATTAGCGATATGGTTTGCCCGCTGGCAATACGTTCTGCAATTTGTTCAACGGTTCGGTGCTCGTTAAACTTGTGGTGCGACCACAACGGAACTTTTATGTCGAAATGTTTCATCAAAAAACCGCTGGTACGCGTATCCTCGGAAAGAATTATTGCCGATTCTTTTAGTACACGAATAGCCCGAAGAGTTATGTCTTCGAGGTTGCCAATGGGAGTTGGAACAACGTAAAGTTTACTCATTTTTAGTAGCCAGGCATTAGTTTTCTGCGCACAAGTTCAATTAGCTGGTTTGCTGCTTCGTTTTTTGAATCCCAGCTAAAGTTTTCCTGAATAAAGAACATGGCGTCGTTCATGTCGCTAAATTCGTTGAGCTTGGCGATGGTTTTTGCGTAAAGTTCGGCGTTTCCATGAAAAAGTTCCTTGGTGTACATGAACTTGTCGTTTATGCCAATCGATTTCGACAAATCTTCAACGGGTTTGTTTTGCAGCTTTGTTGCAACATCCTTTTTGCCTGCGGCAAGCGATTCGTTTCGAAATTTTCGTTTTCCCTGGTATTTCTCGCCTAGAATCTCGGTTGATGGTTTCGATTGAGAAAAATCTTGTTCAGTTGCGGGTTCCTCCGGCTCTTCCTCAAGAGTGAGTTCTTTCTCAATTTCAACGGGTTCGGCTTTCTGCACTTCTTGAACCGGAGGAGTAGGTTGCTCTGTTTCAACGTGATTTTCCTCTTTAACAGAATTTGCAGGTTCTTCCTTAGGATGAGTTTTAGGTTCGTCAACTATTGTAACCTCAGGCTGGGGAGTTGTATCTTTTTTGTTTTCAGAAGTTTGAACCTGTTGTTGAACACGATTTTCAGAAAAAGAATTATTGAAGAACAGAACATTTTCATATGTTTCCCTCAACTTTTCCAGAAAAACATCCCTATCGATAGTTGATAGTTCTCCCTCATTAATCACATTTTTTATTATTTTTTCTGCCTCGTGCAGGCGCTCAATGGCGCTTTTCAGATTATTTTGGTTTGTCATGGTAAATAATATTCTGCCACAAAATTAAGAATTTGCTTACTTTTGTAAAACTAACGACAATATTTTAGATTATTGCCATGCTTTTTATTGAAAATTCCATTGAAAACCAAAATCGTAAGGGTTGGATTGAAGTAATCTGTGGTTCCATGTTCTCGGGAAAAACAGAAGAATTAATTCGTCGCCTAAAGCGCGCTCGCTTTGCAAAGCAACGTGTTGAAATTTTTAAACCGCAGGTTGACACGCGTTACTCTGAGGAGGAGGTTGTGTCGCACGATGCGAACTCAATTCATTCAACTCCAGTTACTTCATCTGGAAACATTTTGTTGTTATCTGCCGATGTGGATGTGGTGGGAATTGACGAGGCGCAGTTTTTCGATAATAACCTGGCAGAGGTTTGCAATAAACTTGCCGACCAGGGAGTTCGAGTAATAGTTGCGGGGTTGGATATGGATTTTAAGGGCAAACCTTTCGGACCAATTCCGCAAATTATGGCTTGCGCCGAGTATGTTACAAAAGTGCATGCAATTTGCGTAAAGTGTGGAAATCTTGCGCAGTTTTCGCACCGCCTTTCCGATACCGATAAGCTGGTTGTGCTGGGCGAAACCGATATTTACGAACCGCTCTGTAGAGGTTGCTTTATTGAGGCAACCAGAAAGAAATAGTTTTAAATGGAATATTCATCATAAGGAATGATCAACTACACTACTTCGCAACTGCAAACCATTCTTAAGGCTCAACTTTTTGGGCGAAGTGATGTTTTGATACATTCGGTTTTAATCGATAGCCGTTCGGTTTCGGTGGGCGAAGGTTCCATTTTTTTTGCAATTGTTGGCAGTAACCACAATGGGCATCAATTTATTGGAGACCTTTACGCCCGGGGCGTAAGATGTTTCGTTGTGAGCAATCTTTCCGATTTCCCTAAGAAATTTCCTGATGCTTCATTTCTTCTGGTTGACGAAGTGCTTTCGTCGTTGCAAAAGTTTGCCACATACCATCGCCAGCAGTTTTCGTATCCGGTTATTGGAATTACCGGAAGCAACGGAAAAACAATTGTAAAAGAGTGGCTTAGCCAGCTACTCGCGAACGAAAAACGTGTGGTTCGAAGTCCGAAAAGTTACAACTCACAGGTTGGCGTTCCGCTTTCGGTGCTTTTAATGGACAACGATTTCGATTTGGCCATTTTTGAGGCTGGCATTTCGTTTCCCGGTGAAATGGAGAAGTTAGAAACAATTATTTCTCCCGAAATAGGCATTCTTACAAATCTAGGGGCAGCTCATCAGGAAAATTTCCCCGATATTCTGAGTAAAGCTGACGAAAAAATGAAACTTTTTAGTAATTCTAAAACGTTGATTTACTGTAAGGATATTGCTGAAATTGACAGGCTAGCCCACCTTGCAATG
The DNA here is from genome assembly GCA_964563065.1 of uncultured Rikenellaceae bacterium. Taxonomy (GTDB): domain Bacteria; phylum Bacteroidota; class Bacteroidia; order Bacteroidales; family Tenuifilaceae; genus DAOSWM01. The sequence goes on along the minus strand of CAZLXF010000069.1, from coordinate 3,711 downwards.
CAAGAAAAGGGTTTGAAACTTTTTACCTGGGGACGAGGAAACGGTTCCAACATTACTCTTGTAGAAGTAGCAGAAAATAAGGGAAGTTCAACTATTTTTCTTCGATACGAAAATGCTGATGTAAGTTTTTCAATTCCCTTTACCGATAGCGCTTCGGTTGAGAATGCAATGCACTGCTTTGCAACACTAGTTTACCTAGGAGTTGGTGTTGATAACATAGTATCGCGTATGGAGAACCTTTTGCCCGTAGCCATGCGCCTTGAACTTAAGGAGGGAATTAACAATTGCACAATAATTAACGATAGCTACAACTCCGATTTGGGTTCGCTTTCCGTTGCACTCGATTTCTTGGCTCGCCAAACCCAGCATCCACGTAGGATGCTAATTATTTCCGATATTCTGCAGAGTGGAATTGAACCTGAGAGTTTGTATACCGATGTTGCACAAATTGCTAACAGCAAAGGAGTTGATGAGATTATTGGAATTGGCGAAACCATTTCGAGGTTTGCACATCTTTTCAACATGAAATCCTCTTTTTACAGCGATACAAACTCATTCCTTGAGGGTTTTGTGAAGAGCACAATTTCAAACACTTCAATATTAATAAAGGGTAGCCGGCAGTTTCAGTTCGAACGAATTTCAAGAGTTCTTGAGCAGAAAACACACCGAACCTTGCTTGAGGTTAATCTCAACGCCATGGTTCACAACCTAAACTACTTCAGGAGTTTGCTAAAACCCGATGTGAGAACCATGGTAATGGTAAAGGCTTTTGCATACGGCAGCGGTTCACACGAAATTGCTAGCTTGTTGCAGTTTCATGGCGTTGATTACCTGGGCGTTGCTTTTGCCGACGAAGGAATTGCCTTACGCGAAGCGGGAATTACAGTTCCAATAATTGTGCTGAACCCAGCGTACGGAAGCTACGAAATTATGATTGAGTATAACCTCGAACCCGAAATTTTTAACTTAACTAGTCTCGAAGCGTTTGCTGCTGCAGCAGCAAAAATGGGTGTTGAAAGTTACCCAATGCATGTAAAGATTGATACAGGAATGCATCGACTAGGTTTTGAACCGAACGAAATTGATGCGCTTGTAGGCAAGTTAACTAAGTTAAGCTCCGTAAAGGTAAAAAGCATTTTTTCGCACCTTGTGGGAACCGATGAACCAGAGCACGATGAGTTTACCAAACTGCAAATTGAAAGGTTTTTGGAGGCCTACACAAAAATTGAAGAAGCCATTGGATACAAACCGTTGAAGCATATTCTCAATTCAGCAGGAATTGAACGTTTTGCAAGTTCACAATTCGATATGGTTCGACTTGGAATTGGACTTTACGGAGTTAGCGCAGTACATAGAGATAAAATTCAGAATGTTAGCACTCTCAAAACTTTCGTGGCGCAGCTGCGTGAGTTGGAACCGGGCGAAACCATTGGTTACAGCCGAAAGGGGAAAGTTAACCGTAATTCGAAAATTGCTACAATTCCCATTGGTTACGCCGATGGTTTAAACCGTAGGTTGAGTAATGGAACTGGTTTCTTTATGGTAAACGGAACACCAGCCCCTATTATTGGCAACGTTAGCATGGATACGTGTATGATTGATGTAACTGATATTAAAAATGTTAGCGAAGGTGACGATGTTATTGTTTTTGGCGAAAAGCCAACAATTGCTGAGCTGGCCGAAAAGTTAGATACCATTCCCTACGAAATTCTTACCTCCATTTCTCGAAGAGTAAAAAGGGTTTACATTCAGGAGTAAGCGCCAGTTTACTCTTTTAGAGCAGGTTTTCTTAAGTATAAGCCAATTGCAACCAAAGCAGTTCCAATAACATAGAATGTTAAATGTAGTGGAGCGAAAAACTCTCTTATCATAATTAATTGAACCGTAAGCCAAGTAATAAGTACAATTCCTTGGGAAACTGTGAGGAGAGGATAAAATTTATACCTCTTCAATGTAACGAATGCTGCTACTAAACTAAGCAATCCGTTGAATAGTAACAGGATTATTCCTGGTATTAGAAAGTTCGAGAACGGTGAGTGATCAAGCAGTTCCAATGGCATCTGAATAAATTCTCCGCTGGGGTCGTATATCAATATTGCGCCACCGTAAATTGCTCCAATTGCATTAAGTAGCAGAAGTACTATGGCAACTATTCTTATTATTTTCTTAACCATATGCAAATTGAATTCGTTGGAATTTCAAAAGTAGCAAAAAAATGAAATTCTAATATTTTAACGTGAGTTCGATGTAAGAGCAAATTTTAGTTGCTGATTAATAAGGTAATAAGGTTCTATTTTGTCTCTCTTGTTACGTTACTAAGTTATTTGAAGAGAAATAAGGTTGATATCGACTAAAAACCTTATTTTTCATTACTAACCTTAGTAAAGATTCTAATCTTAGTTGAGATACTACCTTATTACCTTATTGTTTTTGAACAGATTGCGCTATGGCAGCAATCGAAAAAATGTATTTTCTTTGATCGAACTCACGTTATTCTAAATATAAATAAAAAAAATGTTAGTTTATATTACTCTATATCTGTGTGTTAAAAATTAATGTTTAAAAATATTACAAAAAAAATAAACAAAAATTAAAACCCTGTGTTACTATGCCAAACAAACCACTAAAAACAAAAACAATGAAAACAAAAAGAAACTTTATGCCAATACTTGCCATGCTAGGAATGGTTGCAGTATTTACTTTTTCATCGTGTGAGAAGGAGGACGATGTAATGATTAACCCAACTCCAACCGAGCCAACTGCTGATATTGTGAAGTTGGCCAGCACAAATCCCGACTTATCGATTCTTGCTGAAGCCCTAACTCGTGCAAACTTAGTTAATGCCCTTGAGGGGAGTGGACCATTCACCGTTTTTGCCCCAACTAACGATGCATTTAATCAGCTTCTAAACGATTTGGGAGCAACAAGTTTGGATGATATTAGCACCGATGTTTTAACCAACGTTCTGCTTTACCACGTTTTGAGCGGAAAAGTTACATCGACAGATATTGTACCCGGTTATGTAAATACTTTAAGTACCGGTCCCGATAACAATCAGGTTTCACTTCTGATTGGTTATAATGATTCATCCAACAAGAATGCAGCAGCTGCAGTTAACACCAATATTTTATATTTAAATAGTGATGCCTCGGTTATTACTGCCGATGTTATGGCAACTAACGGAGTTGTTCATGTAATAAACAAGGTTCTGCTTCCACCAACTGTAGTTGATTTGGCAATTGATAATTCAAGTTTCTCAATTCTTGTTGAGGCAGTTGTAAAAGCTGGATTAGCCGAAACTCTTATGGGTGATGGTCCTTTCACAATATTTGCTCCAACCAACGCAGCGTTCGAGGAACTTTTTGCGCAGCTTGAAATAAGTGGAATTCAGGATTTAACCAAAGACCAGCTCGTTCCAATTCTTCTTTACCATGTTGTTAGCGGAAATGTTAGGTCAACCGAATTATCTACCAACAAAGTAGCAACTTTAAATGGTGACATTACTATAAATGTTGGAACAACAGTTACAGTTAATGAAAACACAAATGTTGTGTTAACCGATGTTCAGGGAATTAACGGTGTGGTTCACGTAATTGACAAGGTACTACTTCCCTAGTAGCACAGTATGCATAATAAAAAAAGGTCAGTTAATTCTGGCTTTTTTTTATTTTACTATTTTAACCAACGAGCATTTTTATTAAGAAGTTCTCT
>CAZLXF010000068.1:0-13515 GCA_964563065.1 uncultured Rikenellaceae bacterium | reverse complement strand
TACCTAGACTCAACTTTTTCACATGTATCTTTAGTTGATGAAAATAATATTACTAAACTTGTAGACAATTCTTTAAACTATACAAACTATTTATTCCCTCACTTAACAAACGACTCAACTCTAATTACTCTGAAGAAAGACCTCTTCAACATACCAACATTTGTTTCAATTAATATAAAAACAGGGAACCAAAAGAAGTTACATCAGCCTGGAGTTATTCTAGGAAACGTCAATTATAATGGGCACTACGCAGTTTGGGCTCAGCACAAAACGCATCCGCGCTGGGAATATGTGAACTGGAGCGAAATTTGGATGATGAACCTTTTAACAGGAAAAGCAGAACGCATAACCAAAAAAACTCGTTTCGCAAACCCCGTATTTTTCAACTATTCTAACATTCTTGCCATAGAGCAAAATGTTAACGGTAATTCCAGCATTGTAATGCTTGACCTTACTGGAAATAAAATTTCTGAAATGAATGTTCCTTCTGGTTTTGAGCCCAAAGAAATTTCTGTTAACCCAAAGGGTGGTTTTGCCTTAAGAGTTGTGTCGGAGGAAGGAGCCTCAATTTTTTACTATGAGGTTTTTAACGGCCCCTTCATAGAGATTATTCCAAAAAACCTTCGTCAAATATCAAACCTAGTGCTTGTGAACAATGAACTACTATTTAGGATGAGCGAAAACTTTAAAAACGATATTTTTGCTGTATCACTAAACGGTGGGGAGATAAAAAAACTAACTAATTCATCAAATAGTATAGATTACATTTCGTATTATAATGATAGTTATGTTATTATATCAACAAATAACATCAATGGTACTTCTCCCTACATTTATAAATTGCCATCCAGCGAACACGCTGAATTCAAATTCAACGAACTCGAAACTGGTTTGTTTAATGAAAATTTCAATTGTAAAAGGATTAAAGACACAACAACTTCCCTCTCTTTTTCAACCTATAAGCATAAAACCATTAAAAACCTTTTCCACATTCATAGCTGGGCTCCATTGTACTATAACCCCACCGATCTAGTAAATGGTGAAATTATGTTGTCTCCTGGTTTTTCTATATTTTCGCAGAACCTTACCAGTACGCTAACATCAACTCTCGGTTACTCCTACAAAAAAACGCACGGTTTTCACACAACAGTTAATTATGCAAAGTTTTATCCAATAGTTTCGTTTGGGATAGATATTGGTAGTGAGTTCCCATACAATACTGGTGGGCCAACCTTCTTTTCTGAAAGAAAAAACGACACTCGGATTGCTGCAGAACTTCGTATTTATGCTCCAACAACAATATCATCGGGACACTTTATTTCGAAAATAACCCCATCAATAAGCTATACGTTTACAAACGACTATATATGGAACTATAATACTGAAATATATAACACTATAAACGATTACTTAAACCTATCATTTACGTATTACAATCTTCAAAGGCTTGCTCATCGTGACCTTCGCTCCCGACTAGGCTACTATATTTCAGCTATTTATACCATTTCACCTTCGCAGCGAAGTATGGTTGGAAACTCAACATACATTCGCTCTGGCATTTACCTTCCGGGTCTGTTCCGCAACCAAAGTTTGCTTATAACATCACAGTTTGAGACCTCTGGCACAAAAGTGTATTTAAACTGGAATCGTTCAACCTTACCAAGAGGTTGCAGTCATAAGATTCAAAACGAATTACTTTCCGCAAGTTTTGATTACTCATCCCCTGTAGCTTATCCTGATTTTAGGATTGGTTCGTTTATGTATTGTAAACGAATTATTGCAAATGTCTTTTTTGATTATGCTAAAATAAACGAATTAGTTAGTAATGATTTCGAATCAAAACAATTAAGCTCATACGGAGTTGAACTTTATGCTGACTCACATTTCTTCAGAACTCGTTATGAATTCAGATTAGGTTACAGAATTGGAAAATCATTTCAATCAGAACCAGCATTCCACCAGTTTTTACTATCTTTCAATATTGAAAGTATTTATGGCTTTCTGCCAATGCACCATTTAGCAAACATCAACTTATAGTTTAAGTAGCAATTCCTTTTAATTTAATTATATTACACATATGAATTCATTAAAAATTGAACAACGTAATATTATTAAAGGTCGCAAGTTGGCTGCAAATAAAATTCAGATGGAAGAATCATCAAGAAAAATATTTGCTGAGGTAGAAAAACTTCCAGAATTCATTGAATCTAAAAATGTTCTCGCCTATTGGTCACTCCCCGACGAGGTTTACACACATGATTTTGTTAAAAAATGGCATAAAGATAAAATTGTTTCGCTACCAATTGTAGTAGGCAAGAACCTTGAAATAAGAGTTTTTACTGGAATGGATTGTATGAAAAAAGGTAGCTCTTTCGGAATTCTCGAACCATCAAATACACGGCTTACTAATCCCTATGAAATTGATATTGTTATAGTTCCTGGGGTAGCTTTCGATATAGAGGGGAATAGGCTTGGAAGAGGAAAGGGCTACTACGATTCGCTTCTCTCAAATACACGCGTATATAAAATTGGCGTTTGCTTTGAGTTTCAAATTTTGGAAAAGGTTGCTACAAGCAGCCACGATATTAAAATGGACAAAATTATTTACGCATAAAGTTATTCTCTATATGAAAAAATGGGGTTTTGTTTTACTTCTTACTCTTTGCACAAAGCTATGGGCACAAGTACCCAATGGTTACTATAGTGCGGCTGAGGGAAAAACTGGCGAGGAGCTGGTAAGCACTCTTCATTCCATAATAAAGGATCATACAGAATTATCCTACACTGGTCTGTGGTCGGCTTTTTATGAAACCGACAAAAGAGATGATGGAAAAGTTTGGGATATGTACTCCACCTGCAACTTTACTTTTGGCGACGACCAAGACAATGGTACTGGAGGAACTAGCGAGTGCGAGTACTATAATCGCGAACATTCTTTCCCACGAAGCTGGTTTGGTGGAGCGGTTGCCCCAATGAACACTGACCTATTCCATTTATACCCTACCGACAAAAAAGTGAATTCCATTAGAGCAGACTTTCCTTATGGAAATGTTTCAAGCGCAACCTACACCTCATCGAACGGAAGTAAACTTGGAACTTCAGTATCGGGTTATTCAGGAACCGTTTTTGAACCAGCCAATGAGTATAAAGGCGATTTTGCCCGTTCGTACTTTTACATGGCCACTCGATACTATAATCAAATTTCCTCGTGGAACTCTGAAATGCTGAACGGAACCAACTTCCCAACTTATGCAAGTTGGGCACTAAACACACTTTTACAATGGCATCAGAACGACCCCGTAAGCCTTAAAGAAATTGAACGCAACAACGTAATTTACAAAGATTTTCAACACAACCGGAATCCTTTTATCGATAACCCCAACCTTGTACAAAGAGCATGGGTACAGGGTAGCGCCCCAATTGAATTCACAAGTTCACCCACCACAAATGCAAATATTGGGAACACATACTCTTACCAAATTGAAGTAAACACAAGCACATCGGCTGAGGTTTCGTTTACATGCTTGGTAAAACCAAATTGGCTAACACTTTCAACAGGCAACAATAACAGCGCTTTACTTGAAGGTACGCCAACAGCGGAAAACATTGGAAACAATTACGTTGTTGTTTTGGCTAACAACGGTGAAACACATGCTATTCAGCAATTTGAAATAATTGTGAACGAGAATAATACTGGACTCGAAATCGACCAATCGCAAAAAATTCGTGTATTCCCCAACCCTGCCAGTTCCGAAATTTACGTTAGCACTCCTAATAATGAGCAAAGTTCCATAACCATTTTTTCATTACTAGGTTATAAAACCAAATCGGTTCAAACTATAGGCGAGACAACTAAACTTGATGTATGCGACCTGCCAGAGGGAGTCTACATTGTATTTGTAAAAACAAAGTATGAAATCTTTTCAACCCATATAATTGTTCAGAAGTAACCTAAAAGAAAAGGCGAATCGTTTTCTCGATTCGCCTTTTCTTGTCCTTATCTCAAAAAATTACTTTATAAACTTGCTTCCATCGTACGCCCATTTGATATATACAGCTCCCCAGGTAAAACCGGCACCAAAGGTTGCAATAATAATGTTATCGCCCTTTTTAAGCTGTTTCTCCCACTCCCACAAGCATAAAGGGATTGTTGCGCTGGTTGTATTACCATACCGTTGTATGTTAATCATTACCTGCTCCTTCTTAATTTTCATTCTGTTGGCAGTTGCCTCAATTATGCGCATGTTTGCCTGGTGAGGAACGAGCCAAGCCAAGTTCTCTGGAGAAATATTGTTTCGATGCATAATGTCCACAGCAGTATCAGCCATATTCGATACGGCAGCCTTAAATACTGGTTGACCCTCCTGATAAATAAAATGTTGACGTTTAGTAACCGTTTCAATTGAAGCTGGATAGCATGAACCTCCGGCAACCTGATGCAGATGCTTTCTTCCCGAGCCATCAACCTTCATTAACGAGTCAAGCACTCCAAAACCTTCAGTATCGGGCTCAAGAAGTACCGCTCCTGCTCCATCGCCAAAAATAGGGCAGGTTGAACGATCGGTGTAGTCAGTAATCGACGACATTTTATCGGCTCCAACTACAACTATTTTTTTGTGGCTTCCTGCTTCAATAAACTTCGATGCAGTAACTAGTGCGTAAAGAAAACTGGAGCAACCCGCATTCAAATCGTAGCCAAAAGCATTTTTTATTCCTACTTTATCGCTAATAATATTTGCTGTAGCAGGAAACTGCATATCGGGAGTAACAACTCCACAAATAAGCATATCTACATCATCGGGGTTTGTATTGGTTTTAAGGAGCAACTCTTTCACTGCTTTTTCGCCCATGTCGCTGGTCCCCTTACCTTCACCTTTTAGTATCCGTCGTTCCTTAATACCAATGCGGGTCATAATCCACTCGTCGGTGGTATCAACCATCTGGCTAAGTTCCTGGTTGGTAAGAATATATTCGGGAACATATCCGCCAACACCTGTTATTGAAGCTGTTATTCGTCCCATTAGTTAAAGGCTTCCTTTATTTTAGTACAAAGATTTGAACTGATAACTTCACGCGTTTGTAACACCATGTTCAATATTGCCTTGGCATTAGAAACACCGTGACCAATTATTACCGGAGCGTTAACGCCAAGAATTGGTGTTCCTCCGTAGTTTTCAAAGTTAAAGCGTTCAAAATAGGGGTCGTTAACTTTTCTCTTTTTCAGAATATGGAAAAGAGCTTCGGCCTCTTTAAGAATCACGTTACCCACAAAACCATCACAAACAATAACATCGGCCTTGTCGTTAGAGAACAGGTCGTGTCCTTCTACATTGCCTACGAAATTATAATCCTGGTTGTCTGTCATTAGCTCGTATGTGCTTTTGGTTACCAGGTTACCTTTCTCCTTCTCTTCGCCGATGTTAAGTAGGGCTACCCGTGGGTTCTGATTCCCAAAAATTAATTTTGAGAATATTGAACCGAGCAGGCCATACTGGTATAAAACATCTGGACGGCAATCGGGGTTAATGCCAACGTCGAGCAGAAGATTATACTTATCGTCGCTTACCGGAATGTAGCTGGCTATTGCAGGGCGAATAATTCCAGGAATCGATTTAATGGTGTACATGGTGCCAACTAGCATCGCGCCTGTGTTTCCTGCGCTTGCAAAGCCATCAATCTTTCCTTGCGCTAACCACTTAAAGCCTACGGAAATGCTAGCGTCAGTTTTTTTTGTGAATGCTTTTGCTGGGTTGTCGCCCATTTCAATAATTTCGGAACAATGAACTATTTCAAAGTCCGACTCACTAGCATTCTCCTTATGAATTACTTCGAGAATTCGGTTTTTATCACCAAATAGTGTAATTGACTCGTTTGTTGAAAGTTGCTTTTGGGCGAAAATTGCTCCTTTAACAATTTCGTTGGGAGCAAAATCTCCACCCATTGCATCAATTCCAATTTTCATAAGCTAATGCTAAATTAGTTAAATTAGGCGGTAACGGTTTTCTCAACAGCAAGTTTACCACGATAAAACCCACACTCAGGACAAACTCTGTGATACTGAACTGCAGCTCCGCAATTTGAGCAAGTAGCAAGAGTTGGTAACTCGGCCTTGTAATGAGTTCTACGCTTATTCTTTCTTTGCTTAGAAATTCTACTCTTTGGATGTGCCATTTTTAAAGCGTTTTATTGGTTATGTAATTATTTATGACAAAAATTCACTCAACTTATCCCACCGGGGATCAACTTTTCTTTTCGATTCGTCAACCTGACTAATTCTTTTTAGCATGGTTTCATCGCACCCTTCCTTTTGGGTTCCTTCCATTCCATGGAATCGCTGAATGGGCAAACTCAAACAGATGCTTTCGTAAATATATTGAGCAAGCTGAAGTTCATATTCATTCTCGCTTAATACCCAGAGCTCATCGTTGCTTTCGTCGGCGATTTGTGAGAACTTAACCACTAATATCCCCTCATAAGATAGTGGGATATTAATTGGCTCAAGACACCGATCGCAGGCTACTTCAACCTTACCCTCAATGTTAAATTCGAGCTCAAGCATGGTGCTGTGCCTATGAAGCAAAACGGTTACTTTTAAATCACCTTTGCTTATCTCACCTTCAGGAAACTGCTCAAAAAAAGTGTTGTCAACACCAAATTCGAACAAGTGTTTACCCTGCTTAAGCCCCTTAAAATGAATGTTATATCTATCTAAAATACTACTCACTTTTTCAAAAAAAAACATCGGGCAAAGGTATATATATTTGTTTTAAACAAAAAATAATGGGTAATTTTTTATATAACAATCTCTTCAAACTTTTTTATTTGCCTTTTTTGAGGCGTAAAAGCTTTGCAAAACATTTATTTTATAAGAATCCCTTTTTTTTTGTATATTCGTGTTAATAAATAGGATAGGACATGAAACGGTTCTTTCTGCTGGCAACCATTCTCTTACTTAGTTCGAGCCATTCAAAATCGGCTCCAGTTTTGAATTGTACCAAAGCAAAATGCATTTTTTCATCATATATTTTCCCCCAGCAGGAAAACGGGGCTGTAAAAATTACTTCGGATCCCGAGTCGGGAATGCTAGTTTTTATGAATAATGTAAACACAGGGAAAACCACTCCTGTAACCATTGAAAATTTAGCGCCCGGGAAACATACCGTTAAACTCATTGGTCAGTGGTACAAAATTCAAGAAAAAACCATTACAATTGTTGCTAATCAAACTCAGTCCCTGCAATTTGAAATGATTCCAAACTATGCGGAGGTAACCATTAACTCAAATTTCGATGCGGGAATTTTTATTGATGGCAACAGAAAAGGAACAACTAGCTGGAGCGGAAGAATTGTTGAAGGAGAAAGAAACATTAGGGTTGAAAAGGAGGATATGATTCCCCGACAACAAAAAATTTGGGTAGTACGAGGGAAAGAGATGAAGGTTGACCTAATGATGAAACCAAAAACGGGTGGTGTTGAAATTACTACCGACCCACCTGGCGCAATGGTTGACATAAACGGAAAACTTTACGGAGTTACTCCCTGCCGAATTACCGAGCTGCGACCCGGCGAATACAACCTAAACCTTAGCAAACCTAGGTATACAGGAATTACAAAAAGAATTAAAGTAATTGACGGTGTAACCAATGAAATAAATGTAAAACTTTTTTCTGGGAAAGAGGTTCTTATAAATACTATTCCCTCCGAGGCTAAGATTTATTCCAACGACAGCTTAATTGGGGTTACTCCATTCAGAATATTGCTTGACTTTGGCTCACATATTCTTAAAGCCGAAAAAGGAACGCTATCGGTTGTTCAAAGCATTGAAGTTACACCAGGTGGAGAATCGGCGTTTCAAATTTACATGAAAGAATCGAACGATCCATTTGAGCAGCAAATGGTTCTGGTAAAAGGCGGAACCTTTCAAATGGGCGATACCTTTGGCGATGGCAAAAAGGAAGAAAAACCTGTAAGAACGGTTAAAGTTAGCAACTACTACATAAGTAAGTACGAAATTACACAGCAACAGTGGGAAAGTATTATGGGCCAAAACCCAAGTCATTTTACAAATTGTGCAACCTGTCCGGTTGAAAGAGTTAGCTGGGATGAAGTTCAAGAATTCATCAAAAAAATAAACCTTTTAACTGGCAAACAGTACCGTTTACCAACAGAAGCTGAATGGGAGTTTGCAGCAAGAGGTGGGCAATTAACCCTCGGGTTAAGATATTCTGGAAGCAGAAATATAAATAACGTTGCGTGGTACAACGTAAACAGCGAAAACAAAACTCATCCGGTTGGACTTCTTCCTGCCAACGAGTTGGGATTGCACGATATGAGCGGAAATGTTTGGGAATGGTGTAGCGACTGGATGGGACAGTACCCCAATATAAACGAAGCAAACCCAACCGGATCCGAAACAGGAGAACTTCGCGTTGTTAGAGGCGGAAGCTGGTTTGGGTACATAGATGGAAATAAAGTTTCGGCTCGCGGAGCCGACGACCCCTCGAGTGGAAGAAGCTACATTGGTTTTAGACTAGCATTAACTCCCTAGCTAACATGAGTGTAACCTTACTAAAGGAAAGAGACTTTTCACCAGAATTTACCTTTAAAACATCAAGAAGCAGCGGCGCAGGGGGTCAAAATGTTAACAAGGTGAACACAAAGGTTGAGCTACGCTTTAACGTTGAGTCCTCACAGCTTCTTACTTCACAAGAAAAAGAGACAATACTAAAAAAACTTTCGAGCAAGTTATCGTCAGACGGCGATTTGATTATTGTTTCACAGGAAGAACGAACTCAGCTAAAAAACAAACAGATTTGCATTGAAAAATTTTACAAAACCGTTGCTCAAGCCCTAAAAGTTGTAAAAAAACGAAAGCCAACAAAACGCACCACACAATCGGTTGAAAAACGGATTGCCTCAAAACGACAAATTTCAGAGAAGAAAACACTTCGAAAAAAACCACTGGAGTAATGGAAGATATGAACCTAACGCATTTAAACAGAAATATTTTCAGAGAACTCAAAGTAGCAACCATGCCTTTTGGAAAGTACAAGGGCTGGTTAATACGAAAACTTCCCGAGCATTACTTGATATGGTTTCAACGGAAGGGTTTTCCAACAGGAAAACTTGGTGACCTGCTTTCAACCATGCTGGAAATAAGGATAAACGGCCTTGAGAAATTGCTTCAGGATTAGCGATACATCCCTCAACCTATAATTAGGAATTAAATTGAAATTCTTCCCCTTTCTTGACGTTGGAATGTCCACCAAAGAACGGGCGGACGATTCCAAGTCACTCTTCCCTCTTGACTTTCCATCGTTCCGACGAAGGAGGATCATGGAAACGTCAAGGGACCAGTAACGAAAACCTGCCCTACGTGAAGGTTTATTCTCTTTCCTCGACGTCTGCCTTTGGCAGACAGGTTGGAATGTCCAACGGGCTATTCCAAGTCTTCACTTTCCAACGTCCGTTTTTTGGACTTGGAAACGTGAAAATTTTTTCCCTCCTCCCCTCGACGTCTGCCTTGGGCAGACAGGTTGGAATGTCCTACCGGACGATTCCAAGTCTTCCTCAATCAACCTTTATCGGGGCAAACATTCCTATAATTATCTCCTCAAAAGTTAACCCCAATGATATTTCTACTTGTACATCTCCTCCACCAAATCCTTAAACCTTTCGGCTATCAATTTTCGGCGAACCTTAAGGGTATTTGTCAGCCCTTCGTTCTGAATTGTAAAGGGTTCAGAGAGCAACCTAAATTTTACTACTTTTTCATAATTCGGTAAATCTTTCTGGCACCGATCGACTCTCTGCTGCATAAAACTAATAACTCGGGGGTGAACTGTTAGCTCCTCATTGGTAAGTTCATCAACCTCCTCGGCATTCCAAACTGCCCTAAATTTTTCGAATGATGGTACAATGAGGGCTGAAATAAACTTTCTATTATCACCAAGAACAACAACCTGATCGATAAACTGGTCGTTTGCCAGCAAAAGTTCTAAGGACTGTGGAGAAATAAACTTCCCTCCTGAAGTTTTGAAGATATCGTTGATTCGATCCTCCATCACCAAGTCGCCATTTTCTGTGAAATGCCCCCGATCGCCAGTTTTATACCAGCCATCAACCAGAGTTTTCTCGGTAGCTTCAGGGTTTTTGTAGTATCCATGGAAAACGGTTTTTCCCTTTACCATAATTTCACCTTCACTGGAAATTTTAACTTCTACATCGGGCATTACTGTACCGGAAGAATTAAAATCGTAGGTTTCGTTCTTAAAGCACGAAACCGTTGCAGTGGTTTCAGTTGCTCCATAACCGTAGTTTACAAAAATACCTGCAGCATGAAAAAACTTAAGTTGATGCTTGCTTATGGCAGCTCCTGCACAGGGCAAGGTTCTTATTTTTCCTCCGAATAAACTTCGAAATTTTTTTAGTACCAGCTTCTCGGCCAACTTAAATTTAACATTTAATCCACTTGGAATGGGCTTACTTATACTTCTTAAATCGGACACCTTTTCGCCAACGCTGAATGACCAGCTGAATATTTTCCTCTTAATTGGCGACCACTTCTGTAACTCGTGCTGAACCCCATCGTAGGTTTTTTCGTAAAAACGAGGAACTGTACACATTACGGTGGGTTTAACCTTTTTTATCTCGTCCATCACCGCTCTAGGATTCTCAAGGTAAACATTCACCACTCCTTTGTAAAGCATGTAGTACGTCCAGGCCCTCTCAAAAACATGGCTTAACGGAAGGAAACAGAAAGAAACGTCGTTTTCGGTAACAGCAAGTCTTTGATCGTGAATAAGAAAACATTGTGTGAAGTTACCATGCGTTAGCATTACTCCCTTTGGATCGCCAGTAGTTCCCGATGTAAAAAGGATTGTAGCCAGGGTGCTATTTTCAATTCTTGAAATTGAATCTTTTAAGGAATTTTCTTGCTCTTGTTTTGAGTCAATTTCACAAAACTTATTCCAGCTTATACAACGTGGATCGTAGTTTACAATATCATCGGCGTAGTATACCACTTTCTTCAAACAGTCGGTATGATTTAAAATCCAAACGGCTTTCTCGTGTTGTTCCTTATTCCCAACAAAAAGAAGCGGCATTTGGGTTTTCTCAACTATAAATTTAATTTGTTCTTTTGAAGCTCCAGCAAAAATTGGAACAACCACGCTACCGGCTGCTAGAACACCAACATCAGTCATGGTCCATTGTGGCCTGTTTTCGCTAAGAATACCAATGTTTGCTCCGTTTCCGTAACCTAATGCCAGAACCGAACGGCCAACACTTTGGCAAACTTGCCAAAAATTATCCCATGTAACCGACAGGTATTCATTATTTTTCCCTGATTTATACCTAAAAACTTCTCTGTTATTAAACTTTTGGGTTCTTTGCTGAACCATTTTTACAATGTTCTCTTCCATAAATCTTATTTTATTCGTCAATTTTAGTAATTTTTCACGAATAATTACTTGATTTTAAAACCCCAATCATATTTAATTTGTTATTATTACATACCCAAAAGAAAAATGGGAAATATTGGTAGGGTAAATTAATATTTGGTTGTAGTATAATAAACAAAAAATATAAAGGATGAACATAAAAAAGAATATTGCAATAAGCGAAACAGGATTTGTATTCGATCCCTCAACAGGCGATTCTTTTACCCTTAACCCAGAGGGTTTAATTATTCTGGAGATGATTAAACAGGGGAAAAGCCAAAGTGAAATTAGCGCTGAAATAACATCGAAGTACGATGTTGATGTCAGTTCATTCGAACGCTACTTTTACGATTTTGTGGCTACTCTAAAGCAAATGCAACTCATTGAGGATTATGAGTAAACAAGCCATTACCGTTGCCGTTTCGGGGCTAAATAATATCGATAGCCCAGGACCAGGAATTCCTGTTATTCGGGGAATCCGTGATTCGCAAATTTTCGAGCCCAGAATAGTTGGACTTGCCTACGAAAATCTCGAGCCAGGTGCATACATGCACAACCTTGTTGACAAGAGTTACAAAGTTCCCTATCCATCCGAGGGGGTTGAACCGCTTATGGAGCGTATCCGGTATATCAATGGAATTGAGAATATCGATGTGCTAATCCCCAATTTCGATGCCGAGCTTTACGCGTTTATGAAATCGACCGAATTACTTAAATCCATGGGAATAAATACGTTCCTTCCAACTTTAAAGCAGTTCGAGGAACGTCATAAATCGAATTTACCCGAATACGGTAAAAAATATGGTGTAAATGTTCCCTTTAGTAAACCCATTACCAGCATTGCTGATATCGATAAGCTCGATGAGGATTTCGATTTCCCTTACGTTGTTAAGGGGAAATTTTACGATGCATACATTGCCTACGACAAGGAGCAGGCAAAAATGTACTTCCATAAAATTTCTGCAAAGTGGGGCTTGCCAATTATTATTCAGGAGTTTGTAAAGGGAACCGAAGTAAACGTTGTTGCCCTTGGCGATGGAAAAGGAAATACAGTTGGAGCAGTTCCCATGCGCAAGCAGTACATCACCGATAAGGGAAAAGCTTGGGGTGGAATTACGCTCGACGATAAATCCATGCTCGATTTAACCCACAAAATTATTGGACAAACCCAATGGCGAGGAGGAATGGAGCTGGAGTTGATACGAACTTCAAAGAATGAGTTGTACCTGATTGAAATAAATCCACGCTTACCAGCTTGGGTTTACCTTGCCGTGGGTGCTGGGCAAAATCTTCCCGAAGCGCTTGTTCAGCTTGCCTTGGGGCAAGAGGTGAAGCCCTTCACAAAGTACGATATAGGGAAAATGTTTATCCGTTACTCGTACGATATGATTACGGATATTGATGAGTTCCAGAAACTATCAACGTTAGGAGAGTTGTAAGTTTCTTGAAAAATAAATTTCACGCAAACCTGCCCGACGGCAGGCGGGGACGCAAAGAACTCAGAAAATCAATGATTTATTTCGGATGCGCCTAGGTGATTTTGCGAAGCAATCTATGTTTTTGGGAAAAATACTTTTTTAAAGTAAGTAAAGAAAAGCCCCATCGGGCTTGCCTGCCCTGCAAGCAGGGCGAAATATCGGTAATCCGGGGCTGGTTGCTGAGCCTGTCGAAGTAAAGCCCCGAAAAACGGCGAAAGCCGTAAAAGCGTCGCACGTAAATAAATTGATTGAAAATGGATGATTCTTGCGACGCAACCAATAGTGAATGATTGAAATGAGTTTTTACAAAAAAACAACCAAAATGGAAAAATTACCCTTTGAACGCCCCATAATCCAGAAGCTTAACGCTGGGCTTCCCAGCAAGTTTGGAATTGCCAGCCGGGTTGAACCCATAACCCATATCGAGGGAATTCCTGTTAAGGAACTAATCGATCGGTTTGGATCGCCCGTTTACGCCATCTCCGAGGCAACCATTCGTAAAACCTACAAGGAAGCTTATCGAGCATTCTCATCGCGCTACCCAAAAGTTCAGTTTGCCTGGAGCTACAAAACCAACTACCTAAACGCGGTTTGCCA
>CAZLXF010000067.1:0-13577 GCA_964563065.1 uncultured Rikenellaceae bacterium | reverse complement strand
CAAATTTCAAATTATATATCTCTAAAAACTCTTCCCCAGTAGTTTGAAAAAGTTTTGCTATTGAATTTTCTGTCGGGATGCGATCGGGAAATGGTTGGGTTTTCTGAACTTCCTTCAATACCAAACGAAAAAACGTACCACTCCCCTTCCTCATCGAACGCCATGCTGCCAAAACGCAAATCGTACAACCAAACCAAATTATCCGATTCTCGTTTCACCATGTAATACCCATCAGTAAAGCGAATTAGCTCCTGAACATTTTTATTTTTAATCAGATTATCAAGATCAAATTCATTTCGTTTTATATACTTAAATTCAATCTTCTGCTTATCAAAACTGCTGATATATCCGTAGTGATAACCCGCTGAATCCTCAGCCAGTACTAACCAAAGCAAATTTGTAATTGGCAACGGAGCTGTTTTTAAGCGGATGTACGGAATGTTTTGCTCCGCAAGCTGCTTCTTAATAATGTTTTCAACATGAAGTTTATTGGCCACTGTAAGCGCAACAAAAACCAGCGTAAAAGCAAGTGCTACGTAGGAAATGTAACGTCGAATTGAATTCCGTTGTTTGAAAAACAAAATTGCAATAACAAGAATTATTAAAGGAAATAAAAGTGTAAAATCGATAATTCCGATGGAATCGAACGCCAACCGTGCGTTGCTGAATGGTTCTAAAAGCGCAGTTCCGTAGGTATTGAAGCAATCAATGGTTGAATGAATTAGAATTGCAATTAACGACATGAAAGTCCACTGACGAAAGGTTGCGTCCTTATGAATTCTTGAAATAATGTAACCAAGGAGAGGTGCCGCAATAGCGGCAAAAACAATTGAATGGCTGAAACCACGGTGAACAAAAAGCGCTTTTACAGGATCGAACAGCCAGGTAACAGCCACATCGAAATCGGGAACCGAACCGGCAATTGCTCCCCAAACGAGCGCTTTGTTGCCAACTTTCTTTCCTAAAATTGCTTCACCGGTTGCAGCACCAAGAACTATGTGTGTTAGTGAATCCATGCTAATAATTGTTAACTTTGCGGCTATATTTCAATATAAACAGTCCAATTCAACTTTCGTTCAACCCCAAAAGTACTAAAAGTGAGAAAACGTAAGCCCAATCCGCTTCTACAAAATGTAAGAATTGAAGAAATTGCTGCCGAAGGCAAAGCGCTTGCCCGTGTTGACGGGAAAGTTGTGTTTGCTCCCTTTGCAGTTCCCGGCGATTTGGTTGACATCCAGGTTTCCAAGAAGCGCAAAAACTATATGGAGGGTTTTATTACCGCATACCATGAGTATTCGAATATTAGGGTTGAACCATTCTGCCAGCATTTTGGAATTTGCGGCGGATGCAAATGGCAGAATCTTCCGTACGAAATGCAGCTGGAATATAAGCAGAAACAGGTTTCCGATCAGCTGAAACGAATTGGGCGAATTGACCTGCCCGAAATCAATCCGATAATTGGCTCGTCCAAAACAATGTATTACCGTAATAAGCTGGAGTTTACGTTTAGCGCTTCGCGCTGGCTAACCCGCGAGGAAATACAGAGTAGGAATGAAATTGAGCAAGACTCCGTTCTTGGCTACCACGTTCCGGGAATGTTCGATAAGGTTTTTGATGTTCACGAGTGCTTCCTTCAACCCGAGCCATCGAACTCAATTCGTTTGTTAGTAGGAAAATTTGCGTTGGAAAATGGTTACACTTTCCACAACTTTAAAACGCGAGAAGGATTTCTCCGAAACCTGATAATACGTAATAGCTCAAAGGGCGACGTTATGGTTATTCTTGTGGTTTCTGTAAACGATACGCAAAAAATTGAAGCAATTCTGGAACACATCAAAGAAAATTTTCCGTCGGTTACTTCGTTGATGTACGTTGTAAACTCGAAGCTGAACGATTCAATTCACGACTTAGATGTTGTTTGCTACAGCGGTAACGATCACATTATGGAGGAGATGGAAAACATTCAGTTTAAAGTTGGCCCAAAAAGTTTCTACCAAACCAACTCGGAGCAAGCCTATGAACTGTATAAAGCTACGCGCGAATTTGCTTCCCTAACCGGGAAGGAAACTGTTTACGACTTGTACACAGGAACCGGAACCATAGCCAACTTTATTGCCAAAAATTGTCACAAAGTAATTGGAGTTGAGTATATTCCCGAAGCAATTGAGGATGCAAAAGTAAACTCCCAAATTAACGGAATAGAGAACACACACTTTATTGCCGGCGATATGAAAGACGTTCTTACCCGAACGTTTTTTGAGGAATATGGCAGTCCCAACGTAATAATTCTCGATCCTCCCCGAGCCGGTGTTCATGCCGATGTAATTGAAACAGTAAAGTCCTCCTGGCCTAATAGAATTGTTTACGTATCGTGCAATCCGGCAACGCAGGCGCGCGACATAAGTTTGCTTTCCGATTTGTACAAGGTTACCAGAGTTCAACCTGTAGATATGTTTCCGCATACGCACCACGTTGAAAATGTGGTATTGCTAGAGAGAAAATAGTTTTCGTTAAACCTGCTCGTTGAATTTACTTGTCAGGTTTCTGCAAAATTTTGAAATATCATTATTCCCCTGTTCGTTATCGTACATCGGCTGTTCGTTATCGACTATTTTTAAATTTTAACAATTTATCCTATTTAACTGAAAGCCTGATTCTTTGTACAACTGGCATAGTGGTTGTTAAACTGTGAATAACCATGATCAGATTCAATACAAACAAAAAAACAAAAAACCTACAAGTATGTCAATTATCGACAGCTACATTAAAACTGGAATTAGAAACCTTAAAAAGCATCGCTTTTACTCGTTTATAAATATTTTTGGGCTGGCAATTGGAATTGCCGGAAGTTTGCTAATGTTTCTATACGTAATTAACGAGCTTAGCTACGATAAGTTCCACAAGGATTACGAACAAATTTACCGCATTGGAGTTAGAGGAGACGTACGCGGAGAACCAATAAACATGGCTGTTTCGTGTGCACCGTTGGCAAAAACTTTGCCCAATGAGTTTCCCGAAGTTGAAATTGCAACCCGATTTCGTCAGATGGGCGATTGGCTAATTGGTTCGGGCGACAGGAAATTTAACGAGGAAGGGTTTCTGTTTGTTGATTCGACCTTCTTTGAAGTTTTCAACTTCAACCTGCTTAGAGGTGATCCAAAAACCGTATTGAATCGCCCGCGTACAATGGTTATGACCGTAACGGCTGCTAAAAAATATTTTGGCGAGGAGGATCCAATTGGCAAAAGCATTCGGGTTGAGAACGATTCAACATTATTTGAAATAACGGGATTGATGGAAGATCCACCGGTAAACAGTCATTTCCACTTCAACCTGTTAGGTTCGTTAGTCTCCTATCCACGGCAAGCGAATAATGATAATTGGATTGGCAACAATTTTTACACTTTTGTAAAGCTAAAAGAAGGAACCAACGCTCAAGAATTTGAAAGAAAACTGCGGCAACTGCTAATAAAATATATAGGTCCGCAACTTCAGCAGGTACTAAATATAACCATAGAGGAATTTGAAGGCAGCGGCAATAGCTACGGTTTCTTTATCCAACCATTACAAGATATTCACCTAAAATCGAAGCTACAGTACGAGGTGGAGCCCAACGGAAATATAATGTATGTTTACATATTCTCGGCTGCTGCAATTCTAATTCTGCTAATTGCCTGCATAAATTTCATGAACTTGGCTACTGCTCGTTCTGCGGGTCGCTCAAAAGAGGTTGGCTTGCGAAAAGTAGTTGGTTCAAATAAGAATAGGCTTATAGCACAGTTCCTTACCGAGTCGATTATAGTAAGTTTTATTGCTCTTATGGTTGCTCTGGTAATTGTTGAAGTTACCCTTCCCTCGTTTAACAATCTTCTGGGGCTGAAACTCCAAGTTGGCTACTTTAAAACATGGTTCATAGTTCCCATTCTTTTTGCATTTACAATTTTTGTTGGGCTTTTGGCAGGCAGCTATCCTGCGTTCTTTATGGCTTCGTTCAGTCCCATAAGTATTCTGAAAGGAAAACTTAGCAAGGGAGCAAAAAGTAGTACCCTTCGAAGCATTCTGGTTATTTCGCAATTTACAGTTACCATTTTCATTCTGCTGGCTACAGCAGCGGTTTACACACAAATGCGATACTACCAGACTAAAGATTTGGGTTTTGAGAAAGAGAACAAATTGGTTATTAAACGCTCCGACGGATTGAAACTAAACATGGACTCCTTTAAACAGGAAGCAATGAAAATACCCGGGATACAAAGCATTGCAAATGCAAACTCTATTCCCGGAAAAAATTTTAGCCTTAATGCCACACTCCTTGAAAACGATCCGAATCCCGGAACAACCTACACAATGGATCAAGCTTGGGTTTCCCCAGGTTACGAGAAAACACTTGGGTTACGACTGGTTGAAGGGCGCTTTTTAGATGCCACAATTCCATCCGACAGCTTTGCTGTGGTTTTAAACCAAACTGCTGTTGAAGTTCTTGACTTAGAGAATCCGCTTGAAGCTAGAATTATGCAACCTGGTGGTGAAAACAGACCTTTCAATATTGTGGGAGTTGTAGAAGACTTTCACATAAAATCGCTCCAAAGCCCTATATCACCAGTTGTTCTAACCTTTATGCCAGGTAACTGGGAGGGTATAGTTGTGGTAGGCTTGGAAAAAGGGAAAGAGAAGGAAAGTATTGCGGAACTTGAGAAAATATGGAAAAAGTTTTCTGAATTTCCATTTGAATACTACTTTCTTGAGGACGAGCTAGAAAACCTGTATAAAGGCGAAAAACAAACCGGAATTGTGTTAGTTTCGTTCTCCATTCTCGCCATAATTGTATCGTGCCTTGGGTTACTGGGATTGGTTTCGTTTACAACATCGCTAAGAACCAAGGAGATAGCAATTCGGAAAACGCTGGGTGCCGCCGACTCAAAAATTGCTCTCATACTTTTTGCCGACACTCTAAAGCTTATAGGAATTTCAACAGCCATAGCATTGGTTGGCTCATATTACGCAATTGACTCATGGATGCAGAACTTTGCTTACCGAGCATCGATTAACGCCCCAATATATATACTGGTTCCTTTAGTAATTACTTTAATTGCAATTTTTGTTATAAGCAACGAAGTAATTAAAGCAGCACGTAGGAACCCGTCCGAAATATTAAAATACGAATAAAAGTGCTGCATAAAAAGAAGAGGGTTAGTACAATGTGCTCACCCTCTTTTGTTTTATGATAGGAAACTAATCGTCAAATGAATCGAACCAAAGGTAGGCTTCCTCAATGGAATTGAATAAGCGCAAAGGAAACTTAAATTTATTTGATGTTTGAAGGATTAAGTTCAGGTAGTATTTTTTAAAAACGGTTCCATCGAAAACCACAGCGGCCCTCTTTAAACCTTGCTTCAATGCCATAGGCATTGCATAGGTTTCAAACCATTTCCGGTTTTCAGGATTAACCATTCCTTGTTTTCGGATATCCGAAAGAAAATTGTAAACAGGAACCATTGCCTTCTGCTGAAAATCAAGGGAAGCATTGAAAGCATTCTGGTACTGTTCTTTAGTTAAAGCACCATACCAAACCATCATCACTAACTTCCTTTCAGGCAGGTATGACAGTGTTACATATTTTTCCTTTAGTATAATGGTTTCACTCATGCTTAAAACTCACTTGCATTATTGATTAATTCTGCAAATTAACTAAAATGCTCCATAAAATCAAGATTTACAAATCTGAAATTCAGATTAATCTATAATATTAAGAATTTTTACTGAACATTTTCTATTAATACCAAGCACTCAACATGATGAGTTTGAGGGAAGAAATCAAATGGTAACACTGATTTTACAATGTACTTATGCTGTACGAGAAAAGATAAGTTTTTTGAAAGTGTTCCGGGGCTGCACGAAAGGTATGCAATACGCTGTGGTTTGGCAACTTTAACAATCCATTCAAGAACTTCGGGTTCAATACCCGTGCGGGGAGGATTTAGGTACATTAAAACCTTTTTTGAAAGGAACAGCTGCTGAAGAACAAATTCTGAAAGCTGTGGAATCCGTAACCTGCACGAGCCCCTTAAAAGTGTTGCACCCGAAGCATTTAAAGCAGCACACTCTAACGCTTCACCGCTGGTTTCAACTCCAATGGTTTGAACGGCCCTTTTTCGCCAACGGCGAAGCGATGTTCCGGTTCCGCAATACAAGTCAACTACACACGACAATGAATCGGGTTTAAGAAAATTCTCTGCAATATCGAGCGATTGGTGGTAAAGTTCCGCTATCTGCTGCTGAAACGATGTGGCGCCATACCACAGCTCGTACGAATCTTTCGACAATCTACTACCAAATACTTGCTCCCAACCACCCTTTTCGAATAATCTGCGCCCAGACGATGGATTGAAGTGAATCCAAAAACCTTCAACTCCTGCATCCTTAACTTCCCTGATTAAAACTTTGGATAGCCTAACTGGTTCTTCGGCTGGCTTTTTCTTAACTATAAGTACGCACTGTGCTTTAGTAATTACCAGAAATGCTAAGGGAAACTCACCGAACGGAGGAAGTTTGGATGAAAGAATATCGACAACCCTATTTACCAAGGGATGATGTACCGGACATTTATGAATTGGTATTACCTCGTCAAACGATTTTGTTCCAAATAGCCAGCGGCTCCCACTCCACTCGGCTGACAAAGTAACACTTGTGCGATACCCCCATCTTTTTTCTTCTTCAACCGATATAATGGGTTCAATTACGTGGCTCCACTGAGCCAGTTTTTGTGAAACAAAATTTTGCTTCTGCGCCAAACTTTCCTCCTTGCTCAACCCGCGGTGTGAGCAACCACGACACTGAAGATTGCAGCCGTCTCTCAAAGCAAAAAGTTTAATTTAAATAGTTTACCAAACAGTGCGCAACATTCCTCCGTCAACAGGAATTGTGGTACCGGTAATAAACGAAGCCCTCTCGGAAAGAAGAAATGCGGCTAAATTTCCAAGTTCTAATGGTTTCCCGTATCTCCCCAAAGGAATCTGCTCCTGAAATGCAGAGCGAACCTCATTTACGCTAACCCCTCGGTTTTTTGCAGTAATACCATCAAGCTGTTCAACCCTTTCGGTATCGAGCCTACCGGGAAGAATATTATTAATTCGGATATTGTACGATGCCAAATCGCGCGATAAACTTTTTGCCAAGCTGGTAACTCCCGAGCGAAACACGTTGGAAAGCAGAAGCATATCGATGGGTTCCTTAACCGACATTGAGGTAATGGTTACAATGCTTCCTTTCGAGGCTTTCTTCATTGATGGTAAAACTTCACGAATAAGCCTAACTGCGCTCATTAGGTTCAACTCAAAAGCGGCGTACCACTGCTCATCGGTAAAGTTATCGAACGTTCCTGCTGGTGGCCCTCCGGCATTCACAACCAAACCATCAATTTGCCCAAACTGTTCAATAGCCGACGAAACCCAAACTTTTATCGATTCGTAGCTTGTTACATCTAAAGCACGGTACTTTGCAACCGAACCGGTTAATCTAGCAATTTTATCAGTTGATAATGCAAGTTTCTCCTCGTTGCGGCTCCCCAAAAAAACGCTTGCACCTTCTCGTGCCGATGCTTCTGCGCAAGCATATCCTAAACCCTGACTGCTGCCAGCAATCAGAATTTTTTTACCTTGAAGCGTTGGTTCCATTATAATTTCCTTTAAATTATCAGTTATTCCCATTGTTAAGTAAGAAATTTCCCATTTCACCAGCCAGAAGTCTAATTTCAATTTCTGCTGCTTGAGCATTCATATGTGATGAAATTAAGCGGGATTGCGCATCGAGTAGCTTATTTTGACTTTCACGAAGTTCGATATCAGAAATAGCGCCCAACCTATACTTTTCCCATGCCGCATCGGCATTACGTTGTGCCAACTCAACCGATTTTTCCTCAACTTTCACCAGTTCAATTGCTTGGTTCAAATTGTTTACCAACTTAAAAGCGTTGCTTTGAATGCGAAGCACCAGTTCCTCGTTACTTAGCCTTTGGTTTTCGGCAACTATTCTGGCATTTCTAATTTTACGAGAAGTGTTGAAACCGTTAAAAAGGTTCATTGTTGCTCCAACACCAAAACTAGGTCCAAGGTTACGATAAAGAGTTGTTTGAGCCTCGGGTGTACCGGTTTGTGCAAAGTTGTAACCACCACTCAAGTTAACACTCGGTAAACGTTGGCTTTTAGCCTGAATGAATTCATAATCGGTTATTTGTTGCTGAATTCGAGCGTTGGCTAATGTTGAGTTCGACTGGAGAACTCTTTCCAGCAGGTTGGTTAAATCAGTTGTTTCAGGAACAGGAATAGTGGTTGATACAGTAAAATCGATATTTGCATTGCGAACCAATAGCTGGTTTAGTTCAGCTTTTAGGTTAATTAAATAGCTACGCTGCTGGAGGTAAAGAGCACTATCGGCTCTATAGTCAACCTCCGATTGCAGCTCCTGCAACTCGTTCCCAACGCCAATTTTCGACTTCTCGCTGGCAATGCGCAAACGCTGGCGCGAGAGCGCCATTTGATCCTTATAGGAATTATAAAGTTTTTCGTTTAGTGCAATGTTGTAGTAAGTAAAAGCAATATCGGCCACAGTATTTTCAACAGCCATACGTAAATGCAAGTCGCTTTGCTGCAAGTAGGTTTGCAACTTTTCTTTTTGGATAAACATTGACATTCCATCGAATATTGTCCAGCCAAGTTGGGCTCCAGCAGTAAGATTGTACGTTGGAACATTGGTTGAAGATGAGTTTGTTCCATCGGAATACTCCTGGTAACGATTTTGAAAGTTTCCCGATTGGTTTGCGTTTACATCCAATCGTGGTAAAAACCCGGCATTGCCCAGCGTGTTATTGTTTTGGGCAATTTCTACGTTGTTCTGGGCAATTTTTATTGAGTAGCTGTTTTCTAATCCTATCCGAATAGCATTTTCGAGGGTTAACACTTCCTGCGATAATGCATAAGTTGAAACAAATAAAAACATTAGAAAGAAAATTGTACTATTCCTCCTCATTGTGAATAATATTTGGTGTTCGTTTTGAAATGTAAGTGTAAATAGTTGGAACCACGTATAGAGTTAACCCAAGTGCAAAAAGCAGTCCCCCAATAATTGTAATTCCCAAAGGGATTCGGCTGGTTGAAGCAGCACCCAGAGCAAGCGCAATGGGCAATGCGCCAAATATTGTGGAGAAACTGGTCATAAGAATTGGACGCAAACGTTGTCCTGCAGCCTCAATAACAGCTTCAGTTTTATCGAGTCCCTGTATTTTTTTCTGATTCGCAAATTCAACAATTAGAATTCCATTTTTGGTAACAATTCCCACCAGTACAATAATTCCAATTTGGCTGAAAATATTCAATGTTTGATTCATGATGTAAAGCGACATAATGGCTCCTGCAAGAGCCAGAGGAACAGTAAACATAATAATTAGCGGATCGCGAAAACTCTCGAACTGGGCAGCGAGTACAAGGTAAACCAGTATAAGTGCAAAAACGAAGGCGAAGTACATACTTCCCGAGCTCTCCTCGAACTGCTGCGAAATACCTGTAAGAGTTGTGGAGAAAGTATCGTCGAGTATTTCATGAGAAATTTCGCGCATAGCCTCAATTCCTTGTCCTAATGTTACGCCGGGAGCAGTTGAAGCCCTGAAAGTTGCTGACACGTATCGGTTGTAACGGTATCGTTGTGGAGGCGTGCTTTCTTCACGAATGGAAATGAGGTTTCCAAGTTCAACCAGGTTCCCTTTATCGTTCCGAACCTGAATGCTTGTAATATCAGCAGGATCGTCGCGATATTTACGTTCTGCCTGACCGATTACCTGATACTGTTTTCCGCTGTAAATAAAGAAACCGTAACGCTGTCCCGAGAAGTAAAGCTGCAATGCTTCGGCAATATCGCGCACGGTAACGCCAGAGGTTCTGGCTTTTTCTCTATCAATTTCAACAACAAGCTCTGGCTTGTTAAACTTTAAGTCAACATCAACCACCTGAAAACGAGGGTCATCCTGCGCTCTGCGCAAAAATACCGGAACAATCTCCTTCAGTTTCTCAAAATTTGGAGCCTGCACAACAAACTGAACTGGCAATCCGCCTCCCCTACCTGATCTGATGGTTTGATCCTGTGTAACAAACGATCGGGCTAAAGTTTGGGTATTTAAAAATGCTTGTATTTCGTTGGCCAGCTGCTCCTGCGATTTTTTCCTTTCGTTGGGTTCGGTAAGAATCATGTTCACAAAACCACTATTTCGAGAACCAGACCAACCAGGCGATGCCAATGCAATAATTGCCTTGCGTTCCTGCATTGTGTCAACAAAACTAATGATATTGTTAATGTACTGATCCATAACCTCGAACGAGGTTCCTTCTGGCGCAGTTGAGGATATTCTTAATCTGCTTTTATCTTCAAGAGGTGCCAGTTCTGAAGGAATTAGTCTGCCTATACCAATAATAACTGCACCAGCCGCAGCAACAATTACAATTGCAAGCCAGCGATGTTTCACGAAGCTGCGAAGCGATTTTTCGTAACCATTTGACATAGAATCGAAGAAACGGCCAACAGCAGCAGCAATTCTTCCCTCTTTCTTGCGAGTTGCCAGAACCCGAACACTCATCATTGGTGTAAGAGTAAGCGCAATAAAGGATGAAATGATTACTGCTCCTGAAAGAACAATGCCAAACTCACGAAACAGTCTGCCAGTAATACCTTGAAGAAAGACTATGGGAAGAAAAACAGAAACCAGCGTAATGGTTGTTGAAACAATTGCGAAGAAAATTTCCTTAGTTCCAGCGTAACCAGCCTTAAAAGGATCCATTCCCTTCTCAATTTTTGAGTAAATGTTCTCCACCATCACAATGGCATCGTCAACAACCAAGCCCGTTGCCAGCACAATTCCAAGCAGTGAAAGTACATTTATTGAAAAATCCATTATGTACATTACAAAGAATGAGCCAATTAACGAAATTGGAATTGTAACCATGGGAATTAAGGTTGAACGCCAGCTTCGCAGGAAGAAGAACACAACCAAAACTACCAGTCCAAATGCCAGAAGCACGGTATCACGAACCTCCTTAACTGCTTTACGAATTGATGTTGTTAAGTCAAGGGCAACATTAACCCGAATGTCTTCAGGGAGTTCTCTCTTTAGCTGCTCAATGCGTTTATAAACCTCATCGGCAATTTCGATATAGTTCACACCGGGTTGCGGTGTAATTGCTATCCCAATTTGGGGTGTTCCGTAGTTTCCACGTAAAAGAGAACGTTCGTTTTCGGGAGCCAACTCGGC
This sequence comes from uncultured Rikenellaceae bacterium, assembly GCA_964563065.1. GTDB lineage: Bacteria > Bacteroidota > Bacteroidia > Bacteroidales > Tenuifilaceae > DAOSWM01. The sequence continues at coordinate 2,284 of CAZLXF010000067.1, read as the reverse complement.
AATTCCTACATCCTTCAACTTAACCGGAACACCATTTACTTCCCTAATTATTAAGTTATTAAAATCCTCAACGGTTTCCATCCTCCCTAAAGTACGAATCGAAAGTTCGGTGTAGTATCCCTCAATTATTCCTGTAGGAAGTTCAATGTTCTCGCGAGTTAGCGCAGTTCGAATATCGCTTGGTGTTAACTTATAGGCTGCTAACTTGTTGGGGTCGAGATGCAAACGCATTGCATACCGTTTTTCGCCCCAAATGCGAACTTCGCTCACTCCCGAAACAGTTTGCAAGCGCTCCTTTAGAAGGTTGTTCCCAATATCGGAAAGGTTGAGAAGACTTCGTTTATCGCTTTGTACGGTAAGCACCATAATGGTTTCGGCGCTGGCATCGGCCTTGCTAACCACTGGGGCATCAATATCGGGCGGAAGACGACGAACGGCCTGAGAAACTTTGTCGCGAACATCGTTAGCAGCAGCTTCCATGTCAACCCCCAACTCAAATTCAACCGAAATGGAACTTCGCCCATCGGCACTTGTTGAAGTTAACGATTTAATCCCTGCAATTCCGTTTAGCGCAGCTTCAAGCGGTTCGGTTATTTGCGCTTCAATAACATCGGCGTTTGCGCCAACGTACGATGTACTAACCGAAACCACAGGCGGGTCAACGCTGGGATACTCCCTAACTCCCAAAAAGGTAAAACCCACAATCCCAAAAATCAAAACAACAATTGAAAGTACCGAGGCCAGTACTGGGCGATTTATGCTAAGTGTTGAAAGATTCATTTTAATTTATTGTAACGATTCTTAATAACATACGATTTAACAAAAGGATTGAAATGCAAACTACCAGGTGTCAACTACGTTAGTTTTAACTGGCATTCCATCTCTAACCTGAAGTAACCCCGAAATAAGCAACGTGTCGCCAGGCTGAATGCCTGATACAACCTCAACAGAGGTAGGAGTTCGAATACCCGTTTCAACAGAAACGTAAATTGCTTTGCCGTTCTTTGCAAGAACAACTTTTTGTCCGCCTAAAACAGGAACAATGGAATGGGGAGGAATGAGCATGGTTTTAACGTTTCCGTTAATACTGAAAGTGACTCTGGCGAAGGAACCAGGAATTAAATCGTGGTTTGGATTTACGCACCTAGCACGGGCTCGTAGCGCACGAGTTTGCGGATCGATTACCGATTCGGTAGCGTAAATGGTTGCTTTAAATTCGGTTGGGTAATGTCCAAGAGTAAACGTTACTTCCTTGCCAATACTTACGCCATAGGCGTAACGCTCGGGAACTGAAAACTCCAGCCGAAGCGGATTGTCCTGCACCAGTGTTGCCAGAACCGTAGTTGAACCAATAAAACTTCCTGGGCTAACATTCCGTAATCCTATGCGTCCGTCGAACGGGGCACGAATTTCTGCTTTCTGAATTTGAGCTTCGGCCAAACGAATTTCTGCCTTAATTCCATCAACCCTATTTACGGCCACTTCTAAATCCTGCTGGCTAAGCGCATTAATCTCCTTCAATCGTTCCTTCCGCTCAAGATCGTCCTGAGCCAGTTTTAAATCGGATTTCAACTTCTCGAGCTTTGCTCGAACTTCGCTATCGTTTACCCGCGCAAGGAGTTGCCCTTTCGATACCATTCGGCCCTCCTCGATATGAAACTCCACAAGTTTTCCTGTAGTTTCAGCACGAAGTTCAACCTCCTCGCCCGCCAGTAAAGTTCCCGACAACGATAAACCCTGGGTTAGCGGCTTCATGCCGACAATTACTGCATCAACCGCCAATCCTCCCCTGCCACGGTTTGCATTCGATTCTGAACCATTTTTTCGGCTGCTACAACTTTGAAAAAATCCAATGGATAATGTTAATAATAACAAAACATGTAATCGGGTTCGCATATATTTTTTAATTTTAAAAATGTAAATATATGATAAAATTGCTGTTAAAAGGTTTAGAAGAAACCTCATTTCGCACAGGAGCATTTGGCGAACAAACATGTTTCAAAAGCTGTTTTACAAAAAAAATACATCAAAATCATGAAAAAAATACTGATTGCCCTTATTTTATTACCAGCCATTGCTTTAAGCCAAAACGATACCGTTAAGGTTAACATATCGACTGAGGAAGTTGCACCTGGCATTTATCGACTTTTTGTTGAAAATAGAGTTGCTGTAACGGTTTCGGTTGGTCCCGATGGCGTTTTGATGGTTGACGCTGCTTACGAAAAAACAGCCAACAGGCTTCTGGAGGAAGTGAAAAATCTTTCTCAACTACCTTTGAAATATT
>CAZLXF010000066.1:0-13639 GCA_964563065.1 uncultured Rikenellaceae bacterium | reverse complement strand
TCGTCCTTTTTACGCTTCTCTTCCTCTTCATGAGCCTCTTTTAGGCTCTTTCGCATGTTTATAAGTGCCGAACCAAGTGAATCTTCTTTTCCGAGTATTTCAAAATCTGAATTTAGGTCGCCCTTGCCAATTTTTGTGGCGAAATCAACCTTTTGCTTAAGCCCATCAATTGAAACGTTAAGGGCTTCGGCCATCTCTCCAATTTCATCGCTAGATTCAATTTTTAACTTCACATCGTCTGATACATGACCTTTAGCAATGCGTTTTAAGCTGCTGGTGAGCGCAAGAATTGGATCGATAATTATTCGGGAACCAAAAAATATTAGGGAGCTGAGCAACACCAACCCAATGATCCCTACAATAATTGAAATAATAAAGTTATTATTAGCTTGAGCAAGAATGGTTTTGTGAGGTACAATAATTGCTAACGACCATGGCATTTTTGTTTTACCTACAATAATTGGAGAAAAAGTAAAGTACGATTTAACCCCATTAATATCATTAGCAACGAAAGAATGCTCCTCCCCGTTTTTTATTTTTTCAATGGCATCGTATTTGTCAAGTATGGTTTCATAATCAGTCAGAATGTTTTCACCAAGTTTCTCTTTGTATGGATGTGCTGCGTAGTGAAGGTCATTTGAAATTAAGAACGCGTAGCTCCCATCAAAAGGCTTAATCTGTAATATTATTGGATGATATCTTTCAAGGGTAATGTCAACTCCAACAACACCGATATACTTTCCGTTGTCAATAATTGGTGAGATGAGACTTGTCATTAACTGTTGGTCAAACTCATTGCCAGTATAGCTATAAAAGTATGGGTTTTCAATGCTTTCCTTGGCTTCGCGTTTAAGCCTTGCGTATTCAAGCGGATCGCCATTCATGCTTTTGAACGAGAAGTTGCTTTTTATCTGTTGTCCTTCTCTCCAGTATTCTGCCACGTAACGGCCATAGTCTTTTTCATATGTTGGGTCAATATGGCTAAGTTCCCAGCTATCCCATACGGCAAGGAATAAGGGGTTTTCTTTGATAACCTCTTCGTACATTTTTGCAAAAACCCGTTTCCATTCCTCTTCAGGCATCAACTTATACGAAAGCACCGATTGTGAAAGGGTTCGCATCACAATCAAATCTTTTTCTAGGAGAGACTTGATGTCTGAAGTGTATTTTTGTGCGGTAGTATTTGTAACAGTTATGGCATCGTTAAAAGCGGCTTTTCGTGCCATTAAACTAATGTAACCTATGGCTATTGTGTATACAACGAATGAAAACCCAATTACAAGTAAAAGAATTTTTTGCTTTAACGTTAACTTAATCTTCATTAGCCAAAGCTTTTGTGGATTTCCTTTCGTGTGAAGTTTTTCTATGCCAGGAGTTTTAAACAACCTAGTTAAACCCTTGTAGTTTCCTTGGTCGAGGGGTTATACACATTACGGGGATTTTTAATGGCTCTTTCCCCTTCTGATCAACGTAGTTATTATACTTATCGGCCATAATAAGAATTAAATCCGCGTCGATGTTGCTTGCGAATTTAAAAACTTCATCGCGGAATGAGCTCGTGCGTTTTGCGGTTTTAATACCGTATATTATTTTATTGCCATCAAGCATTTTCTTGGTGAAGTATATGTTATTGGCCATATCCTTCTTCTTCCCTTCGTCGTTTATAAAAGGTTTAATAAGGTTTATATTACACTTATAGTATTTTGAAAGGTAAATTATCCAGTGTAGGGTTTCCTTGTATTTCTTGTCGTAATCCAAGGGAACAACAATTTCTATATAATGAGTGTGCGCAGGTTTGCTCTCAGTAATAATGAATGGAATAGACGTGCTTTTTAGAACTATGTTTCTTAAAAATTGGCTGGATTCGAAGGTTTGATTACCGTACTTGTAGGAGATGTTAGAAACGATAAGATTTATGTTTGCAGTGACTACCAAATCCCGAAGCAGAGTAGTTGGTCTGCCTTCAAGAACCATTGTTAACGGGGTAATGTTGTGCTCGGATGCTAGTTTTTCAGCAACAAGTTCAAGTTTCTTCTTTTCCTCCTCAATCTCCAGCATGTTGTCATGCTTAGGTTTTAGGTAAGAAAACCACCATGGCCTGGGAATAATTCGAACTATAAGAATATCGTTTTGTGCAACACCTGCAAGCTGCATTGCATGTAAAAATGCATTTTCGCATCCTGGGGTAAAATCCCATGGTACAAGTACTACCTTTTTTGTAGGCTCCATACTTTCGGTAATTTTTTTAAAAATAGCTATAAAAAACCTCGTTAAATGTAATAATTATTATTTAAAACTAAACAAAACTGGCTTAAAAAATGATTTTAATTATTTTCCATCCACCTTTTTAACTTATCGAGCTGGCTCTGTTTGTTTACGTTTCTAAGCCTTCGAGCGGTTTTTGTAAAATAGTGGTGTTTGTCTATAAATTTGATTTGTAATTCGTTCCATTCTCGCAGGGTGCCAATCTTGCCATGTTCATGCAGCTCTTTGTATAGCATGTTCGAAACTGGGATGAAGTCGGGACGACCTAGGTAATCTAAATCGGCATCGCACATAATTTCTTCGAGCAGGTTCTTTGGCTGTGGTGGCAACTTTGTAACCATTATTAGTTGCGATATTACATCTATTTGCTTTTCACTGTATTGGTATTCTGGAAGAATTTCTCTTATTAGCTTTACTGCCATTTCCTCATGTGTATCATAGTCAATTAAGTGTCCTGCATCGTGAAAAAGTGCAGCTGTTCGCAGCAGAAGCATCTCTTCCTTGGAAACGTTTTCCGATCGTCCAATTAGTTCTACTTGGGTATAAACGTCAACGGTATGCTTCAAATTGTGGTAGTATAGTTCTTTCGGCAACCCTTTCTCTAGTTTTTCTAGGATGAAATCTTCTAAATCGCCTAGCCTAATGAGTTGTAACTGAATGAAAAAATCATGGTTAGGTTTAACTCCCTGCATACCTTCGGAGAGGCTCGGTTTTATTCCGTTCACGAAATACATTTGAATGTCGCCCTTGTTTTTTACAGGCATTTTCCCTCTATAGGTGCAAATAAAGTAGTCCTTTACAAGCATGTAAGTATTTCCTGAAATGTTAATTTGCCCAACTTCCCCCGACGATTCCATTCGGCTTGCTGTATTAACGGTACTTCCCCAAATGTCGTAGGTAAGTTTGCTCCTGCCTACAACCCCGGCAATAACAGGGCCAGTATCGATGCCTATTCGGAGTTCCCAAACCTTGCTTTTTTTCGAGCTGCTTGATGTGATACTTTTCATGAACTGCATCATTTCTAGCGCAGCTAGAATAACCTCGACAGGGTTGGTTCGGTTCTTTTCTGGAATCCCTCCGGCACACATGTATGCATCGCCAATGGTTTTTATTTTTTCAATCCTATACCTTTCAACTACCGAATCGAAGTAGAGGAAAAATTTATCAAGCTGGTCGATTAACGTTTCGGGGTTGGTTTCATCAGTAATTCGTGTAAAGCCTTCAATGTCGGAAAAAAGCACGGTAACCATTTTGAACCGTTGGGTGTTAACCTTTCCCTTTTCTTTTAGTTCCGACGCTGTGTCGTGTGGTAAAACTCTAGCTAACAGGTTGTCGGTTTTTTCTTTCTCTTTAACAAGCTCCTCGGTTCTTTTATTTATTAAACTTTCAAGCTTAAACCTAACTTTAGCGTGAATGTACGAACGCCAGCTGAGAACCATGTATAAACCAACAAAAGCAAGTATTAGGAAGGAAATGTAAGCAAATTTGGTTTCGTAGAAGCGAGGAAGAATGGTTAGTTCAACGTAAACTTTGTCCGATTCCTCTCCGGCAATATTCATGGTTTTTGCCCAAATTTTATAGTCGCCATGTTTTAACTTGCCAATTTCTCTTACGTTATGGGCGGTCCATTTGGTCCAACATGTGTCATAACCTTCTACAAAAGTTGAGTATAGAACAAGGTCTGTAGCAAGCTCGTTTCTATAGAATGATAGGGATGAAAGATTTATGGATACGTTACTAACAGGCGATTTTTGTCCCTTGTTTAGTAATGTATTGTTCCCTGTTAAGTAACCATTCTTGTATAAAACCCTTTTTTGTTTACTGGAGAATGATATGCTGTGTATTGAAACAGAAGGCTTTGAGTTGTTTTGCTCATTGGTTGTTGTGAAATATTTTAACCCGTCAGAGGTGGCAATCCAAATTGTAGAGTCTTCTGAAATGCTTACCTGTTTAATGGTTTCCATGGCTGGAATAATGCCAATGAAATGTATGGTTTCAAGTTGGTTGCTGGAGGCGTGTTCTGCAATCCAAAGGGGACTGTATTCAGGAAAATCGTTTAGAATGCGTTTTAGCAGTATTAGCGAGTCGGTTTTGTCTATAATATAGGCAACCTCAGAGTAGAGTTCGTTGGTTAGGTGTAAGCTGTTTTTATTATTGGAACTTTTTACCGATGAATTTGATTGTACAGAAGGAACAGTTTTTTTCGAACTAACAACCTGATTGTTTTTTATGTAGTACAAGGTTTTTTTGCCGTGAGCAATAATGTTTCCCGATTCTTCAACAAGCATAGAAATCTCTTCGTTTATACCATCAACCATTTTAAATGAAATATTGTGGGCATTATTTGGCAGAAGTTCGGCATACGATAATCCCTTTGTGTGCCCACAGTAAACGGTTTTGTTATGAAATAAAAATTGGTTTGGGCTGATATGAAGGTTAACGGTTTTTGAATATTGTCCTGCACGTTCGGGGCGTTGCAACATGTGAATTCCATTTGCAGAAAGTGCAATTACCTGGTTTGCCGATGGGGCGAAGAAGCTGGTAATCTGCTCAAAATTTACAGAAGGGGTGCTAATAATTCGGGTTTTATAGTTCCCCTCTTCGTCGAGTATAATCAATCCTTCACGATTGGTAAGCAGGTACAGTTCACCATTCTGAAATGCTGCTTTTGTAATTTCAAAATCAGTAGGCTGAAAAGTTGAACTTAAGTTTCCAAAGGCGATGAGTTTTCCTCCATTAACACTACTAACCCACGGGAAACTCGACTGAATAATTACGTTATCTTTTTTTATGTTGAAAATGTTGATAATTTGAATTTGCTCAATTTTTTTTGAGCCAATAATTGGCTTTTGGCTTTTTATACAAAAAACGCCTTTGTCCTCAATAAAGTAAAAATCACTGTAAATACGGATGCTATGTTCCGAAGACTGGATTTGCTTTGGTTCACCCGAAAGTTCCCAAATATTATTGGTTGTAGAAAAATAAATAGTGCCATCGGTTGAGTGGGCAAGTCCTAGTATTTGCCCTATTCCTTTATGGTTACGAATAGAAAAAACTGAGTCAATACGAATAAACCCGTTTTCTTCCGATTTTAGAATAACAATACCAAGCGAATCCGAAACAATTACTTCGCTATCGTTTTTTGGAATAACGTTTACTAAGCCTTGGGTTGGTATGGGCTCCCAGTATTTCCCGTCGTAAATCCAAAGGTTTCGTTTGTTTGCAATTACGAGTTTATCGGAACCTAGGGGTGTGATACAGCATAAATCAGACGAGTTGTTGGGTGGTGTTATGTGGGTTGTGTACGAAAATGGTATTACGTAATCTGACTGGTAGGTTACGGAAAGTGAAGATATACAAGGCAACGTAAATAATAGCAGTAAAAAAAATGAATGCCGTGTAATAATTAATCTTGAAAAATTCATACCTTGTACCATCGTTTATAAGGCTGCAATCTAATCGAAAAAAATGAAATCGTTACTCATCATTCAAAAGAATTGCTGCCCGGCGAAAAAAATGAAGTAAAAATTTAGATGAACCCATGCATGGGCTTCTGCGTTTTTACATATTAATGGTTTAAAATTACTACAACCAATGGAAAAAAGCAAGAAAACAATACTTGTCCCCACCGATTTTAAACAAGTGGCCGATTATGCTCTCCAGCATGCTATTCGTGTTTCTAGCGTAGTTGGTGAAAAAATAACCTTATTTCATGTTGTGCCCCAAAAAGCCGATGTTGATGGAGCCGAAAAGTTATTAAACGAGGTGGCTCAGGAAACCAAAGAAAAATTTGGCTTGTTGCCAAAGTATGTTGTTGGTGTTGGCGACGTTGTGAATGAAATTGCCCGCATTTCCTCAGAACTCAACGTAAGCATGGTTATTATGGGTTCGGAAAGCATAAAGGGGAAGGTCGATTTAGGTCAATACTGGGCATTGAAAGTTATTACTGCTTCCAAGGTTCCCTTCGTTACCATTCAGGAACCTCCAATAAATAAAAGGTACGATGAGGTTGTTTTTCCTATCGATTTTACCGTGGAGAACAAGGAGAAACATTCGTGGATTTCGTACTTTAGCGACTATTACGTTTCTCGTTTTCACCTAATTAAACCAAATGTTTCCGACCCTGAACTGGTGGCTAAGATTGATTTGAATATGGCTTCGGCCGTAAAATGTCTCGATGAGAAAGGTGCTCGTTATGAGGTTTACACCGTTGACGGGAACAAACCTTATGCCGAAGAAGTTCTCGATTTAGCCGTTAATATTCGTGCCGATTTAATTGTGATAATGACAACTCGAAAGCACGACGATGGTACCTTTGTTGTTGAACCTCACGAACAGTCAATAATTGCAAATGCAAGTCATATTCCTGTTATGAGCATAAACCCCAGGTAATTCAACCGTTCCATGAGTAATAAAACCAGCGAGCTGATTTTTGCAACCAATAATCAGCACAAGCTCTATGAGGTAAGCCAAATCCTTAAAAATAGTTACCTACTTCGTTCGCTAAACGATCTTGGCTTTAAAGAAGATATTCCAGAGGATTTTCATACGCTCAAAGAAAATGCTGCCCAAAAGGCATGGTTTGTTTATAAGAAGTTTGGCCTCAACTGCTTTGCCGACGATACTGGTCTCGAGGTAGATGCGCTTAATGGCGAGCCAGGTGTTCACTCTGCCCGATACGCTGGTGAGGATAGAGACCCCGCTAAAAATATTGTAAAACTTCTTGAAAACCTGAAAGGGCAAACAAACAGAAAGGCTCGTTTTAGAACCGTTGTAGCTCTTGTTTTAAACGGAACCGAACATTTTTTCGAAGGAACAGTTAACGGTAAAATTATTAACGAGTTAAGAGGTACCGATGGTTTTGGATACGACCCCGTGTTTTTGCCCGATGGCTTTTCGGAAACTTTTGCAGAGATGGATCTTTCCGTAAAAAATAGCATTAGTCACCGAGGAAAAGCAATTCAACTGCTTACGAAATTCCTGCTAAATCAAGCCCACTAGGGAAAGATTTGTAGTAGAAAATTGCCTGGTTTTTTTGTTGTGCCATACTTTTTCGCTCGAAAAGTTGTTTTACTTTGGTGTAATTTAATTGTTTTGTGAAAATGAGATCTCTTTTCTTCGTTATAGTTTCGTTACTCTCAGTAAATGTGGTTTATGGCCAAATTCCCATTGGTACCTGGCGCGACCATTTTTCCTACAACAAAGGAATTGCAGCAGCAGTATCGTCCGAGAAAATTTACGTAGCCTCCTCCAATGGTGTGTTTTGGTTCAACCCAGCTGAAGGTAGCATTGGAAAATTTAGCAAGGTAAATGGCTTAACCGACTTGGGAATAAATACTATTGGTTACTCACCATTTCACAATTCGCTTTTGGTAGGGTACGAGAATGGTAATCTTGATATAATTCATGAAAACCAAGTGGTTAATATTCCCTACATTCTAGAGAAACCCATGCAGGGTTCAAAGTCTATTAATCATTTTTTATTCCTATCTAACGGTGACGTTTTGGTTTCTACCAGTTTTGGCATTGTTGTGCTAAATGTTGAAAAGGCAGAAATTAAGGATACATACTACATTGGCGAGGGCGGAAGTGAACTTGTTGTTTATCAAACTGCTGAACACAATGGGAAAATATTTGCGGCTACTTCCGTAGGCTTAAAAAGCGCTGATGCGAACGATCCCCTTATTTTTCATTACCAGAGTTGGCTTACTGAAAGCAATTTACCAACTCCAGGAGCAGAAGTAAAGGCGGTGGTAAGCTTCAATGAAAGTTTGATAATTGCTGAATCAACAGGAAATAATGAGGAGTGCAATATTTTTGCAAATGTTGAAACAGGTTGGCAGCAAGTTGGCGCAACGCACCTATACTTTAAAAGTTTGTCGGTAACAAACAGCCAGTTATCGGTTTCTACACGGCAAGCGGTTGAGGTTTACCAAAGCATTAACGGTCCTGTAACTTACGTTCATGGCTATTCGGGTTTTAATCGCTACGCACCAAACTTCACAGTTGTGGATAGTAATGGAGGAATTGCCATTGCCGATGACAACTACGGATTGATGTACAGAGCAGGTTCCCAATGGACTGAGATTTGCCCCGATGGGCCCGATAACAATAACGTATTCTATGTTAGCCCATTTAACGATGAAGTTCTTGTGGCCAGAGGAGCCCGAACCGATTCGTGGGGAAACCGATGGTACCCATTTTCTATTCATAAGTTTTCTGAAAACGAGTGGTCAACCCAAAGTTACCCCGAGTATTTCGATGCGGTTCGAATTCTTCCAAATAGGTTAAACTCCAACGAATTTTTTGCTGCAAGCTGGGGGAACGGAGTCGCTCTGTTTCGCGATGGCGAATTGTTGGAAATGTATGGCCCCGAGAACAGCTCTTTGCAATCGGTTATTTCTGGCCCATACTGCAGAATTAGCGGTTTGGCACAAGATGAGTTTGGCAACCTTTGGGTTGCAAATGGGGCGGTTGCAAATCCCATTTCGGTTCGCATGGTCGATGGAACTTGGAACGGTTTCCCTTACCAATCGCAAATTAGCTCCGACAGGCTTTCGGATGCAATGTTCTCACCAGCCGGTCACCTTTGGGTAATTATTCCTGCAGGAGGCGGTTTCTTTGTGCTCAATCCAGGCGAGAATATTGAATCGGCAAGCGATGATGATTACAAAAAAATTAAGCTAACCGACTACGATGGCAACCTTCTTCCCAACGAAATTCACAGCATGGCCTTCGACCGCGATGGCTATCTTTGGGTGGGCACTAACGAGGGTGTGCTAATTAGCTACAACCCCGAAAGAATTTTCGATTCGGGATTCTACGCACAGCGCATTAAAATTCCTGATGTGTTAGAAGAATTTGCGGTTTTCCTTCTTGAGCAGGAGGTCATTACATCAATTGCAGTTGATGGCGGAAACCGAAAGTGGTTTGGTACTGCACGTTCGGGTATTTACCTTCAGTCGGCCGATGGAACAAAGCAAATTGCACATTTCGATACCCAAAACAGCCCGTTGCCTTCTAACAATATTCAGCATTTGGCTCTGCACCCAAAAACAGGCGAACTTTTTATTGCCACCGACAAGGGCATGGTGTCGTACCGAACCGATTCGAACGAGCCCGAAAAAGTGTTTGGTAAAGTTTACGCTTTCCCAAATCCTGTTCGCCCCGAATATCTGGGCGATATTACCATTACTGGCTTGGTTGAGGAAACCATTGTTAAAATAACCGATGTGGCTGGTAACCTGGTTTACGAAACCCGCAGCCAGGGTGGACAAGCAACCTGGAACGGAAAGAATTTTTATGGCGAAAGGGTTTCAACAGGTGTTTACCTCTTCTTCTGCTCCAGTTCAAACGGAGAGCAATCGGCTGTTGGTAAAATACTGTTTGTTAAATAAGTGGCTGTTCGTAATGCTTCATACCTGATTCAGTTTCATGCTACAAAAAACAAAATCGATAGCGCTTCACTCTGTTAGGTACGGCGAAAGTAGCTTAATTGCTTACCTGTATACTTTGGAGCACGGACGTGTTGGTGTAATGGTGAACAATGCATTCGGAAAGGGGAAAAGCAAATCGGTATATTTTCAACCCCTTAGTTTGCTCGATGTGGTTTACTATCCGCCAAAAAGCCATGGTCTTGGCCGATTAAAAGAGGTGTCGACAAGCCATTTGCATACTTCACTTCAGTTCGATAACACCAAGCGTGCTGTAGCACTTTTTATTGGCGAAGTTATTTACCGAACATTAAAGGAGGAGGAGAGCAATCCGCAACTTTTTGGTTTTCTTGAGAACACTATAAAAATTTTGGATTTAATTGACGAGGGGGTTCCTAACTATCACCTTGTATTCGTTTCGCAGTATTGCAAGTACCTTGGTTTTCATCCTAACGGAGAGTTCAGCGAGCAAACCCCTTTCTTCGATTTTAAGAACGGAAATTTTGTTTCAATGGAACCCAGCCATCCTATGTGGTTTGGTGCAGAGAACGCCAAACTTCTTAGTAAACTTCTCAAAACATCTTTTAGTAATTGTGGTGAAATTAAGTTGAATCATACTCAGCGAAATAGTTTTATTGAGCAAATGTTGCAGTACTACTCATACCACATGGAGTCGGTTCATGGTGTTCGGTCGCAAGCCATCCTTGCTCAGGTTTTTCAGTAATTTTTTTGTTGAATGTGGCTAAACCTTTGACAAAGGAATTGCCTTGAATGGTTTATTCCCAAGCAAATTTGCTATTTTTGTATAGTTTTTACATAACTAAATTCATGATAAATTTCCCATCAATATCAACCAACATGGAGATGGTTTCGCACCTAGCAAAAATTGCGAACCAACCCGATGCTATAAACTTAGCAAACGATTTTAGCGATTTTCCCTGCCAATCGGAACTTCTAAACGCACTGGTTTGGCATTTAACCGAAGGGCGTAACAAGTATGCTCCCCCCGAGGGAGTAATTGGACTGCGCGAGGTTATTTCGGAGTACTACAGGTTTCACTTCAATTATTCGTTTAACCCTGAAACCGAAATCACAATAACCGCAGGAGCTATCCAGGCAATTTACACTGCCATTTCAGCAATTATTAATGAAGGTGATGAGGTAATTGTTTTCGAACCTGCCTTCGAAACATACGTTCCTGCCATTGAGGCTCGAGGCGCTCGTCCCATTTACTTTCCTCTAAAGCACCCCGATTTCTCTATCGATTGGGATGCTTTTCCAAAGTTAATAAACGGGAAAACCAAGGCAATAATAATTAACTCACCTCACAATCCCACGGGGAAAGTTCTCTCGCCAAACGACTTGGCGCAGTTACAACGAATTGTTAACGGAACAAAAATTTTTATTGTTAGCGACGAGTCGTTTGTTGAGCTGGTTTACGATGGTGAAAAACGTTCGAGTATTTGTAGCATCCCAAAGCTTGCCGAGAGGTCGATTGTAATTGGTTCTCTTGGCAAATCGTTGTGTGTGCCAGGCTGGAAGGTTGGCTATTGCATGGCTCCGGAGTCAATAATGGCAAGGTTTAGGTTGATGCATAGGTATCAGGTTTTTTCTGTGAACCTTCCAGTGCAGCTGGCTCTTTCCGATTACCTTCACGGAAAAACCACATGGTTTCCCTACGGGAAAGAGTTTCAAAGTAGAAGGGATTTGCTCAATAGCCTTCTTTCCGATTCGAAATTTACCATTTACCCTGCACAGGGTGGGTACTTTCAGGTTTTAAGTTACGAGAATGTTTCAAAAGAGAATGACGTTGATTTTTCCCTAAGGCTAGCGCAAGATTATAGTATTTTAGCCTTACCCATGTCGTTTTACTACCACGACACTTTCGATAGCAAGCAGCTTCGGGTTTGTTTCGGAAAGTCGGAGGAGGATTTAACGAAAGCGGTGAACATTTTAAAGTCGGTTTAGCAGAAGGAATTAAAGAATTTACATATGTTAATAATTAAATCTTTGGTTCGGTGGCTTAACACAAAACGGTTACATCAAATCGATTTGTTTCGTCGTTTCCCCATGGAGGTTCAGGAGGAAACACTGTTTAAACTGCTTGAGAAAGGGAAAAATTCGGAATACGGGAGGAAGCTGGGTTTCGATAAATTTTCAGGGATTTCTGATTTTCAATCAAATGTTCCAGTTATAGATTATGAGGGCGTTAAGCCCTACGTTGAACGTTTACGGAAAGGTGAAACAAACTTACTGTGGCCAGGAGAAGTAAAGTGGTTTGCTAAGTCGTCGGGAACAACAAGCGATAAAAGCAAGTTTATTCCTGTAAGCACCGAGGCGCTCGAGGAGTGCCACTTTCGAGGCGGGAAGGATGTTCTGGCAATTTACAACGATTTGTTTCCTGAGAACGAGATTTTTTCAGGCAAAGGATTAACCCTTGGCGGAAGCCACCAAATTGACAACTACAGTAACGAATCATACTACGGCGATCTTTCAGCAATTCTTATCGAAAACTTACCTTGGTGGGCCGATTTTATTCGAACTCCTAGCCAGAAAGTTGCTTTAATTCCCGAATGGGAAAGAAAACTTGCCGAGCTTACTTCCGAAACTTTGAAAGAAAACGTAACAAACATCGCAGGTGTTCCCTCGTGGAATTTAGTGATGATTAAGCATATTCTCGATTTCACAGGAAAGAAGAATTTGCTGGAAGTTTGGCCTAACCTCGAACTTTTCATTCATGGAGGCGTGAATTTCACTCCGTATCGCGATCAGTTTCAGCGTTTAATTCCTTCACCCCAAATGCATTACATGGAAACATATAATGCCAGCGAGGGTTTCTTTGCCATTCAGGATAACCCGTGCAGAAACGACATGCTACTAATGCTCGATTACGGTGTGTTTTACGAGTTTGTCCCAACCGATCAGCTTGGATCGCCAAATCCTAAGGCAATTACCATTGCCGATGTTGAGGTGAACAAGAACTATGCAATTCTTATTACAACAAACTCCGGCCTTTGGCGATACATGATTGGCGACACCGTAATGTTCACATCAACCTTCCCTCATAAAATAATAATTACCGGACGAACAAAGCATTTTATGAATGCTTTTGGCGAAGAAATTATTATCGACAATGCCGAGAAGGCTCTTGCAGTAGCCTGCGAAAAAACTGGAGCCTTAATACTCGAATACACCGCTGCACCAATTTACATGGACGAGAATGCCCGCGGTGCTCATGAGTGGCTAATCGAGTTTGAGAAGGAACCCGATGATATCACCTTTTTTACAACCCTGCTCGATAACGCGTTGTGTTCCCTAAACTCCGATTATGAGGCTAAGCGTTATAAAGGAATCACCCTTGGGCCTCCAATTGTGCGAAGCATTAAACCCGGAACTTTTTTTAGCTGGATGAAGAGTAGGGGCAAGCTGGGTGGCCAAAATAAGGTTCCTCGATTAAGCAATAATCGCGTGTATGTTGATGCATTGCTTGCAATGAATGCAAACTAGTACTTTCATGTGGAAATTCTTCTATTCTATTTGCTGTTTTTTATTAGTATTTGGGTTGCAAATTGTTAAATCGCAGCCTGCTATGCCGGTTTTCGATGGCATTGATGGCTACTGGTTTATTGAGGGTTCGGCCGTAAAAAAAATTGATAGACAGGGAACAGCGTTGGCAACCTACTCAAATATTGCTCTTGGAAATCCATCCTTTGTTGATGTCACCGATCCGTTTCGGATTGCGGTTTTTTACGCCGAATCGCAGTTCTTGGTTATGCTAAGTACTGATGCATCAATTAGTGGAAATCCCATTAGCGTTCAGGATTTGTCGTTGGGCGAAGTTAACTTGTTGTGCCGGAGTTCACGTGGAGGTTTCTGGCTCTACATTCACCCACGGGGTGAATTAATTCACATTGACGAATCCTTGAAAGCCACGAATTTAA
>CAZLXF010000065.1:0-13642 GCA_964563065.1 uncultured Rikenellaceae bacterium | reverse complement strand
ATCAATCAATCAACTTGCCTGCGCCTGTCTAACGATAGGTAGAGCAAGCAGGTCAATCAACTTAATCCTTCGTCCAAATTCTGGTATTAAGGTTTAGCTCCTGAACAATGGTTTGGTTCACCATAAACAGGTTGTACATAAATTCAATTTCCTTAAAATTTACGCCTGATGAGAAAATTTTTGGTTCGAATAAATTTTTCGTAAAACTCATGGCTACGTATACTCTTGAGCCAATAAACGAAATGTGCATCCTGCGTTTGTACATTTTGTAAATATTAACCAGAGCCTCCATTATGGTAGGAGTGAGTATGTAGCGTGCCTCGGTTTGGTCGGTGCCATAAACGGCAAAAATCTTTTCAAACTCTGGGTTTTCCAGTTTTACCAGTTTACCCTTTGAACTGGTCTGAAGATTTTGTCCAAACTTACCGAAAAGCCGTTCTGCGGTATCGGGTTCAATGTATGTTTTACCTTTAATTTCTTTATTGAAATCGGCATGGAAGAAAAGCCCCTTGAAAATTGTATGCCAAGTTTCCTTGCGTCGGCCATCCTTGTCGGTGGTTACGGTTTTATACTCAGAATGTACTTCTGAGCATCTGAAGTCGGTTTTGTCAATTTTCCCGCTTATTAAATCATCTCCTCTGTACCTGTCAACCGATTGCCGGAAAAGGTCGCTGCTTCGATACTCAGAACTAGAAATGTACTGGTTGGGTTCGTAGTTCCAATCGGGGTCGATAACTTTTACTATTTCGCGAACCACTTCGTTTTTAAATTTTTCGCGGTAACTCATCCTCTTTTTGTACGTTCTAACCAGAACAATAACTCCTAGTATTGCAACTGGCGAAACTGCCAAGAAGGGAAGTGCTTCGCTGTGGTTTTCAAGAGCAATGCTTACCCTACCGAAAAGAATAAAGGTTAAAATAAGCAACGATATTCCAAATATTTGCCCTTTTTTCACTTTTTTTCTTAAACCTTCCAAGCCATGTAGCTTGCTTTTTAGCTGAGTGTTATAAAGGTTCTCGAGTTGGCTGCGCTCTATCATTATATGGGGTTTTTAGGGGTTTGATCTAACAATATAAAAACTAATGCTACAGCATTATGCGTAGCATTAGTTGGGTTTGATGTTTTGAGAAGAATCTAGTTGAAAAGATTCTTTACGTTAACGTTTTGTCTTTCAGTTTCGGGAATAACGAATACTTCTTTACGTTTCAGTCCCATCATGCTGGCAATAATGCTTTTAGGGAATACCTGAATGGCATTGTTGTAGTCGGTAATTACCGCATTGTAAGTCCGACGAGCAGCCGATATTTGCGACTCAACCTCGTTCAGCGTACGCTGCAAATTCATAAAGTTTTCGCTGGCTTTAAGGTCGGGGTAGTTCTCCACTGCAACCATAATGCCATGCATTGCGCCGGAAATCTGATTGTCGAGTTCTACCTTTTCGTCGGCTGACATTTGCTTGTCGGTTGCCTTTGCCCTAAGCTGGGTAACTTTTTCGAGTAGGTCCTTCTCGTGGCTTGCGTATTGTTGTACGGTTGCCACCAGGTTGGGAATTAGGTCGTAGCGTTTCTTAAGCTGTACATCCATTCCGCCAAAGGCGTTATCAACCTCGTTGCGCTTGCGAATAAGGCTGTTGTACATGCCAATAATAATTAGTACTAAAAGTACTGCCGCTCCAATAATAATGATTGTTGTGCTCATAGGTGTTATTTTTAGAAATTCTTTTTTTTAAAGGTAAAAAAAATATTAATTGTGTAGTAAAACGAAGTGACTTTTTGATTTCTTGTTTAGTATTTTCGCATAAATGCTGAAAGATGTATTGTGTTGGAAGAGATTTTATATCAGTATTATTCAAAAATCACTGGCACAAAAAAGTAATTATGTGCCAGTGATTTAGGTTGCTTATCGTTGATGATAATCGTCTCCGTTATTGTTATCGAAAGTAACCGTGCTGTAGTCAACCGAAGAGTCTGAATCCACAGTAATAGCATGGCCATTAGAGTAGGCAATTCGCGAGTTTGCTAATGTAATGGTATTATATCCGCTATCCTCGAGCATGAAGGCTCCATAGTAGCTATCAGAGCCAGCGTAAAGAATTTCACAATACTTAAACGAGCTGCCCGTTACGCCACTATAGAAGTAAATTCCACTCCAATCGCCTTTATTTGGTGATGGATTATTTGATGTAAAAATAACGGGTTCGTCAACGGTTCCTTCGGCAATAACTTTTGCGTAGTTATCGTCCCAGTAGGAAACCTCAAAGCCAGCGTCGGTCATAAATCGAAGCGTAGTTCCCGGTTCAATGGTAAGGTTAACTCCATTGCCTTCTGAGCCAATACGAAGGTTCCCTTCAATAACGTAAGGTGCATCGTGGTTTAGCCATGTGTAAACGCCTTCAGCGTTTAAATGCTCATCGTTATTCACAAGTATGCCATAATTTCCTGTTATGTTGAACGCGTTATTAACACCAATTGTATGAACATTATTTGCACGAATATCGATTGGGTACTTTTCAATATTGGTGAAAGAATTACCAGTAAACTGTGAAAATTTACCATCTTTCTTTAGCTTTATGGCTGCGTTCTTAATGTTGCTGAACGTGCAGTTTTCAAATTTCACGCTTGTTTCTTCAATGGTTATCAGTCCTTCGTATTCATCACGGCCACCGTATTCAAATGTAACGTACTCAAACTCGCAGTTTCGTGCACCAGAATAGAAGAAAAGTCCATTGTAATCGCCTTGTGATGGGGCAGTGCTGTTTGATGTAAAAATTATCGGTTCTTCTGCTGTTCCTTTGGCAATTAGTTTTGCGTAATCGTTGTCCCAGTATGCTAGTTCAATATTTTTTTCCATAGCAAATTTTAGAGTGGTACCTGGGGCAATAGTTAAATTTACTCCAGAACCCTCGGCTCCAATACGCAGATTACCTTCAATAATGTATGGGGCATTATGGGCAAGCCAGGTGTAATTACCCGCTTCATCCATTTGCTCATCGTTAGATATAAGTATTCCGTAATTTGCAGAAACGCCAAAATCGTTATTCTCGCCAATGGTGTGAGCATTGTTTGCTCTAATGCTAATGGCATGTTTTTCAATATTATTGAAGGTATTATTTGCAAATTGGGAGAATGAGGCATTCTGCTTAAGAACGATTGCCGTATTCTTTATGAATCGAAATTGGCAACTTGTGAATTCAACGCTAGTTTCCTCAATTTGAATTGTTCCATAGTACTCGTCCTTTCCGCCATACTCAAAAATACAATTTTTAAAAACGCAGTTATTTGCTCCTGAGAAGAAGTTTAGCCCATCGTAATCGCCAGCTTCTGGAGAAGAACTTGCCGAAGTGAAGATAATTGGCTTTTCTTCGGTTCCAATAGCGGTTACGGTAACATACTCATCGTCCCAGTAGGCAAAATCGAGAGCAGCACCCTCCTTAAACTCAATTCTTGTACCTGGTTCAATAATAATATTGCTGCTAATTCGAATTGTTCCATTTATAACGTAGGTGTTTCCCGTTTCCCACGTTACGGTTTCCGAAATATTATCAGAAATTTCAATTATTTGACCTCCGTTATCAACAGGATCGCAACTTGTTACTCCTAACAAAAATGCTAATGCTAACGCTGGGTAAAATGCTTTTAGTTTCATATTCATTGTAGGTTTATTTGTTTGTAAAACATTTTCCTACAAAAGAAATGAAAACGGTTAGTATCTTACCCTGAGTATTTGAAAGCGTAGGGATTGCGTTTGAAAGCGTTACCCCTTCAGAAAATCCAAAAGGGCTTGCTTACGGCGATGTGATATTGGAATTGAAGCTTTGCTCTTTAGAATAATTGAACCGCCATCGTTTTTGTCGATACGTTCCACATGGTTTAGGTTAACCAAAAAGCGTTGGTGAGGTCTAAAAAATCTGTATGGCGAAAGCATTTGTTCATACTCCTTAATTCCTCTCGACACGATTATCACCCGGCCATCGTTTAGAAAAAAAGTAGTATAGCTATTATCGCTTTCGCAGTAAAGGATATCTTGTAAATCAACCAAAAATATTGACTCCATTGTGCGAAGCACAATTTTGCGGTTTTTACCTTTGTCCTCAACATGATTGAGGAGGTTTTCAACCTGTAAGGCAACCTTATTCCTTTCATAGGTTGATACGGCACTTTCAATGGCGGCACAAAACTCCGTTTCGTTAACGGGTTTAAGAATATAGTCGATTGCGCTAAACTTTATGGCCTTAATTGCAAACTCGTCGAATGCGGTTATGAAAATAACCATAAAGTTATAAGGTCTTACTTTTTGTAGTATGTTGAAGCCAGTTCCCCCTTTAATCTCAATGTCGAGAAGAACCAAATCGGGTTGCTTTTGCGTAAGTAGTTCAATTCCATTTTCAACTCCATCGGCCTCGCCAACTACTTCAATGTCGGGAAAATTTTGGGCTAATAGGTTTCGGTTGATTGCCCTGATATCCTCCTGATCGTCGATTATAACCGCCTTTATACTATTTTCGTTACTTAGCATGATAGTATTGGTAAGTAAATGGTAACACGAACTCCTTTATCAATATTTATGCCACTATCGGATATTGTAAAGTTAGGCAATTCTTTGTATTTAGCTTTAAGTAGTTTTAACCTTTTGCTCACTATTTCTGTTGATCTGGACTTATGGTTAAATTCTTTTCTTGTTTTATCTATCTTAAATCCTGAACCGTTATCAGTCACTTCAACCTTTAGGTACTTATCGCAATCGGTAAAGCAAATTTCAATTTTGCCATCCCCTTTACAATCCTTCACTCCATGTTTTACAGCGTTTTCAACGAAGGGTTGAATGAAAAGTGGGGGAATTCGAACCATTTCAGTATCTACTTCATCATCAATATTTACCGTAAAATTAAAGGCATTATTAAACCTTAGCTGTTCAAATTCGAGGTAGTTTGTGAGCATTGCAATCTCATCGTCAAGAGGAATTGTTTCTACAAGAGAATGTTCAAGCACTGCGCGGTTTAGGTGAGCGAACTTACCGAGGTATTTAGCAGCCTCATTTGGGTTGTTGTTGTACATAAAACTTTGAATGCTCGACATTGCATTGGATACGAAATGGGGATTCATTTGCGAACGTGAAAGTTTGTGCTGCAAGCTGGCCTCAACCATTTTTGAGTTCCTCCGGCGCTGAAAATACAATGTTACACCCAAAGCCGATGTTAGTGTAAGCATTACTAAAAGTACAATGCCTAGTCGAATACGCTGGTTTTTTATGTAGTTATCCTTTGAAAGTAATGCAATTTCTTGCTCGCGCTGTTGTGTTTGGTATTCAACGTCAAGCGATTGAATGTTTCTTAGCGCTTTAACTTTTCTAATACTATCACGTGAAGCATGGTAGCTATTCAGCGCCTCGTATGCTTTACTATGCATGCCTTTTTGCTTGTATAGTTGAAACATGGCATCTTCAACAATAACAAGGTTCTCTAACGAGTGTTTCCTTTTTGCAATGCTTTTGGCTTTTGTTAGGTAAATTTCAGCACTATCGAGATTCCCTAAGGCAAACTCAATTTTCCCGAGGTAAGCAAGGCATAGCGCTTGATAACGTTCGTTTTTGTATTTTTCATGCCTTTGCAGTGCTTGCTTGAACGATTTTTCCGCATTACTTAAATCATTTTTTGCAAAAAGAGCCTGCCCAATTAAGTGGTCGGAAACTGCAATGCCTTTATCAAAATCCAATTCATACTTTATTGCCTTGCCTAATTCAAAAAAATGAAGAGCAGTATCAATCTGATTTTTTGCCAAATACACTTCGCCCAGCGAGCCGTAGTTATATGATATAGTTCGTTTATCGTTATGCTTTATAGCTTGTTCAAGTGAGCGTAACAAGTAGAATGTTGCTTTATCGTAATCGTCCTGTACAAGGTATGTTGCGCCCAAAGTATTTTGTGTAAAGTATGAACCTCTGGTGTCGCCAATCTGCTCTTGAATTTTTAAGGCCTTGTGAAAGTAGCGAATGGCCAACGCATTTAAATCGCGTTTACGGTATGCCTGAGCAATGTTGTTGTAATTATAGGTTAGCTGCATGCTATCCTTTAGCGCAGTGGCAAGCTGCATCGATTGTTGGTGATATTCTATGGCTTTTTCGTAATTCTCATCGTAGCGCTCTTGCAGGCCAAGCCTGTCCAAAGCCTGCATTTGACCATATTCATAATTATGTTTTCTGGTTTGCTCAATGTATAAAATTAGAAGAGGTTTGTATTGTTCGTTTAGTTGTTTTCGGTTTTTTCGAATAGCTATGAGCAATTGATTAAACGACGCTGTATCGATATCGGATTTGCTAAGCTCGAAACGAATACTATCCGCTAGATTTTCACGAGTTGAATTTTGGCTAGCCTTTAAACTTTGAAAAGGGGAGAGGATTAGAACTAAAAGGCAGAAATGCTTGAGTAAAGTATTCACAGAAACTAATTAAAACTGCTGAATATCGCAATTGTAAAACAAAAATTTTCGTATGTAAAACTAGCTGAAAAAAATGAGGTTACAAAATGCGAAACATTTATTTGAAGTAAAAAATAGTTGTTATTCCATCCTCTTTCTTTTTTAACTTTTAACCTTTAACCTTGGTTCCTTTAACCTTGTTCCCTTTGCCCTTTAATAACTTCCTACTCGTAAGCGCCCTTTCTCACTGCCTTGTACTCCTTGCTCATAAACTCGCCCATGGCAATCATAAACTTAATTTTCATCTCTCCATCAAACAACAGAATATCGGCATCGTTCCCAACTTTTATTCTTCCTTTCTGTTTAAGTTTTAAAACATCGGCAGGATTTGAAGTAACAACTTTCAGCGCATTTTCCAAAGGAATTCCTTCCTGCGTAACCGCATCAGCAACCTCACGCAGATTAGCGTTTGGCAGTCCCATTTCGAGTTGTTTCAGTTCGCCAGTAACTGGATCGAAGTCGGGTAGCGAGCCACAGGCATCCGATGTAAATGTAATATGTTCCAAGGGAACTCCTGCATCGGTTAGCAGTTTAATGCATTTTGAAGGCTTAATCTCGTACTGTGGAAAATATGGGTACGAGCTGGTGGTAATATCAACCCAACCTTTTTTTCCGTATTCTTTGGAATCCTCAAAAATATAATCGTTTCTATTGCAATGCGTTGGGAAGAATTGCTTGTAGTTTAGCTCACTTTTTGCCACTGCATCGTGAATTGGTTGAAAGGGATTTTGGGCATCGCCCATATGAATGTTAATAATTCCGGCTTTGCCGCCCAGCATTCCGCCAACACGAGCGTGTTCGGTTATTCTTATTAACTCCTCCGTTGTTGGAAAAGAGGAACGATGGTCGGAAATTGCAACTTCGCCTACGCCAATAACTTCATCAATAATTGCAATATCTTTTCCAACTTCTCCAGTGATTGTTGGAGTTGGAACTTGGTACGCTCCGGTGTAAATCCATGCCGAAACGCCTTCTGCTCTCAGCGCTTTGGCTTTCATAAGTACGCTTTCAACGCTGCGGGTCATGCCATCGGTTCCCAGACATCCAATAACCGTAGTTACTCCGCCATCAATCAGCATACTAAGCTGAAGTTCAGGAGTTCGTGTTGCCGGGCCTCCTTCGCCGCCTGCCCCTGCAATATGCACGTGAGCATCAATGAAACCGGGAGTAAGCTTCAATCCTGCTGCTTCAATTAACTCACACTCCACACCTTTTGGGGGCTCTATGGAATCTTCAATGGCAACTATTTTTTTGCCTGCCAGCAAAACATCCTTTATCCCAAGGTAATCGGGCGAGTAAACTTCGGCATTCTTTATAAGTATCATATCTTTTTATTGAAAGGGTTTCGATTATCAAACAAAAATAAATGCAAAATAGTTCGAAAAGTTAGTGCAACGATAGTTCTTACTGTATTATTACAAACTTTGTGGCATTAACCCTTAAAATTTAGAGAAAGTAATTGGTGTGTTTAGGGGAATGTTTTCTAATTTTGCGCATCAAATTTTAAAAAAGTAAAACAATGGGAAGAGCATTTGAATACAGAAAAGCCCGTAAAATGAAACGTTGGGGCAATATGGCAAGGGTTTTTACCCGGTTAGGCCGCGAAATTACAATGGCAGTAAAAGCTGGAGGCCCCGATCCAGACAACAACCCACGTTTACGACTGCTCATTCAGAATGCTCGCTCGGAAAACATGCCCAAGGAGAACGTTGAAAGGGCAATTAAAAAAGCGACAGATAAGGATCAGAAGGATTATAAGGAAGTTCTTTACGAAGGTAAAGGGCCACATGGAATTGCAATTATGGTTGAAACCGCAACCGACAACCCAACCCGAACAGTTGCCAACGTTCGTAGCTACTTTACAAAGTATGGTGGTGCTTTGGGTACAACCGGAATGCTCGATTTTCTGTTCGACCGCAAGTGTTCGTTTCAGGTTGAAACAAAAGAAGGAATCGATTTGGAGGAACTTGAACTCGAACTTATCGACTTCGGCGTTGAGGAAGTTTTTGCCGAGGACGACACAATTATGATTTTTGCCGAGTTTACCAACTTTGGGCCAATTCAAAAGCATTTGGAGGAGAATGGTTTCAACATTAAATCGTTCCGATTTGAACGTATTCCAACCGAAACCAAGGAGCTAAACGAAGAACAGCAGTCCGAGGTTGAGAAGCTGCTTGAAAAGCTGGAGGAGGACGAGGACGTTACCAACGTTTTCCACAATATGCAATAGAAAAAATAGGTGTTTCAAAAGGCGATTGTGTAACTCTGTGAAAAACTCTGTGAAACTCTGTGGAATTAGTAATATATTGTACCACAGTGTACCACAGGGAAAATACAAAGTTACACAGAGTAATAAGTCAAATACATTTTGACTTTTGACACACCCTATTTTTCAAACTGTTACCCCGGAAAAATTAGTAGTGGAACATCGGCTTCGGCAAGCATTTTTCGCGTAAGCGAAGGGTCAAAAAGCCTTGAGAGTATGCTGCGTTTGCGTAGTGTTAGCGCAAAAAGGCTTATGGATTTACCGGCAATGTATCCTTTAAAGGCTTCAACCTTATCTTTCCCTTTTATTAAATCGAACTCCAGCGGAATTTTCTTTGAAACCTTTGTGAAATATTCTTTTAAACTGCTAACCTTCCCTTTAATAATTGGATTTTCAACATCGTCGGTAACGCTGGCACAGAAAATGTTAACCTGAAAACCTGATAGTATTGTTATTAGTTTTCTTATGGCAATGGAGTCTGTGTCATCGAATCGGGTGGCGTAAAGCACGTTTTTAACTTCGCTAATATCCTTCAGATTTGCATTTTCGGGAATTACTAGAAGCGGAATTTTTGATTCTTTTACTACTTCAGTAGCTACGCTGCCAACCAGTTCCGAACTTCTAAAACCCTCGCTTTTGGTTCCCATAACTATCATGCCGGGTTTGTACCTTCGACACATGTCAATAATTCCGTAGCTGGCAAAACCTTCGCGAAGCGAGTAGCCAATTCGAAGTTTCTCCATTCCATTCACATCGGCAAATTTTCTAAGTTCATGGTAGAACTTGAGCAGATGTTCCTTGGCGTTCTTCTGTAGAATTTGGTAGCTAATATCCACATCAATTTGAATGCTGGCGGCATCGGTAAATGGTATCATGTCAACAACCGGAGAGTTGAAAACGTGCAGCAGTTTCACTTCTGCGTTGTAAACGTAAGCCAACTTCAGGGCGAAGTATGCGGCATTCTTTGAATGTTCAGTAAAGTCTAATGGTACAAGTATTTTTCGCAGACTGGTTTCACTTTTTTGAGGCTGCTCGAATGCTGCAAGAAGTTTAATGGCTTTTTCAGCATCGTTTTCGCTAATTTGAACCTTTACATTATCGGAAACATTTGGCTGAACCAAGTTCACATTTTTTAGGTAGCACTTAATGCCATTGGATTCTAAAAAGCTTTGCAGCACAAGTGCGCTGGTATAATTTTCGTTGGCAATTTCAATTAATTTTTCGTCCATGGCTTTTGTTATTTAGGTTTCACAGGTAATTTACAAAATTCTATAATTCGGGTCAACTTTTTTGGTAAGGATTGTTTAACCTTGTTTGGTAAATTTCATTTAATATATTCAATGTAAAGATAATCAGCACGTAGTACGAGGAGTAGATACGTGAAAAATCTTTATTTATCCGCATAAAGGACAATAACTCCTTATAAAAATTTGTATTTAAAAGCACAAAAAACTAGTTTTGTTTAATGGTTATCGTATCAGCAATTCTGCCGGTCGCCCATAATTTCTTTTAAACCAATCTGCTTTTTCATTTTTATAGCAGAAAAAAACTTGCAGCCATGCATATAGTTGATATTGTTATTTTTTGTGTTTACATGCTTTTTGTGCTTGGAATTGGTTACTACTTTCTTAAGAAAAATAAAAGTGCTGACGATTACTATGTTGGTGGCCGACAAATGGGAAGTTTCCATGTGGGACTTTCGGTTGTGGCAACCGATGTGGGTGGAGGTTTTTCCATTGGACTTGGTGGCTTGGGTTTTCTTATGGGGCTTTCGGGTTCGTGGATGCTATTCACTGGATTGGTTGGTGCCTGGTTAAGCGCTGTGGTTCTTATTCCCAAAGCAGGGAAACTTGCCCAAAAATTGAAACTTTACACTTTCCCTCAGATTTTTGAACATTTTTATAGTCCCAAGGTAGCTTTGATGGCAGGAATTATTTCAGCTATTGGTTACATTGGTTTTACCAGCTCGCAAATTTTGGCCGGGGCCAAGTTGGCTTCCGCTTCGTTCCAAAGCCTCGATATGCATACAGCGCTAATAATTATGGGCGTTATTGCGGTGGCTTACACCGCAATGGGAGGAATGAAGGCAGTTATCTACACTGATACTTTTCAGTGGATTGTTCTAATGGGAGGGCTCATTTTTATCGGTATTCCGCTTGGCTACCATGCAGTTGGAGGTAAGGATGTTATTCTAGAAACTTTATCGCACGATTTCTTAACTCTTAGCAATGTGAGCTGGCAAACCCTGGTAAACTGGGCAGTTACAATAATTCCCATTTGGTTTGTAGGAATGACTCTTTACCAGCGTATTTACTCAACACGTACAACCAAGGAAGCGCAACGAGCCTGGTTTATTGCCGGAATTTTTGAGTATCCGCTAATGGCGTTTATGGGCGTAATTCTCGGGTTGTTTGCCCGTGTAGGCTTTGAAAACGGAATGTTCGAGTACATTGGTTTCGCTGCGGGAAGTAACTTGGATGCTGAAATGGGTTTGCCGCTACTCCTTCGAACTGTGTTACCAGTTGGCTTAATGGGACTAATGATGTCTGCATACTTCTCAGCAGTTATGTCAACAGCCGATAGCTGCCTGATGGCTGCTTCGGGAAATGTTCAAACCGATATTCTTCGAAAATTCTTTAAACTGCCCGAAGGGCAAAAAGCAACGCTAGTAGTTTCTCAAATAATTACTCTTGTAATTGGTGTTTTGGCCTTACTGCTTGCATGGCAAATGCAGAACGTTTTGGAACTAATGCTTTACTCATACGCTTTTATGGTAAGCGGACTGTTTATTCCGGTTCTGGGAGCGTTCTTCTGGAAACGGGGAAGCACCATTGCTGCTTTTTGGGCTATGCTGGTTGGTGGCGGAACAACGCTTACTCTTACCATACTTTCGGTTGAACTTCCTTTTAAGTTAGATCCAAATATTTTTGGAATTACGGCTTCTCTAGTATTATTCGTTGTTCTATCGTTTCTTTTCCCAGGAAGAAAACAAGAAATTGAATAATTTTTACACAATTATTTGGTTTTATGAAAAAAGAGTTTTTTATTTGCAACTGTTAAAAACCCAAAACGAATGAATTTATTCAACAGCATATATTGGTGGCATCATAGTTTAATCTCTCAAACGGGGGCATTAACCTAGGTTGCTACTATTTATAGTATACAAGGCCGCAGGAATCCCCTGCGGCCTTTGTTTTTTTATAAACTTTTTATAAACAGCATTTTGAAGTACTTTTTTCTGATACTAATTTGGACATGGCGTTGGCGGGGCTTCCCCGCCCATCAACAGCATGCACCCTACGGGGTGCTGTGTGCAATGCTATAATGTGCACGGAATGAATACAAAATATTTTTAATCAAACACAAACCCAAATCAGTAAAATCAGAAATCATGGAAACAACAAATATCATAAATACTCAGGTTGAAGTTAGTCCTTTAAAAAGCATGTTGAATAATGCCGATGGAATGTACGGTGAATATGGTGGAGCATACGTGCCTCCGGTTCTTGCCGAACCGCTTGCGAGGTTAGCAGAATTTTTCGATAAGGAAACAGCAAAGGAGTCGTTTCAACGCGAGTTCGTGCATTACCTAAAAACTTACGTTGGCCGTCCATCGCCCTTGTTCTATGCCCGAAGACTTAGCGAGCATGTTGGTTCAATAATTTACCTAAAGCGCGAGGACTTAAATCACACCGGTGCACACAAGATTAATAATACCGTTGGACAAATTATCCTAGCAAAACGGATGGGAGCAAAGGAGATAATTGCAGAAACCGGAGCCGGTCAGCATGGCGTTGCTACCGCAACAGCAGCAGCGCTAATGGGAATTCCTTGCAAAGTTTTTATGGGAGCGATAGATGTTGAGCGTCAGGCGTTAAATGTTCGTAGAATGAAATTGCTTGGTGCCGAGGTTATTCCAACCAGTTTGGGAACAAAAACGTTGAAAGATGCAGTTGATGCAGCGTTGGGCTACTACATTGAGCATCCCAATTCGTATTACTTACTGGGCTCGCAGGTTGGACCGCACCCTTATCCTCGAATGGTTGGCTATTTTCAGAGCGTAATTGGACAGGAAGCGCGAACTCAAATTTTAAACGCCGAAGGGCGTTTGCCTCAGTCAATTTTTGCTTGCGTTGGTGGCGGTTCCAATGCCATCGGACTTTTCTCAGGTTTTTTCGATGATGTGGAAGTAACAATTTATGGTGCAGAAGGAGGCGGTAATGCCACGATCGAGAATACCGCTGCAACCCTTTCAATGGGAAAACCAGCAGTTTTCCAAGGAACATACTCTTACTGCTTGGTTGATAGTGAGGGAAATCCCATTGAATCGCACTCCATTGCAGCCGGGCTGGATTATCCGGGAATTAGTCCGCAGCACGCATCTATGAAGGATTCTGGCAGAGCCAATTATTTCCCAGTAACCGATGCAGAGGCAGTTGTTGCGTATAATCTGCTTGCTCGTCTCGAGGGAATTATTCCGGCAGTTGAATCGAGCCACGCCGTTGCGCTAGCAGCAAAGCTGCTAAAAGGGAAAGGCGAACTTTCAATTATAAACCTTTCGGGTCGTGGCGATAAGGATGTGGAAAGGGATCTTGAATAGTTAAAAATGTGAATTAACAGTTGAATGTATAAAAAAACAAAATCGTATTAAATTGGTTTGTAGGTGATTGTATTATTTAGTTTTTGTGAAACTTGGTGACTTTGAGCCTTCGTGGCCAGAATAATAGATGCCACAAAGACACCAAATCACTAAGGATCACAAAGATCCTTTTTAAGAAAGTTTTTTCAACTGTTAATTAGCATTAATAATTATTCCTGCAAATTCGCAAAGCAGCAAAAATGATTTTTAAATGGATTTTCACCGGTTTCAACAGTTAACAGTTAGATTTTAAAGGTTTTGCCT
>CAZLXF010000064.1:5585-13769 GCA_964563065.1 uncultured Rikenellaceae bacterium | reverse complement strand
GGCCAAGGCCCGAAATGTAGGTTAAAAGGTGTTTGCTGGCTGTATTCAAATTAACTCCAACATGGTTTACGCAGCTTTCTACAACTCCATCGAGGCCAGCCTTTAGCTTAGTTTGGTCAACATCGTGCTGGTACTGTCCAACTCCAATGGATTTTGGATCGATTTTTACCAGCTCGGCCAACGGATCCATTAGCCTTCGCCCAATGGAAACCGAACCACGAACCGTTACATCGTAGTCGGGAAACTCTTCACGCGCCACGGTTGATGCGGAGTAAATCGATGCACCATCTTCGCTTACCACATACACTTGCAAATCGCGGTTGAAGCGTATACGCTTCACAAAGGCTTCGGTTTCTCTACTGGCTGTTCCGTTTCCTATGGCAATTGCCTCAATCTTGTAAGTATCGGCTAGCGCTGAAATTTTACTCATCGCCTTTCCGGTTTCGCTTTGCGGTGGGTGAGGGTAAATGGTTTCGTTGTGTAGCAGATTTCCCTGAGCATCGAGGCAAACTACTTTGCAGCCGGTTCGGTATCCTGGGTCGATTGCTAGAACGTTCTTCTGCCCAAGTGGAGGAGAGAGAAGTAGTTGCCGTAAATTCTCGGAAAAAACCCTTATGGCTTCCTCGTCGGCTTTCTCCTTAAGTTCTGCGGTGAACTCATTTTCAATGCTTGGCTCGAGTAGGCGTTTGTAGCTGTCTTCAACCGCATCGGCAACTTCATTCGACGCATCGCCATGCCCTTTCACAAAAAAATGTTGCAGTTCCTCAATTACATCATCGGCAGGTGGCGAAATTGAAACCTTAAGGAAACCTTCCTCTTGTCCGCGACGCATGGCTAAAAACCTGTGCGAAGCACAACGACGGACATCTTCTTCCCATGAAAAATAATCGGAATATTTTACACCTTCTTCCTCCTTGCCCTTCGATACTTTCGACCGAATAATTGCTCCACGGCGAAAGGTACGACGAACAATATTTCTGGCTTTTTCACTTTCGCTAACCCATTCAGCAATAATATCGCGGGCACCGGCCAGCGCATCGTCGATTGTTGGAACATCGTCGGTTATAAAACGCTGGGCGTAACCGTAAATATCTCTCTCGAACTGTTTCATTATAACTTCTGCAAGTGGTTCGAGTCCGCGTTCTTTTGCAATTGTGGCGCGTGTTCTACGTTTTGGTTTGTAGGGAAGGTAAATGTCCTCAAGTTCAACGGGATCGTAGCAGTTTTCAATTCTGTTTTTCAGCTCATCGGTAAGTTTTCCTTGCTCATCAATAGTTGAAAGAACTGTTTCTTTACGTTTTTCTAGCTCCTCTAACTTTTGAAGTTTTTCGCGTATGGCTGTTATTGCAACCTCATCGAGGCTGCCAGTTTGTTCCTTTCGGTATCTGCTAATGAACGGAACGGTTGCTCCTTCGTCGATTAGTTTCGCAGTATTGGCAACCTGCCACAACGAAACATTTAGCTCCTTAGAAATTATCTCAACATGCTTATCTCTAAACTGAACGCTAATCATTTATAATTAAATTTGAATTATTGTTTTTATGTACCTATATTCGTTTACAAAATTTTTTGCCAACAAAGATATAAATACCATGCTAGGTGTTGATGGTTTAATTGAAAAATCATTTGGTAGATTTTGCCAATTTGCTTGTTTCATTGTTATTGGCCTGTTGCTGCTTTCATCACATAGTGTTAACGCAAAAACCGAAAAGAGGATTCTTATAATTAACTCCTACCACACTTCCTTTGGCTGGACAGATAGCCTCAATTCAGGAATAATTTCGGCATTAAATACAGGAGGATTTCACTTTGAGGTTTACATTGAAAACCTCGATTCGAAAAGAAACATTACAACCCCATTTCAGGAAGAATTTGCAAACTTTTTAAAGAAAAAGTACCAAAATGTTCAGATAGACATTATTCTAGTTACAGATAATAATGCGTTGCTATTCATGGAAAAGTATCATTCAGATATTTTTCCTAACATACCCATCGTTTTTTGCGGAATTAATAATCAATACGTTTTTAAAGAGGGTTTTACGGGTGTAATTGAAGAGGTCGATTTGCAGTCTAACTTTAAATTAATCAAGAAGTTTCATCCAGATATAACGAAGGTATACGTAGTATTAGACCGCACAACAACTGGTAACCTTTTAAGAAAGCAGGTTGAGAGTTATTTGAAAGATTTTGAAGATACTTTCAAAATAGAAATTCTTTCTGATTTTACTTTGGATGAACTTGTGAATTTTACTTCGAAATTAGATAAAAACTCTGTTATTCTTTTTTTGATTTTTAATGTTGATAGCCGGGGCGATTACTACAGACACATTGATCCAGTAAAATGTATTTCAGAAAAAAGTAGCGTTCCAATATACGGGCCATGGGATTTTTACTTAAACAACGGCATTGTTGGAGGTAAAATTATTGTGGGTAGTTCGCATGGTTACCTTGCTGGAGAAATTGCCCTTGATATTTTACAAGGGAAAAATCCAAAATTAATTAGCCCTGCAATCGGACCAACACAATACTACTTTTGTCATAGGAAGCTTAGGCAACATGGTATTAAAAAGTCGAAGTTACCAGATTCTGCAGTAATTATTAACTCGCCCTACGAATTAATTCGAAAATATTGGGATATTGTAGTGAGTGTTATTGCAACACTTGTAATTCTTGTGGTGGTTATTTTTATGCTTCTATACATAATATGGCTAAAGAGGAAACGACTTAACCTTGAACGACAGTACTCCGAAGAGCTTTATAAACAGCAGGTTCTGCTTGAAGAAGCAAAATTGAAAGCAGAAGAATCGAACCATTTAAAGAGCGCATTTCTGGCTAACATGAGCCACGAGATTCGAACGCCGATGAATGGAATTGTTGGTTTTTCGAAACTTTTAAAGCAACGCCCCGATTTGCCTAAGGAGAAGGTCGATCGTTATGTTGATATTATTACATCGAACTCAAAGGTTCTGCTGAACCTTATAAACGATATTATCGATATTTCAAAAATTGAGGCTAATCAGATTTTGATTGGTAACAAAACTTGCGATTTGAACGAGTTGCTCACCGATCTTTACTTCCTTTTTGGATCGGAAAAAAATCGATTTAAAAAATCGGGAATTGATATAAGGCTTCGGTGTCCCGAGAATAGTGTGGTGACAGAACTTGACCCTGACAGGTTGCGTCAGGTGCTAATGAATTTAATTAATAATGCCCTTAAATTTACTAACACAGGTAGCATAGAGTTTGGCTACGAGCTGAATGGTGAGCTTATTAAGTTTTTTGTGAATGATACTGGAATTGGAATTGACAAAAGTAATGTTGATGTTATTTTTGAACGCTTTAGGCAGGTTGATAATTCTGTTACAAGAGTGTACGGTGGCTCAGGATTAGGGCTTGCAATTTGCAAAGGCATTGTTGCCAAAATGGGAGGGGAAATTGGAGTGGAATCCGAACTTGGAGTTGGCTCAAAATTTTGGTTTACTATTCCTTATCGTAAATCCGAAGTGTTGAGCAACAAGAATTACGAAAAACAAACCGACAGTATTCCCTGCTGGAAGGACAAGAAAATTCTGGTTGTTGAAGATATTGAGGAGTCAATAATGTTGCTCAACGAAATTCTTGAACCTACGAAAGTATCTGTAGTGGTTTCGAAAAATGCTGAGGATGCAATTAGTATTTGCCAGAACGATAGAACCATTGATTTGGTTTTGATGGACATACAACTCCCCAAAATGGATGGATACACTGCCGTTCGTGAAATTAAGAAATTTCAACCCTTGCTTCCTATTATTGCCCAAACAGCCAACGCTATGAACGAGGAACGTATAAAAGCATTAGAGATTGGATGCGACGATTACATTACAAAACCCATAAACATCGATAGTTTCTTTTTTACAGTTGGAAAGTTTCTGGGTTAAATACTCTTTCCTTTACTATCAGTTGTGGCAATTTTCCCAAGTTAAACTCATTTTAATTATCTTAGCAAGCAAAAAAATAATTCATTATGGGAGCTTTTCATGCATACGATATCCGTGGAATATACAACAAGGATTTTAACAAGGATGACGCCTACAAAATTGGTTACCACTTGGTTGGCCTTCTAAAAACCGATAAAGTTTTGGTTGGGCGCGATGTGCGAACCTCATCGCCTGAAGTTTTTGAGTATCTCTGCAACGGTATTACCGACGCCGGAGCCGATGTTTACAATATAGGTTTGGCAACCACGCCAATGGTTTACTTTTCAACTGCAAAGCATGGTTTTAACGCTTCCGTTCAAATTACTGCCTCGCACAATTCGAAGGAGTACAACGGAATGAAGGTGTCGCGAGAGAATGCGCTACCCGTTGGCTACGATACTGGGCTTAATGAAATTGAAGCGAAAATTAAAGCGAATACTCCCATGCCCAAGGCGCAAAAGAAGGGCGATATTATTGACTACAACGTTCGCAACGAGTACATAAATTTTCTTAAACAGTACGTTGGAAATTATAGCCATCTTAAAATTGGAATCGACTGCTCAAATGGAATGGCAGCGCTGCTTATAAAAGAACTTTTGGGCGATACGCCCAACTATATTTTCGATGAGCTCGATGGAACGTTTCCCAACCACGAGGCAAATCCGCTTGTCCCCGAGAATGTTGTTGATCTCCAGAAACTTGTTATAGAAAAGAGTTGCGACTTAGGAATCATTTTCGATGGCGATGCCGATAGGGTAATGTTTGTTGATGAGAATGCCCGTTTCATTTCACCCGATTTAATGATCGCTCTTCTGGGGCACTATTTCCTCGAGGAGAAAGGGCAGAAGGGGTTGGTACTACAGGATATTAGAACTTCAAAAGCTGTTGGCGAATACCTGAAACCTTTAGGTGGCGAAATGCGAACATGGCGCGTTGGGCGCGCATTTGCTGCCCATAAACTTCGTGAAATCGACGGAATTTATGGTGGCGAGTTGGCCGGTCACTACTACTTCCGCGATTTTTACTACTCCGATTCGGGGTTGCTGGCCTGCCTAATTATTCTTAACGTTATTGGCAAGTTTAAAAAGCAGGGCGTTACGCTTTCACAATTAATTTCACGAATTGAAACTTACGCAAATTCTGGTGAAATAAATTTCCGTATCGAGAATAAGAAGGGTGCCATGGATGCCGTTTGCGAACATTTCGTTTCTACAGAGGAACCAACCGCCTCATTCGATTTTGATGGCTATCGTGTTGAATTTCCCGATTGGTGGTTCAATATTCGCCCTTCAAATACCGAACCTTACCTTCGTTTTATAGCCGAGGCAAAAAGCAGGGAGCTTTTAAACGAAAAGGTTGATAAAGTAAAGGAAATCTTAAAAGCTTTTTAGGCAGCTAACTAGTTGCCTTGCTTTCTTTTATCAATTTCAATTAGAACGTACGAGGTGTATTTGCCGTGCTTCTTTTTGAAAGCGCGGTTAATAATTTTTACTTCTTTAAGTTCCGCAGTTACAGCTTCCTTCTTTATGGATGAGTTTTTGTTTGTGGCTTCAGTAATTTCAACATTGCCAATTTGTTTTGCAATTTGAAGTTTGGCGTTTAGTAACGCCTTTTGTTCAGAAGTTTTCATATCGGTGCTTGATGCGGTTCCAACGCCGTAAACTTTATGCTTTGCAGTTGGGGGATTTTTAAACCACTTGGGAGTTGAACGTACAAAATCCTGTGAGTTAGCAAGTATTGGCAGAAGAATTGCAAGAATCCAAATGAATCGTTTCATAGTTTGTAATGTTTATCTTTATATATTCATATTCCGTGCCAATTCTTGTTTGATATAAACTAGATGTAATTTTTAAGGGCTTGAAACGTTTGCTTAGTAGTAATTTTGTATGCATGAACCCACATAAAAAAACTATATTCCTTCTATTCCTGTTACTATTCCCATTTATTTTGCTTGGGCAGGAGCATGAGAAGAAATTTCCATTAGCAATTTTGAAAAATCCAATTGGTAATGCTCAGTGGTTCGATTCAACATTGAAAGTACTTGAGATTCCTTATTTCAGCAAAAACCAGTCTGGTAATTTTGTTCTGCTCGAGAATGGTTACACTTTGTATGAACTACATGATGTTGCTGCCTTGTTATCCCATAGGAAATTCGTTAAACCTGTTAGTATCGATATTATTTTTTCAAAATATCCGGTGCGCAAAGATGATTGGATTACCAATTACTATCAGCTTCTTGCGGATAGGCTGCTATCACTTTTCGCAATCGACTCCAATTTGAATAGTAATGACATAAATTGGCGAATAGTCTATCAAACAGCGTGTGCCACTGAAGCGGAAGCAATTAATCTTTTTCACGGGATACAGATTGGTTTCGAAGAGGTTAACTTAACAAAAATTGGCAAAAGAGAATCTATGGATTTTCCAATCAGTATGGATTTCCCAAGACTTGCTTGCGCAAAATTAGATAATGATAGTGAGTTTCCTGTTGTTGATCAGGATAGTTTAAGGCGAGTTCTTTACCCCGATGGAGTTTGGAACAGGGAAACTAGCTATGCTCCACCCTCGAAAAATAGGAAAACCAATGAACCTCCCTGCCCCGATTTCAGAACACGAATGGATAAGCCGAAGCGTAGACTAATCGACAGAATTTTTGGAAAGTAATTATGAGTTAGCCTTTATGGTAGTCTGCAATCTCAAGTTCAATGGTTTTTTCAACAGCAACTTTTTGCACTTTATCCTTAATCTCAACCACCTTTGCGTAGGGAAGCCAGCCAAGTTGAATTAATTTGCGTTTTCCAGTTTTTTTGTAGAAAGCAAGGTATGTGGGGCCAAGTTTCACTTTGGTAACGGTTTCCCAAATAATTTTCTGTGGCACCTTTTTAAAGAAACCGAACTGGTATTCAAGAGCGTAGTCGTTTGCATTGATGAACATCTCGGCCTTGTAACC
The DNA here is from genome assembly GCA_964563065.1 of uncultured Rikenellaceae bacterium. Classification (GTDB taxonomy): domain Bacteria; phylum Bacteroidota; class Bacteroidia; order Bacteroidales; family Tenuifilaceae; genus DAOSWM01. The sequence goes on along the minus strand of CAZLXF010000064.1, from coordinate 6,863 downwards.
AACGTAGCCAAAGTAAACAAAAACTAGCGAGTAAATGGCAAAAGCCAGGAATATCCACTCTTTTGGGTCGTCCTTGCTGTAAAGTATAAAAGATGTTCCTAGCGATATTGCAAGGAAAATAACAGTTAGAATTATTAGTAAACGTTTGTAACGGTCACCTTTTTCGGCCATTTGGTTAAGGTTTATCGAGAATGGTTCCATGCTATTAGGGTTTAGTTTAGGATTTATCTACCCAAAGGTAAACCATTTCGTTTTTTAACGAATAAAAATGATAAAAATATTTTTCTTCAATTATTCTAAAATAAAAACCCCATCCTTTATTTCTGGATAGGGTTTTTTCTCTATAAAGAAGTATTGTTACCAAGCAAAAAGCTGAAAATCTTTCATAAGATTGTTCACTTTCTCTCGAACTGCATTAATAACTTTTTCATCGTCGATGTTTGAAATAACCTCGTCGATTAAATCAACAATAATTGGCATGTGTTTCTCCTTAAGACCGCGAGTGGTTACTGCTGGAGTCCCAACCCTAATTCCTGAGGTTTGGAATGGCGAGCGCGAATCGAATGGAACCATGTTTTTATTGATGGTAATATCGGCTAGCACAAGCGTATTTTCAACTTTTTTACCAGTAATTTCTGGGAATTTGGTGCGTAGGTCTATTAGCATGGAGTGGTTATCGGTTCCGCCCGAAACAACCTTGTAGCCTTTTTCAATGAAGGCTTTTGCCATTGCAGCAGCATTCTTTTTTACCTGTGTTTGGTACTCCTTGTACTCGGGTTGCAATGCTTCGCCAAAAGCCACTGCTTTTGAAGCAATTACATGTTCAAGTGGACCTCCCTGAATACCGGGGAATACGCTACTGTTGAGAATCTGCGACATTTTTTTAACAACACCCTTAGGCGTTGTTAATCCCCAAGGATTATCAAAATCTTTGCCAATGAGAATGATACCACCACGAGGTCCACGTAATGTTTTGTGGGTTGTGGAGGTTACAATGTGCGCGTGTTTCACCGGATTGTCGAGCAATCCTGCTGCTATTAGTCCCGCTGGGTGCGCCATGTCGATTAGTAGAATTGCGCCAACCTTATCGGCTATTTCACGCATGCGCTTATAGTCCCACTCGCGCGAGTAGGCAGATGCTCCTCCAACTATTAGTTTCGGTTTGTGCTCCAGCGCCAAGCGCTCCATTTGTTCGTAATCAACAGTTTCAGAGTCCTTTTTAACTTCGTACGAAACGGCATTGTACCAAATTCCCGACATGTTAACGGGCGATCCGTG
>CAZLXF010000064.1:0-5485 GCA_964563065.1 uncultured Rikenellaceae bacterium | reverse complement strand
GAACCCATTGCTTCAAGTACTTGTGGGCTAACAAAGTTTTCAGATGCAATTAATTCAATGCCATGCATTTGGCGTTGTTTCTCCTGCTCAATCAGGTCGAATATTGCTTTATCTCGTTGCATAGTGTTTATTTTTTGCACAAAGTAATGTGTATGTTATGGTAGAAAAATGTAGTTTTTACTGGTCTAACAGAGATAATATTTTCTGTATAGAGAAGTTGCTAATGGGCTTGTTTAAAAAGGCAATCATTCCTATGGCAAAACATGCTTCTTCCATGTTCGAGTGAGCAAATGCAGTTTGAGCCACGATTCTTGTACTAGGATATTTTGCTAAAATTTGTTTCGATACATCAAGACCGTTGATATCAGGAAGGCGTATGTCCATTAGCACTAAATCGGGAACCGGATTGTTCTCGAAAAACTCAATGGCCTCGGCTCCTGTTTTCATAAAGTGCAAGTTAATACCCTTATTCTTAAGAACTTCTCGGTAAAGAGCGCGACTAATATTATCATCCTCAACAATAAGAATGGTTTTCCCTTCGTATTGGCTGGCTGAATCCATAATTCGATGTATTTAAAATTGTATGCAAATATACTAAACCTAACTTACTTATTTTAATTTTTTATGGTATAGAAATTTGAAACGAATAGTATTTTTTGAATTCTACAAAAGATGAATGGTCTTAAAACACTCTCTGTGCTAACTTTTATCTAAGAATTTGTGCTGTTAGTACCATGTATAAGTGTGAATAATCACAATTATGTGTAAAACTGAACTCTTTTGGTTTTTTAAACGTAAAATATATTAAGAAATAATATTTTGTTTAACAAATTATGTGAACATGAACGAGTTGAATTGGTTGAAATCTTCACTTCACCCCGACGATTTTAAGTTGATTGAACAAAAATCAACAGTTGTTCATTACGCAAAACGTGATGTGATAATTAAAAAAGGAGAGTTTGTAACCAATATGTTGGTTGTGCTTGATGGGATTGTGAAAGTTGAGACAGAAGAAGGCAAAAAGATGTATATTATTGATATTGTTCCGGCAGTTAACTTAATAGGACTCCCCATCTTTCTAAATTCCGAGAAGCATTTTTATAGCATTACTGCTATTTCTGAGGTTACAATACAGTTTTATCCAATGGAATTATTCCTTAGTTTGCTTGAAAAGAACGGAAGGTTTGCCTTGGCTGCTATGCAGTATTCTAATCGAAGTTTAGTATCTCCATTGATTGAGAAGTTAAGGTACATGAATAGAAACAGCATTAGGGAACGATTGGCAAAGTTGTTGCTTCATTTTTCGAAAGATATTCACAATAAAAGTTCTTTTACGTTGCTTCTTAGCAGGTACGAGATTGCCAGCATGATTGGGTTTTCGCGTGAAAACGTAATACGTATGCTATCTGAATTTAATGCCAACGGAATAATTCGCCTAAAGGGGAAAAATATTGAAATTTTAGATATGGAAAAGCTTGAAGCGCTTGCCAGAAAATCTAAGTAATGAAATAAGAATGTTTAAATTATGAATTAGAACAAGGGCAGGCGGGTTTACTCATCGGAGAACTGTACAAGCATATTCCGATACGCAGAGAAAATTTTTGATTTTGAAACAAAACCAATGTACTTCCCTTTGTCTATAACGGGTAAATTCCACGCATTGGTCTCCTCAAACTTTGTCATAACCAGCTCCATGGGTTCGTCGGCAATGATAAACTCAGGTGGGATGGTCATTAACTCCCTAACGTATGTGTTCTCGTATTTCTCGGTGTTGAACATAAGTTCCCGAACATCATCGAGTAGTACTATTCCAAGCATAATTCCTGATGTGTCGGCCACAGGAAAAATGTTCCTCTTCGATTTGCTTATAGCTTTCACCATTTTCCCAAGCGTATCGTCTGGGTTAAGTACAATAAAATCTGTCTCAACAACATGTCCAAGCCGAAGCAATGTAAGCACTGCTTTGTCTTTATGGTGAGTAATAAGTTCACCCTTAGCGGCCAGTCGTTTGGTGTAAATTGAGTGAGGTTCAAAGTACATAATCGTAAGGTACGCAATGGTTGAAGTAATCATAAGTGGAATAAATAGGCCGTAACCACCCGTTAATTCTGCAATCAAAAATATTGCTGTAAGTGGTGCGTGCATAACTCCAGCCATCATCCCAGCCATTCCAACTAGCGAGAAGTTTCCTTCGTTTAAGTTGGTATTAAAAATAATGTTAGTGAACTTCGACATAAAATAACCGGCTACACCTCCCATAAAAAGGGTTGGGGCAAAGGTTCCACCAATTCCTCCTGCTCCGGTAGTAGCTGCCATGGCAAAAACTTTGAAGAATAGGAGCAAGGCTAGAAAAACGAGAACTATCCATTCGTTCTCTTGAAATGGGAACAGGAAGCTATTCTTTAAAAGATCATGTGGTTCTCCGTTTAGTAGCAGCTGGAGGGTATCGTATCCTTCGCCATAAAGTGGAGGGAAAATAAAAATTAGTAGTCCTAGTAATAATCCGCCAAAAACTGCTTTGCTATAGGGGTTTTTAACACTGGCAAATTTTCCTTCAATGCGCATGGCGGTGTGGGTGAAGTAGTAGGAAATCAAACCACAAAAAATGCCCAGAATAATATAAAATGGTATTTTGTAAAGCGAAAACTGCTCAACAATTTGGAATGTAAAAAGCACATCTTTCCCTAAAAGGAAATAGGAAACTGTAGTGGCCGTAACAGCAGCAATTAGCAACGGTACAATCGATGCCATTGTAAGGTCGAGCATTAGAACTTCCAGCGTGAATATTAATCCGGCAAGGGGCGCTTTAAAAATTGAAGCAATGGCCGCTGCTGCGCCACAACCCAGTAGGAGGGTCATGTTTTTATAGTTTAGCCTAAAAAACTGGGCTACGTTCGATCCAATGGCCGCCCCGGTGTAAACAATTGGCGCCTCGGCTCCAACCGAACCTCCAAAGCCAATGGTAATTGTACTTGAAATGATAGATGAGTATGTATTGTGCCGTTTAATACGGCTATTATTCCTTGAAATGGCGTATAGTATTCGCGAAACGCCATGGCCAATGTTATCGCGAACAACGTATTTTACAAAAAGAAAAGTTAAAATAATTCCAACTCCTGGAAGTGCTAGAAAAAGGTAGCTGATTGTACCTTTTTCAAGTATGCTTTCGAGGATATTGTGGGTGAAGGTAACGGTGTTTTTAAGCACTACCGAAGCTAAACCGCTCAGGATTCCAACAACACCGCTCAGTACTAGCAGTAATCTTTTCTCCCCAAGCCGTCGGAGGGTTAGCAACCAAAAATTTGTTATACTTGAAATATTAAGCTTCATAATACGTTTCACATAACAACAAGTTTCTTGTTATTATTTTAGCCCACAAAACTAATGTAATTTTGTTATTACTAAAATAGTGTAATTTATTTAAATGCGAACTGTTTGCATATTGCTTTTGTTTTTGTTCCTACCTTCGGTTTATTCGCAAGCTCAAAAAAACTGCGAAGTTACAAACACATCATTTAGAGTAGGGGAGGAAATTACCTACGTGTTGAGCTATACGTGGTTTTTTATTTGGACTGATGTTGGCGAGGCAAAATTTAACGTTAAAAGCGAGAAGAAGCTGGGGGTTGATGCTCTTCACTTGCATGCTGTTGGCTATTCCTACCCGTTCTACGATTGGTTTTTCAAAGTCCGCGACCTTTACGAATCGTGGGTCGATCCGGTTTCGCTTAAGCCAATTTACTTTAACCGCAATATATACGAAGGGGGCTTCACTAAAGAGAATGAATATAAGTTCGATTGGCCCAATTTGCTAGTCGATGTTCGCGAAAAGCGAAGGGATGAACCAAACCAGTTTGAAAAAATTAAACTTGAGCCTTGTACTTACGATGTTGTAACTGCCATTTACGCAACTCGTAATCTCAACTTCCGCAATGCGGAATATGGAACCACATATCCTGTTTCAATTGTTCTCGATAGGGAGTTGTACCATGCTAACTACACTTTCGTTGGAAGAGAGAAAAAGACGGTTAAAGGAATGGGAAAGTTTAAAACTATGAAGTTTCGGGTAAGCTTAATTGCCGGCGATGTTTTTAAGGAGGGACAATACCTTTACGTATGGGTAAGTGACGATGAAAATAGGATTCCTTTACTTGTGGAGTCGCCAATTATTGTAGGAACGGTTCGGGCAAGGGTGGCTAGCATGAGAGGGCTAAGGCATAAGCTAAGTTCAAGGATCGAATAGTTCAGTTTTATTGTTGTCAATCCTTTCTTCCCCAGTTTAGAAGTCCTTCATCATTCTTTACAATTTTGCTGTTATCAAGCAACCAACGAATTACTGCAATCGTTTTTTCTGAGGGTTGATCTACACTATCAACCAACTCTTCAATGTTATATGCTTTTTCCTGAAGCAAATATTTTACTTTTTCTAGAATCTGGTCGAATTGGTACTTGCTCATGTTCAGCTCGTTTCGCGATGTGCAAACATCGCACTTGCCGCATCGGTAGGCATTCTTCTCGCCAAAGTATTCGAGCAACGATTGGCTTCTACACTTTGCGGTTCCTTCGGCGTAGGTTAGCATTGCGTTTATTCGTGAGAGGTAGCGATCTTTCCTATCCTTGTAGTTTTCTCGACTTATAAAAAGGTTCTTTTCATCAAGCCGTTCTTCGGTGAAAATAATTAAGGGTGTTTTCTTTCGGGGGATATAGTTAATAATTTTTGCCTTGCCTAATTTTAGTAGGTTCTCGGTAACTTTAGCCAGATTCACTCCGCTAAGTTTTGCAATATATTTTTCGTCAATTCTTACATAATCGGAGAATAAACCTGCAAAGTTGCGAAGCAATATTTTTATAAACCCATCAAGTTCGGAGTTAGCAACCTGATACTTGTAAAGTTCCTTCTTATCCACAGTTATAATAATTCTACTGGGATTGTCTAACTCATCCGTAAGTTCAATGTATCCCTCTCTCTCCAAAAACTTTAGCGAGCTGAATGCTTTTGTTGAACTTAACTTGTAAGCCGAAACGAAATCCATAAGGTTAAAATCGTACACTTCTCCTTTGCCTCCCCCGTAGGCAACTCCAAGGAAAGAGCACAGTGCCTGATATGTTCGCTTTATCTCTTCGGGTTCGGGGAAGGCAGTATCAATTCTTTGCTTAATTTTTGTTTTGTCGGAGTTGTTGTAAAGCAAAATAGCATATGCCAGCTTTCCATCTCGTCCACCTCTGCCGGCTTCCTGAAAGTATGCCTCGGGCGAGTCGGGTAAATCCATGTGAACCACAAAACGAACTTCGGGCTTGTCTATTCCCATCCCGAAAGCGTTAGTTGAAACAATAATACGGGTTTTATCGTTTTGCCAATCGTCCTGTTTGGTGTTACGTACTTCCGATGACAGTCCGGCGTGGTAGTAATCGGCCGAAAAACCTTCCTTCTGTAGAAAAGTGGCAATTTCTTTGGTTTTCATTCGGTTACGCACGTATACAACGCCCG
>CAZLXF010000063.1:6684-13861 GCA_964563065.1 uncultured Rikenellaceae bacterium | reverse complement strand
TTGTCGTTCCATTCAATCTCAATTTGCTTTTTGTCGCTCTTTAAATATTGGAACGATATGTTGCAGTAAGTGAAATTCAGCTCTTGTTTAAAATCGTTTTCGCTGAGTAGAATAGGATTGATTTTAATTTCACCATCACAAACAACCAAACCCAGCTCGTTGAAACGGCTAAGAATATCCTCCTTAACCTGCCCGGTCATTCCGGGTTGTTGCGCTCCCATCATCGATGGGGTGTGGGAGTAAGGATCGGTTGGGAACGCACCATAATTTTTAGGATTTTTATGAACGCCAATTCCCTCCTTTACTTTTTGATAAAAATTAACGAGTTGCTGCAAACTTTCAGCGCTTTCTCCCTCAAGGGAGAATTTTACGATGGATTCGCCTAGGTTTAGTAAAAGCTTTGAAACTAGATGCCAGTATATTGAACCAATGCCTTCGTACTTGTAGAACGATCCGGAGCGTCCGGTAAAGAATCGATGCTGGAAAATGGATTCGTAGATACTGCAAACCAGTTCAACCTCATTGCTAAATGTATCCGATTTAAACTCTTTTCTAATCTTTTCAAGTTCGCTTTTTAGTACTTGTGAATTCTTTATTTCGGCGTTAAAGTGAAAGTTTCCGTTTATGTCCTGCTTAACAATGTAGCTGTTGCCGATAGAAATTAGTTCCTTTAAAAGATTTGAACATTCAACCAGCTCTTTAGGAATTATATTTTTTTCTAGAAAATCTGGTAGTTTTTTGGTTGGGTACAGCATAAAACTTTGCTGATCGGCACGCCACAGTTCGCTCCTAAAAAGAGCATCCATGAGTTTTGTAATTTCCTCAACGTTAAGGAATTCGCTGCTGATAATGGCTGCCTGCCCTTCGAGCATTAGCTGGAGATTTTGAACTTGAACAGAATCTTCGTTGAACTCCAAAAGGTTGTATGAGTGGTAAAGTCCATCGGAACGTTTATTGGATGAAATACTCTGATCGATATACTCAGTAACCATTTCGAAGAAATGAAGTAGTTTATCTTTCTCAATTTCAACTTTATCGCCGCTAAAATTGCTGTAAACTTTTTGCCTGTAGTTGCTACCGGCTTCACCAAGTTCGTAAATAATCGATTTTCTATTCGAATTACTAAAACCCTTGTGTAAGTTTGGGTAATGCTTTAGTAAGGTTGATGAAATTCCGAACCAGAAAGCGTGAACCTCCGATGAAATTGTAAAAGTTTTATTCTCTGTGTTAGCAGAAATTTTTGCGAAGAATTTTACGAAACGGCGCAAGTGGTAAAGCGTAACCATTGATGCACCGTGGCCAACCAGCGCATTATTTGCATCGTTCCACTCGGGGCGTTGCGTGTTGAGCCAAATTCCTGCATCGGGAGCAAAGTTGCTAAGCTTGGTTAGCAAGCTAACCAGAATTTTCTCCATAAACGAAGCCCGTGCAATTTTGCCCTGACGATTGGTGAACAGTTTCCCGTCGGAACCAAGAGTTTCACTTTTCTGGATCAGCTCGATGTGCTTCTGCCTGTCGAAAATAATTGTATCCTGTGGATTCTTAATAATTCCTTCGAAATTCTTAATTTGGTAGGGAACGTTGGCGTAAACGAAAATTGAATGGTTGAATGTTTTGAAGATTTGGCCCGGGTAGAATTTCTCAAAAAGTTCGAGGAACTTTAGCAGATAAATTATCTGATGATCGCCCCAGTAGCCAATGTACGCCCATGGATTTTCGGGTTCGGGAACTTCCCAGTCGAAACCATTGCGGGTAATTCGGTAAGGATTGTAACCATCGGCAGTGGATGCGTTTAGGAAACGGCAAATCATTCCTGAAAGAAACTCTGGGAACGAGAAACCCAACGTTTCCCAGTTCTGGAAAATATCGCGCCAGTTCCCTTGGTAGTTCAACGAAGGAGTGCCATCGGGATTTTTTATGTTAATATCGAAGAAGTTCCACGGACGACTTGGGTCGCCATGCCTGCGGCTGAAACTAATTGGTAGATATTCGAATGAAATTCGAATCAGGTCGGGATCGTTGCTTTGCCTTGCAATTTCATAAATGGTTTCGATATCGGCTGACTCTATTCCAGCAAATTTTTCTTTGTGAAGTTCAAAAACTAGCTTGTTCGACTGCTCGAGATGTTTTAAAAAATCGTTTACGTTAATTTCGTAACCGTTCTCGAAAATTCCACCCCGCATAATGTTGAACATAACATTGGCAAAGTGCCTGCGGTCGTTCAGCGAATCGCCTGTATGTTGAATGCCATCGGCTAGCGAGACCAAATTGTGCAATTTCTGTTCGCTGGTAGCGACGGATGTTTCAATCAGGATTTCTATATTTTCTGCGTCATCAATTTTTTTCTGCAGAGCAATTATTTCTGAACTATCCTTGGAAACATCGGCAACGAAATACCAACTTTTACTTTCGTTTGGAGAAAGAGAAATAGTGTCGCCAACAAAAATTGCAGTTTTTTGTCCAAATACTTCAAATTCTGAATCAACTTTTCCTTCAAATCTGAAATTTGAAATTTGCCTTGAACTGAGAAGAATATTTTTTTGGTTAAAACCGTAAGTCCAGATAAAGTTAGTGCGAAGCGCTTCGCTCGGTTCGGCTCTGTCCACTGGAATTGACGACATTCTGAAAAGTGCCATGTTTGAATCGGGAATCCACTCGGCAACTTTGTACGCATCCATCAGCGTGCTCATCATACTCTGGGTTTCGCGAGTTATTCCGTAGGGAATAACATTCTGCAAACCGTCCAGAATTTCAATATCAAAAGTATTTGTAGATAAATTTGAAATGGAACATTTCCGAATCCATCCCAGCTCTTCGCTGCTCGACCAGCTGTAGGAAAATTTAATTTCCAGATCGTGATTAATCTCCTCGAAAACGATTCTGCTTCCGGCAGTATTTTTATACAAGTTCCGGCTGATATTGTACAGTCCGGGGAAATATTTTGAAAATGGTTCCCAAATCAAGATTTTATCGTCAAGAATTATTCTGACAATGGTTTTTGGTCCGGTGATTTCTGCTGAATCGTGAATCTTATCGTCGGTGTAGTAGGGAAAAAGAGCGTTGTTGCAGTTTTGCCTTCCGGCAGTTAGTCCGCCGCTGCTGGAAACGTACATCCAGAGATCGGAGCTGCTTACAATGCTCATCAGGAACGGTTCCATTTGGTCGAAATTTTCGATGCAGTACATCGACTCGCCATCAAATTCTGTTAGGAAACCATTCACTTCCTTGTTTTTGTGATGAACCTGTTGGTTGGCAATATGTGGAATTCTGCTGCTCATTTTTTGCTACTGCACTAAAAATGGAATGTTAACTGTTGCTACGTTTGAATCGTCGTCGGCAATGTAAATGAATAGGCGGTATTTGCCTTTTTCTGTAGGTGATTTGAAAGTTACCTTGGAAATATCTGCATTGGTAATTAATCCTTCAATAGTTTTTGGGCGAGGTTCAAAATCGCCACCATCGCTAACTTCAACTGGTTCGGGAAGGATTTCAGCTCTGGCTGTAAGAATTTCGGGCTTTGGATGATTGATTTCAACATTAGCGTTGTACTCGGAATTTGTGCTAAGCGTTACGTTATCGAATCGTCCGCCTTTGCCTTCAATTTTGGCATCAACAATTTTTGCAGCCATTTTCTTTGGCCAGCTGCCAGTCCAAAGGTACTCCATTACGTTTATTGCTTCGGTTTTTTCACCGTTTTCGGTAATTAAACCGTACCAGGTTGGAGTGCGTTCCTGCTTTTGCCCCCAAAGGAAAACGTAGGAACCTAAACATTTGGCCGTATCGGCCATAATAACTTTCTCGTAACGGAACTTTAGCGCTTCGGCTTTTTCAGTAGAAGTTTGTTCAATGGGTGAGCCCCACTCGGTTTGTGGCATTTCCCAGTGGCCGGTTGCGCCCCACTCGGTAACAAGGTAAGGGCCTTCGTAACCAGCGTCCTTAATGCGTTGTGCAAGATTTACAATATCGCCGTACATTTGAATGGAGATAAAATCCAAACTTGGACAATTTTTTGTGATGTAATCTGCTTCTCTTTTTCCAATTCCGGCAAGCATGGTTGTAACTACGTGGTTACCGTCAACTTCCTTAATCATTTTTGCAACATCTTCTACTGCATTCCAAACTTTATCGTTGGTGTAGTGAAGGTTAAGCTCGTTGCCAATTCCCCATCCCAGTAAGGCAGGATGATCCTTCAGCTCGATGACATCCTTTTTAACAGATTCAAACTGAGCGGCAACTGCTGTCTCATCGTCATAATCGAAACCGTGCCTTTCCTTGGCCATATCAATTCCCATCATCACCATTAATCCATTCTCCAGCGCATTGTCGAGAACTTCTTTCCCAGTTTTTTCACCGTTATTCACTCGCCAGGTTCGAATGGAGTTACCGCCATGAAATGCAACAAGGTTGCAAGCTCCAAACTCGCATCCGGCTCCTTGCACAAAAAAATCTTCACCGTTTACATACAGGCGATATTTTCCGTTGGTATTTCGAAGTTCTACTTGTGATGGTTCATCTTTTACTGTTTCATCCTTTTTACCGTTTTCAACGTTACACGAAAACAGGATTAACGAAATTATTGCTAGCGAAAAGAATTTGAGAGTTTTCATGATGATTTATTTTATAAGTTTTTCTTCCAACTCTTCAAGGGATTTTCCCTTTGTTTCGGGAACAAATCGCCAAACGAAGATGAGGGTTAATACACCGAAGAAAGAGTAGATGAAGTATGTTGCGCTTGAACCAAGGTGTTCGAGCTGTGCAGGAAAAATTGTTGCCACGGAGAAACTCACGATGGAATTCCAGAAACCCATAATTGAAATTGCTAATCCACGAAGTTTGTTGGGGAATATTTCGGAAAGTAGAGTCCACATTACCGGTCCCATGGATATTGCAAATGAGGCAACAAACATAAGTAGACCAATCAGAACCCAAACCGGGTTGATTGTAATGGAATGTTTTAGAATAGTTTCCTTAAGGCTATTGTATGTTTCAACCCCAACCGTTTTTTTAACCAGACTGAAAAATGCAACTTCGTTTTTAAAGGAGTTGCCTTTAAGCTGGTTAAGTTTGCTAACATTTTCAGCGTGTTTTGAATAGTTCTCTAGCTGCGAAATTTCCTGCGTTAGATTTTGCATCGATTCTTCGTCGATAGTGTATTTTGCATTTCCGAATGACATGCCAACAATTGCTAACGAAATGGCAATTCCTACTGCACCAATGTAGAGAAGCGGTTTTCGCCCAAGTTTATCGATTAGGAACATGGCAACAACGGTCATTGCAACGTTTGTAACGCCAAGTATTGCAGCCTGCATAAATGCTGCATCCTTGCCACCACCGGCCATCTCAAAAATCATGGGAGCGTAGTAGAAAATTGCGTTTATTCCGGTAATTTGCTGGAAGAAAGCTATTCCGAATCCGATAATTAGAACCAGCTTCATTCTTTTTGAGAAAACATCGGCCCAGCGGGCTTTTTCCTTGTTGCTCTCATCGTTGAGGCTGGCACAAATTTCGCGATGTTCAATTTCAGATTGCTCTTTCCCATGAATTTTTACAAGCACACCGCGCGCTTCAGCATCATTATTTCGTTGAAGAAGCCACCTTGGACTACGAGGAACAAAAAACAGAAGTAGGAAGTAGATAAGTGCGGGCACCGCCTCAACTCCAAGCATAATTCTCCACTTAAAGTCAGGATCGGCGATGGTTTGCTGGAAATAGTAGTTGGAGAAGTATGCAATTGAAATTCCAAGTACAATATTCAGCTGGTTGAATGTAACAAGTGTTCCTCGCAGTTTGCGTGGAGCAATCTCGGCAATGTACATAGGAGCAATTAGAATTGCCATTCCAACCCCTAGTCCGCCAATTACTCGCGCAGCAATAAAACTCACAATGTTGTATGAAAATGCTGTGTAAACAGCGCTGATAATAAAGAGTAAGGCTGTTATCATCAGTATTTTACGACGGCCAAACTTGTCGGCAAACCAACCAGCAACAATGTTTCCAAGAATTGCCCCAAGAATAAGTGAACTTACCGAAAACCCAATAAGCATCGACCCTGAATTCAACCCGAAGGTTTCCTTGTAGAACGGTGTGGCGCCCGAAATTACGGCGCTATCGAAACCAAGCAAAAATCCGCCCAAGGCAACTACAAGAGAGATGAAGATTGTGTAAGTTTTTTTTGTCATAATTATTGACTTAATGGTTCGTTAAATTATTTCGAATTCGATTTTCACACCTTCCTGGGAACTGTTACCAACCCACAGAAAATACTTACCTGACTCAACTACTGATTCCATTTCGGGATTGTGGAAACTCAAATCATTCGTGCTTATTTTGAAAAGGAAATTTTTTGTTTCTTCGGTATTTAACCTGATTTTTGAAAATGCCTTCAACTCCTTTACAGGTCTGGTTCTACTTCCAAATAGCTGGTGCGTATATACTTGAACAACTTCGGCAGCAGAGAATTTCCCTGTGTTTTTTATTTCTCCTGAAATAATTAGAGTGTCACCCACTGCAAGTTTATTCTTCTCCAACTTGATGTTTGAAAATTCGAAAGTGGAGTAGGAGAGCCCGTAACCAAATGGATACATTGGCTCAAATCCGTAATCGAGGTAAAGGGATGTATTTCCAATGGAGTATTGAACCGCTTCGCGTGGAATGTCATCAATTTTTACCCAGGTTTCGTTGCTGGCTGGTTTTCCCGTATTTTTGTGGTTGTAGTAAATTGGAATTTGTCCCACATGTTTTGGAAAAGTAATTGGCAATTTTGCCGAAGGTGAAACTATTCCAAATAGCAAATCTGCTAATGCTGGACCAGCCATGGTTCCGGGATGCCAAGCGTATAGAATTGCATCCAGCTTCGGTTCAATTTCGTAGAAAGTTAATGGCCTGCCGGCCATAATGGTAGCCACAATAGGTTTCCCTAAAGCGGCTACCTTACTTACCAGCTCCATTTGTGCGCCGGGAAGATTGATATCAGCCCGGCTGTGCGCCTCACCCGAAAGGATTGATTCCTCTCCAAGGAAAAGTAACACTAAGTCAGATTGAAGTACGTCATTTTGAATGCTACTCCAATCCTCAATATTTTTTGAACGGCTTAACTCAAGCCCTTTGTGGTAGAAAATTTTTATTCCCAGAATTTCAGAAACTTCGCGAAGCGATTGCAAAGGAGTGATTGCATCCT
>CAZLXF010000063.1:0-6584 GCA_964563065.1 uncultured Rikenellaceae bacterium | reverse complement strand
TCGTCAATTTGACTTTCTTCAATTCTCCCTTCATTTAAAAGTTCTTCAAGATTCTCCTCGTAGGTTCTGCTAACCATTTCCATATCTAACGATGCATTAAACGCTTTGTATGCGGCTTCTTTATAACTTGGGGTGTAACCATGCGTTATCATTTGAGCGGTTGATTCCCAATCGCTTAAAACCACACCGTTATAGTTCCATTTTTTGCGAAGCAAATCGTTTAGTAAATATGAGTTTCCTGATGCAGGAATTCCGTTAATGTCGTTGAAAGCAGTCATAATGCTTGCTGCTCCAACGTCAATACATTTTTTGAAAGGGGGAAGGATAATATCGTAAAGATCATTCTCAGAAATATTTGCCGAGTTGTAATCGCGCCCGCCTTCAGCCCACCCGTAGGCTGCAAAATGTTTTACGCAGGCAGCAATGGAATTTGGGTTTGAGAGATTTTCTCCCTGAAAGCCTTTCACAACCGCTGAGCCCATTGCGCCAGTTAGGTAGGAATCCTCACCAAACCCTTCGGCAACTCGCCCCCAGCGTGGATCGCGGGTAACATCAATCATTGGAGCAAAGCTCCAGCGAATCCCCTGCGAAGCGGCTTCGGTAGCAGCAACTCTGGCTCCTTGCTCAACAAGATTCGTATTCCAAGTGGCGGCTTGTCCCAGCGGAATTGGCATAATTGTTCGAAAACCGTGAACTACATCACGTCCAATTAATAGTGGTATTCCGAGGCGACTTTCCTCAGTTGCAATTTTTTGTAGTTTTAGAATTCTCTCGGGGTTAACTTCGTTTATTACCGAGCCAATGTTTCCGCTTCTAATCATTTCTTCAAGGTTTTCGAAGTCGCTGTTCTTCTGAACCAGCTGGCCAATCTTTTCCTCGAGAGTCATTTGACTAAGAATATTATCTATTTTCCTTTCATGCTCACTACTCCCATTTTTTGGGCTGCAATAAGTGAAAAGAAGGATAAAACTTCCCAATAATAAAATCGTTGCGATTTTATTCATTGCTAAAAATCAGTTTGTTATGAAAAGAGAGGGAAAACGTAAGTTGTTTTCAGTTTTACCCTCTCGTAGGAAAAATCAATTTTTTAGTATCCTTCGTTTGGAACCAAGGTTCCACCTGAAAGATCAATTTCAGTTTGAGGAATAGGAAGAAAACCTTTGGTGGCAGCATTGAATGAAACATCGAAAAGTTGCTGATCGCCAACATAGTTTGGTCCGTATTCCGAGTGAGTAAGTTCCTGGCTGGCATAGGCGATGCCTCTTCTAAGCACATCGTAGTAGCGAATTCCCTCGAGGGAAAGTTCAAGCCTTCTTTCTTTTAATATATTGTCGATAGTTGCAGGTACGCTAGGTAATTCAACCCTGCTTCGAACTCTGTCGAGGTAATCCTGTGCGTTTGCGCTTCCAAGTTCAGCTGCCATAAGTAGTACATCCGAAAATCTGATTACACGATGGTTGCAGGTTCGGTTGAGTTCAAACTGCCCGTCGGAACCCCAATGCTCCGCATCGGAAGTGTACTTTCTCGAGAAGTGCCCAGTGTGCTGATTACCAATCGATAAGTTTCCGTCGAGTTGATCCTCGGAAACCACGGTGAATTCAAGTCTTGGGTCACCTTGCAAATCGTCAACAAGTTTCTGGTTAACGGGAGCAAAACTCCAGCCGCGGTTCCAGTTGTCTGAACCGGTAACTCGTGGCCCATTCATTTGGGCAGAAAGGTTTCCCGCACCACCTCTAGCATACTCCCAGTCCCACCAAGCAGGCGTGTCGCCATAAGAAATTTCAAAAACCGATTCTACGCCAAACTCACCAGCCAACTTAAAGTTGTCGGCGTAGTTTGGAAGCAGATCGTGACCGCTGTTTGCGATTAAATCCTCAAGGTAGGCAAGTACCACAGTTTGATTAATTTCCTGATCGCCAGCCTGCATCTGCTGGTTGTAAACGCCGTTGTAAAAAAGGTAGGCTCTGGCAAGCAACGCTTGGGCAGCCCACTTGGTAATTCGTCCGGCTTCAGCGGCAGAAACGCTTTCAGGAAGATCAGCGATTGCTTCAACCAAATCGAGAGCAATTTGATCGTATACCTCCTTTGGCGTACTCTGTGGTTGATTGTATTCCGATGGTCCGCTAATGGTTTTGGTTAAGAGTGGAATGTTCTCGAAGTAACGTACTTGCTCCAGGTAGAAATATGCTCTTAAAAACTTTGCTTCTGCAATGGTCCTTTTTTTGAAACTTTCTGAAGCGTCCATTATGTCAATTTTCTCAAGGAAAAGATTTGCACGATAAATTCCAATGTAGTTTTTTATCCAAATTGAATGTGCTATTAAACTTGTTGTTGGAATATTGAACGTGTTGAATTCGTTCTCGTCCATACCATCGTTTGCGTCGGCACCGCCGGCATAAGCATCATCCGAAAGGATATCGGACATAGTAACGAACGGCGCCCATGAAACTCCCGGTGTTGACTGGTATGTTAGCACATCGTAAATTGCAACCAACGCTTTCTTTGCATCATCCTCGGTTTGGTAGAAGTTGGATGAAGTAATCTGGTCGAGAGGGTTCAAATCAAGAAAATCCTCACATCCAGTTAAAAGCAGAATTATTGCTAACGCTTTTGCCGATTTTATAATATATTTCTTCATAATCTGCTGATTTTAAAAAGTCATTGTTGTACCTAAACGAAATGTTCTTGCCTGAGGGTAAATTCCCCTGTCAATTCCGATATCGAACGAACTCATCGCTCCAATTTCTGGGTCAGCACCTGTGTATTTTGTCAAAGTAAAAAGGTTTTCTGCAGAAATGTAGAATCGTAAAGTTTTGGCTTTGAGTTTTTTCTGAAGATTATCGGGGAGGGTGTATCCAAACTGAATGTTTTTTAGCTTAATGAACGATCCATCCTCAATGTATAAATCGGATACTCTGTAATTATTATTTACATCAATCCAAGCTAAACGCGGAATTTCGTTTGAAGTTCCCTCTCCATTCCATCGATCAAGTATTGAAGTTGTTCTGTTTGTGTATTTTAGATCCTGCCTCTGCGCTCCATTGAAAATGTCGTTTCCATAGGTTCCAATAAAGAAGAATGATAAATCGAAATTTTTATATTCAACTGAGCCATTCATTCCAAAAGTCCAATCGGGAGTTGGGTTTCCAATCATGGTTCTATCTTCAGGACTAATAACACCATCGTTATTTACATCAATAAACCGAACGTCGCCAGGTTTTGCATTTGGTTGTAGTACTTGCCCCGTTCTGCCAATATGCTGGTATACATCAGCCATGTTTTGGAATAATCCATCAGTTTTATACCCATAGAAGTAGGCAATTGGTAAGTCAAGTTCAGTTCGGGTAACCATTCCTGCAACAGCCCATGATGCGCCAGGAAGAACTCCACTAATATTGCCAATTTTCGTCATTTTGTTTTTGTTGTATGAACCATTTATGCCAAACGAGTATTTAAGATCGTTTACATAATGACGCCAATTGAATGACATTTCGATTCCTTTATTCTGAACGCTTCCAACGTTAGCATAGGGTGGATCGTTCCCAACATGTGCGGGGATAGGAATTCGTTCAAGTAAACCATGGGTATTCTTTACGTAATAATCTATGGTAGCTGTGAGCCTATTTTCAAAAGCACCAGCATCTATGGCAATGTTAAACTGTTCCGATTCTTCCCAGTGAATATCGTTGTTCTCAATGTATTGGGGTGAGGCGCCAATAATTCGTCCTCCACCAAAAATATAGCCACGGCTATAATCCATTACCGATACAAATTGGTAATTGCCACCAATGTTTTCGTTGCCATTCAAGCCCCAGGAGGTTCTGATTTTTATGAAGCTAACGGGATCAATATCTGGCATAAATTCTTCATCAGATAAAAACCAAGAGAAACCCAACGAAGGGAAGTTGCCAAACTTTTTGTTAACCCCAAATCTGGAGGAGCCATCCCGCCTAAAAATTCCGGTAAACGAATACCTGTTTTTATAGTCGTAGGTTACTCTTCCAAATACTGATAGTAGTGCAGTTTCGTAAGCTCCTCCATTGGCAGTCCAAGCAGTGTCAGTAGCCAAGTTGAGGTATACATTGTCTGGGTCAATAACAGGGACAATTGAATTAAAACCACTTAAATCTTCAAAATTGGATTTGCTGGCAGATGTTCCAAGTAGGACTGCAAAATTATGATCGTTAATGCTTTTGGAATACGAAATTGTATTGTCAAACTGCCAAGTATTATATCGCTTAATTGCCTTGGAAACAGAAGTTTTTTCAGTATTAAGTTGTGCTCCGTTTAGGTAGAAAAGAGGCCTGAAAGAATCGTCAAGCACGTAAGCCAGATCAATGCCTAAGCTGGAGTTAACTTTAAGGCCTTCGATAATTTCGGCTTCGCCAAAAACTGACCCTACAACTTTATCTACACGCGTTTCAGCATTCTGTGTCTCTAACAATGCCAGTGGGTTTACAATTTCAGCACCCACGAGCGATGATATTCCATATACTCTTCCGTCAGCATTTGTTACAACTGGCTCTGATGAGTATGGGTCGGTTGCCAAAGTTGCCTCATCATCCATATAAAGTGGAGTTAATGGGTCGAGGTTTAGTGCGCTGCTATATGCGCCATTAAACGATTGGTTGCTGGCAATTCCCCTACGAACAATGTGTGAATATGCAAGATTACTTCCAAAATTGAAGAAGTCGTTAACTTGATGGCGTGAATTCAACCTTCCTGTCATTCTATCGAACTGAGATTTTTCGCCACCAATTATTCCTTGTTGAGAGAAATAGGAGAGTGATGATGCGTAGCTCGATTTTTCGTTGCCACCAGTAACTGAAAGTTCATGGTTTGTTATGGGAGCGTTTTTCTGAAAAAGATGCTCTTGCCAGTTTGTATTATACTTTGGAATTTCGTTTAAATCAAATATTTCTGAGAGGTTTGAGTTACTTCGAGCTTCATTCCACATCATCATATACTGTTCAGCATCGAGCATCTCAATTGTTTTTGAAACATTTTGAATTCCTTGGTAACCAGAGTAGGTTACGCTCATTGCACCCTGCTTGGCACCTTTGGTTGTAATAAGTACAACACCGTTTGCGGCTCTCGATCCATAAATTGCAGCAGAAGCTGCATCTTTCAGAACATCAATTGATTCGATGTCGCCAGGGTTAAGGTAGTCGATTCCGCCAACTGCCATTCCGTCAACTATATAAAGTGGATCTGCGGAACCAGTTGTGCCGGCTCCCCTTATTCGAACGGTTGGGGCTTCGCCCGGTTGTCCCGAAAGGTTTGTAATTTGAACGCCCGCTGTTCGCCCCTGCATAGCCTGATCAACCCTTAGAATTGGAGTTGAACTAATTTCCTCGGAGCTAACGCTTGCAATGGCTCCTGTTACAACCTTCTTCTTTTGCGTGCCGTAACCAATCACAACAATCTCATCGAGTTCGGTTGTTTGAATTTCTAAAGTGATATCGAATGTTGTTAAGTTGTTGATTTGAACAGTTACGGTTTTGTAACCAACAAAAGATATTTCGAGCGATGCCAGAGGACTTGATGCTTTAATTGTGAAATTGCCATCAATATCGGTTGTTGTACCGTTTACAGTTCCCACTTCAACAACAGTTGCCCCGGGAATACCCATTCCTGTAGAAGCATCGGTTACAACTCCTGTAACGGTATGCGACTGTGAAAAAAGAATGGTAGGGAAGAAGGTTAACGTTAGGATGTAAATTAACCTTATTAAGTTTTGTCTCATTTGAGGTTAGTTTTATAATTGATTACAATAGATATTCCTATTTCATCATGCTATTCAGCCTGAAAAACCCGAATGTAGTCAACCCTCATTTGTTGAGGGAAAACCGTTGTTTCATCGGGGCTTCCCGGCCAGTTTCCACCTACTGCAACGTTGAAAATGAAGAAGAACTTTTGGTGGAACTCAGTCATGTGACTTTCCGTTATGCTGATTTGGTAGAATTGACTGTCGTTAACAAACCAAGTAATAGTTGTTTCGTTCCAAATAATTGAGAATACATGGTATTCATCGGCAAAGGTTCCGCTTTGCAGGGTATAGCCATCTCCAGTGTAAACATGTCCGTCGTTTTCCCAGTGTAACGTTCCGTGAACGGTGTTTTCTCGCCCGCTTCCACCAACCATTTCCATAATATCAATTTCGCCGCAACTTGGCCATCCAACAGTTTGTATGTTGTCGCCAAGCATCCAGAGTGCTGGCCAAATACCTTGCCCTTTGGGCAAAAGTGCTCGAATATCAACTCTTCCGTACTTGAACGATTCTTTCCCTTGTGTTTTTAATCGTGCCGATGTATAGGTGCTTCCCTGGTAGCTTTCGTTACGGGCTTCAATGGTTAGAAAACCATCGCCAACCCACGCACTTTCAGAACGGTAGTACTGTAGCTCGTTGTTACCCCAACCTGAATTTCCTGTTCCAATTTCAAAAGTCCAATTATCACTATTCACTGAACTTCCGTTGAATTCATCATTCCAAACTGAGGTAAAGCCATCGTAGGTTGTTGGTGTGGTGTAGCCTTCTTCAATGGAAACATCGTTATTGAGAGTGATTGTAACCTGATGGGTTT
>CAZLXF010000062.1:5638-13970 GCA_964563065.1 uncultured Rikenellaceae bacterium | reverse complement strand
ATCGGCTATGGTAAAAGGCATGGATGCCGATATTTGGATTAACACGGGTTCGGCAGAATCGTTAACCGAAATTCATGCGAAGTTTCCTCGGTTAGCAGTTCTTCCTGTTCTGAAGAACAGAATGGTTTATAATTCGAACAAGCGAATAAACCCGTTGGGCGGGAACGATTTTTACGAATCGGCAGCTGTTAAGCCCAATTTGGTTCTTAAAGATTTGGTCGAAATATTTTACCCCGATTCCATAAGCCACGAGCTTTTTTACTTCCAGAAACTTGAATAATTTAGTTAACACATGAGTTTTCTTAAACAAAATAGGAGCGTTTTACTTTTTTCAGCTTTAGCCATACTTCTGGTTGTTCTGTTTTTTGCCGATACGGTTTTTGGATCTGTTTTAATTTCGGTTTCCGAAATTCTTCAAATTCTGATTGGTAAAGGTGAAAATGCGGTTTATAAAACCATTATTCTGGAATTTCGAATTCCAAAGGCCATTGTAGCTGTTTTGGCCGGAGCCGCTCTTTCGGTGAGTGGCTTGCAAATGCAAACCATTTTTCGAAATCCTTTGGCAGGGCCGTATGTGTTGGGAATTAGCTCCGGTGCAAGTTTGGGCGTTGCCATAGTTGTGCTTGGAGTTTCTGCATTTGGCATTTCGAGCCTGTCGGGTATTGGAACTAGCTTTTCCATTGCAGCAGCAGCTTGGTTTGGCGCTTTTGTTGTGTTAATGGTTATTTTGGCCGTTTCGGTTAGGGTTAAGGATATTATGACCATCCTTATTATGGGAATGATGTTTGGCTCGGCAGCATCGGCGTTGGTTAGCGTTCTGCAATTTTTTAGCAATGAAAGTATGCTAAAGGCATTCGTAATTTGGACAATGGGAAGCTTGAGTTCGGTGGCTGGAATGCAACTTTGGGTTTTTAGTGCAGCAATTGGCGTTGGCTCAATTCTCAGTTTGCTATCAATTCGAATGCTGAACGTTATGCAGCTGGGGGAAGGTTACGCCAAAACTCTTGGGTTGAATTTAACTGTGGCCCGAATGTTGGTTTTCGTTTCAACAAGTTTGCTTGCAGGAAGTGTAACCGCATTTTGCGGTCCAATTGGTTTTATTGGCATTGCTGTTCCCCATATTTCTCGAATGATGTTTCGTACCGCAAATCACTCTGTGCTGGTTCCCAGCGTAATGCTCACCGGAAGCGTAACGCTGCTGCTTTGCGACATTATTGCTCAACTTCCTGGCATGGAAGCAACCTTGCCTCTTAACTCGGTTACATCGTTGTTAGGAATACCGGTTGTAATTTATGTAGTTTTTCGAAACCGAAAATTTGCAGGAGTTTAAACATGGAAAATAAGTTGCTGCAAGTAAAGAGTTTAGTTGTGGGTTACGAGAGCGGATCGCCCTTGTATCCTACTTTTTCGGTTGAAGCAAACGCAGGCGAACTTATCGCCCTTGTGGGGCGAAATGGCGTTGGAAAAAGTACGTTTCTTCGAACGTTGGCTGGTTTACAGCTGCCACTCGATGGAACTTTAGAAATTGATGGGGTTAGGATTAACGCAATTTCTCGTACACAAAAAGCTCGTTTACTCACCTTTGTTCCATCGGAACAAGTTAAAATTCAAAATCTTACCATTCGTAATTTTGTTGGACTTGCACGATTCCCTCACTCGGGCTGGAGCGGTGGATTAACAACAGATGACTGGTGTATAGTTGATTCGGCCCTAAGCGATGTAGGAATTCCTAATCTTTCCTATAGAGACATTTCGCTTGTAAGCGACGGGGAGCGCCATCGAGCCATGATTGCATTTGCCATTGCACAGGATACCAGAATAATTCTTCTCGATGAGCCAACAGCTTTCCTCGATTTGCCAAATAAATTCGAAACTGTAAGGTTGCTATCGCAAATTGCAAAGGCAAAAAGTAAAACGGTAATATATTCTACCCACGACCTGCAGGGCGCCATTTACGAGGCTGATAGCATTTGGATGATGCTCCCCGATGGAATGGTTTCCGGTTCCCCGGAAGATTTGGCTCTCTCTGAAAGTTTCCAAAAGTTGCTCGTAAATACAGACGTTACTTTCGATATGGACTCGGGAACTTTCAGGAATAAACCATCAGGAAGTGAGCAAGTTTATGTTGAGGGGGAAGGATTACAACTCTTTTGGACAGTAAAAATGTTGCAACGGATTGGTTTTGTGATTTCTGATAATGATAATGCAACTATAAAGGTTCTGTGTAGCAAAACCAACAGTAGTTTTGTATGGGAGTTGGAAGTTAAGGGTGAAGTTAAATTAAAATTCGAGTCACTTAAAGACTTGGCTGTGAATATCAAGGTTGAAATAAAAAATGCGCTTCGTAGATGAAACGCATTTTCTTTATCAAATAGCATTTTTGTTTTTTTACTTTAGCTCTTCTTCCAGAAATTTCTCTAGCGATTCAACCGGAATGCGTTTTGCAATAATCTTTTTGTTCTTGTCGAGAACGTAAATTATTGGAGTGCTGTAAATATCGTAAAGTTTGTGGTAGTTCGAAACCCGGGTTGGATCCCAAACGTTAGTCCAGCTTAGCTGTTTGCTGTTAATGTATTCTTTCCACTTGTCAACTTCTCCCTGCGTGTAAATGGCATACACCTCAAAACCGCTATCCTTGTGTTTTTTGTACAAATCGCTAAGTATAGGAGTGACTTTTTTACAATGGCTACAGCCGGGCTCCCAGAAGTAAACTATGGTAACTTTTGCATTTATTGCATGAAGCTCATGAACCGTATTGTTGAAATCCTTCAGTTTCAGGTTTGGCGCAATTTGGCCAATAAGGTTGGGTTTCAAATCCGAAACTCTTTCCTGAATTTTCTGTTTTATATCATCGGTAATCCAGTCGACATCGCCTGAAAGGTAATATTTCTCGGCAATGTAAACGAAAACGGCGTCCATGCCCATTATTTGCGATGCTTGGAATTTTGTGAGCAGGTGCGAAACAACGTACTGAAACATCCTTTTGTTTTGTTTGGTTACATCAAGTACTTGCCCCACATATTTTGTAAGCGTATCGGGAACTGGAAGCAGAACGCGGTCGAAGTAAGTGTCGAGCCGTCCAAGGAAAAAAGGAGTTCGAATAAGCCGGTCGTCGGTTAGGTCAACGTTATCAAAAAAATGTTCCTGGTTGTAGCGGTAGCCCATAATCCATCGTAGCGAGTCGGGATTCGATACATCGGCAGGTATTTCAAATTCTGGGATATCAACAGGTTTTAGCGATTTTATTATTGAAGCAAGGAACGTTCCGTCATTATCAACAATTAGCTTGTCCCAGTATTCCTTCACCTGTTTGTCGAGTAAATTAATTTCTTCCATAATTTCTTTCTCCAACGAATCGCCCTCGGTAGTATTTTGAATTTGTTCGCGAAGTTCGCCCATACGCTGCTGTTTTTCGCCCATAAAGCGCTGGTAATTGGCAAAAGCAGTATTCTCTGGAGAGTTCGTGAATTTCATATCGTCAATCAGATTGTCTAAATTGGTTTCAACCCCAAATTGCTGGTTGCTGCCAACCAGAATGTCGAAGTAGGTGCGACCGGGAAGAATAACCAGGTACATTCCACCGTCGAGCAACGAATCGCCTTCAAAAACGCCAATTCCGTTTGAGTTAACGTAGGTTGTGTCGGCCACGTATTTCTTGTCGCCAAGGTGGTAGCCAAGCATAATGGTAGTATCTTTTACCCCTTCAACCTTAACTTCAATGCGGTATTCGTTTTTTTGTTCGGTTTTACTTTTCTGTGCACAAGCGGTAAACTGTAGGGTTAAGCTGGCTAGTAGTAAAATAAGTATTGTTCTCATTTTGTAGTTGTTCTTTAGTTCGAGTATTTTGTTTTGAAACAAAGTTTCAAAAGTATAAAATTTAACGTTCGAAGAATTATTTTTAACGTTGTTTTCAACAAACGGTGTGCCTTTTTGTTAAAACAGGAAACATTGAAATTTATGCATTCGTTAAACCGCCTTTCGTCCGAAACAAGTCCTTACCTTCTTCAACATGCAACAAACCCGGTGAACTGGTTCGCTTGGGGCAATGAAGCCTTTGATACTGCAAAACGTGAGAATAAGCTTATGCTTATAAGCGTAGGCTACAGCAGTTGCCACTGGTGCCACGTAATGGAGAAGGAAATTTTCTCGAACCAGGAGGTTGCCGATTTTATGAATGAGCATTACGTATGCGTGAAGGTTGACAGGGAGGAACGCCCCGATGTTGACCAGATTTATATGAACGCCGTTCAAATAATTACCCGTTCGGGTGGTTGGCCGTTAAACTGTTTTACAACTCCCGATGGCAGGCCAGTTTTTGGTGGAACATATTTTCCAAAGGATTCGTGGATGGATATTCTGGTTGGTTTAAACGAAACGTGGGATAAAGAGCCATCTCGTGTTCTTGAAGTTGCCGATGAGCTAACCCAGGGAGTTAAGCAAACAGAAATTTTTCGTCAACCAGTTGGCGAAAAGCAATTTTCGGCTTCTGTATTGAAGAATTATGTTGAAAATTGGACACACTTTTTCGACACACGATTTGGTGCTCACAAAGGTGCCCCGAAATTCCCCATGCCCGGTTCCCTTTCATTCTTATTGGATTATTCAAACTTTTTTTCCGACGAGAGAATTGAAAACCATGTGAAGTTAACCTTAGGAAAAATTATTCAGGGAGGAATTTACGACCACTTAGGAGGAGGATTTTTTCGCTATTCGGTTGATGAACGGTGGGAGGTTCCACATTTTGAGAAGATGCTGTACGATAATGTACAACTAATACATTTGTATAGTGCTGCATATAAGCATTTTAATAACGAATACTATCGCGAAGCTGTTTTTCAAACCGTTCAGTTTTTACGGCGTGAGTTGCAATCGCCCGAAGGCGGTTTTTACAGTGCCATTGATGCTGACAGCGAAGGGGAGGAGGGAAGGTTCTACACATGGAGCAAAGATGAGATTAACAACATTTTAGGAGCCGACGCTGAAGTTTTTTCTGTGGCTTACGGAATATCGGCAGCCGGAAATCACATGGAAAAAAATGTTCTCCGTTTGGCGGCCTCGGCAAATGAAACTGCCTGCGTGTTTGCTCTTTCAGAGCAAGAAGTGGTTGAATCAATAAAACGGTCGAAAGCCAAACTTTTTAACGCCCGGGCAGTTCGCACACGACCAGTTACCGACGATAAACAGATTCTTTCATGGAATGCGCTAGCAGTAAATTCGTTAGCAAAGGCTTACCAGGTTTTTCATGACGATTCATTCCTTGATGATGCAAAAAAATGTTTGAGTTTTATTGAGAATAAACTGGTTAGTAAAGATGGAACGCTAAGTAGAATTTACTGCAAACAGAAAACGTCAATTCCAGGTTTTTTAGATGATTACGCATTCGTAATTCAGGCGTATATTTCTCTATATCAGGTAACTTTTAACGAGGAATACCTAGAAAAATCGAAGGCTCTTTCGGAAGTGGCAATAAAAAATTTCTACTGTTCCAATACGGGAATGTTTTACTTCAGCAAACCGGAACACGATAACCTCATTGCCCGAAAAATGGAGATAACCGACGGCGTAATTCCTTCATCAACAGCAGTTATGGCTGAGAATTTGTTGGTATTAAGTACGTACTATAGGAATACGCAGTATGCCGAAATTGCTAGTCAAATGCTGGCAAATATGAATAATGAATTGGTGAAAGGGGGTCCGTACGTTTATAAATGGGCCGATGCTTACTTGAAACTATTGGCCAATCCGGTTGAAGTTATTACAACCGGCCAAAACGCTAAAAATACTCTTCTGGAAATACTCTCGAAAAGTAATTTCCCTTTCGTCCTACCAGCTGTTTTCAACATGGAAACTAAAATTCCTATGGCCAGCTACCCCGTAAATGAAGGCGAAGTGAAAACATGTTACGCCAAAACCTGTCAGAAACCAACGGTTAATACCGCAGAAGTTATTGGTTATATAAATAGTATTAAGGCAAAATAGCAAGAGTTTCTAAATATTCAGTTTCTACTTACAAGCTCAAAAAATCTTTTGCAAACAAATTCATATATTTGTGCCTGCTTAAGTTATTGCCATGCTAAGAGTTGCTGTTGATTTTGATGGAACCATAGTTGAGAACCAGTATCCTGCCATCGGGAAGACTATGCTATTCGCTTTCGAAACGTTGAAAGCAATGCAGGAAAAGGGGCTTCGATTAATTCTTTGGACTGTAAGAACCGGACCCGAACTGGAACAGGCTGTTGAGTTTTGTAAGCAGAATGGAGTTGAATTCTACGCAGTTAACCGTAACTACCCCGAGGAGGTTTTGGACGCAGAAACCCCAAGGAAAATTGAAGCCGATATTTTTATCGACGACCGAAATGTTGGAGGATTTCCGGGTTGGAGCAGCGTGTGGCAAATGTTTTTCCCCGAGAATCAGATTGTGAACATGGAAAAAACCGCCATTAAAAGAATGGCGAAACAATCGTTGTTAAAAAGAATATTCTTTAGAAAAAGATAAACTATGAGATTCAATTTCTTCAGGTTGGTGTTGCTAACTTTATTGGCATTTCAAACTCTATTAATTTCGTGTTCAAACGGCAACTCTCCCCAAAAAGTTACTAATGAAATCCGAACAAATTCGGTTCGTCTAATTCGAATCGATTACCCTATTAATGGCAGTATGTTCGATTTGGGCGACAACATTAAAATTGATTTATCGCTTTTAAACGATTCAATTCAACTTGATTCTGTTGTATTGTTCGTTGATAACGAACGAGTTGGAGTTTTTAACGGATTGTCCATACAATTCAATACGAGCCATCTAAAACTTGGAACCCGACAGCTGCGAACAACTGCTTGGCACAAAGGCGAACGACAAACAGCTTCGGTTGGCGTAAAATTAAAATCAAATATTATCCCTCGCCGATTGTCGTATAGGGTAATAAACACATATCCGCACGACAAGCAAGCTTACACCCAGGGTTTGTTTTTTTACGATGGACATTTAATTGAAAGCACAGGACAGCCAGGTGAATCAACTCTGCGAAGAGTTGAACTGAAAACAGGAAAGGTTATTCAAAGCGTTAACCTTGAACGACAGTATTTTGGTGAGGGAGCAACTCTTTTTAACGATAAAATTTACCAGCTAACGTATACTTCTCGCAAGGGATTTGTTTACGATGCTAAAACATTTCAACTAATTCGCTCATTCGATTACATTACTCAGGGTTGGGGCCTTGTAAGTTATGGCGATAAGCTAATTATGAGCGATGGCTCAAATATTCTTTATGTTAATGAACCCGAATCGTTTACAGAGGTTTCAAGGATTGAAGTTTTCGATAATAATGGGCCTGTGAACTATCTCAACGAGATGGAGATTATCAACGGAAAAATTTGGGCAAATGTTTACCAATCCAATAGAATTGTAATTATTGAACCTACAACAGGAATAGTTGAAGCCGAGGTTGATTTTACAGGAATATTAAAAAAGGAAGATACTCATCGCAATATCGATGTTTTCAATGGCATTGCCTGGGATGAAAAGAGTAACAGGCTCTTTGTTACAGGAAAGTACTGGCCAAAACTATTCGAGGTGGAAGTTTTCTAAATTCATCTTTTACAAAATACGTTGTACTTTAGTATACAGTACAATGCACGGAATCCATCGCGCCAGCTAATTTTCTTTCCCTCAGCGTAAGTTCGCCCGTAGTATGAAATTCCAACTTCGTAAATTCTTACGTTTGGCACACGCGATACCTTTGCGGTAACTTCTGGCTCAAAGCCAAATCGCTTCTCTTTTAGTTTCAGATTTTTCAGAATATCGGCACGGAAAAGCTTGTAGCAGGTTTCCATGTCGGTTAAATTCAGGTTTGTAAATATGTTGGAAACACGTGTTAGAAAACGGTTTCCAATGGTATGCCAGAAGAAAAGAATTCGGTGTGGCTTCGATCCCATAAAGCGCGATCCGTAAACAACATCGGCAAAACCTTCAAGAATTGGTTTGAACAGATCCATGTATTCTCTCGGATCGTATTCCAAGTCGGCATCCTGAACTATAATAAAATCGCCAGTAGCGCTTGCAATTCCGGTATGGAGAGCCGCACCTTTACCTTTGTTAACCTCATGGTTTACAAGCCGAACGTTCGATGAAGGATTTTCTGAAATGAACCTCTCAACCAGCTGCGCTGTATCGTCGTTGGAGCAGTCGTTTACAACAATTATCTCTTTTGTTATTTCAGGGGTTGGAGCTTCGAGAACACGATTAATAATTCCAGTTATCGTTTTCGATTCGTTGTAGGCTGGGATTATTACAGAAAGGGAGTTTTGCATTTCAGTAAAATTTGAGCAAAAGTAT
>CAZLXF010000062.1:0-5538 GCA_964563065.1 uncultured Rikenellaceae bacterium | reverse complement strand
TGGGATTATTACAGAAAGGGAGT
The DNA here is from genome assembly GCA_964563065.1 of uncultured Rikenellaceae bacterium. Classification (GTDB taxonomy): domain Bacteria; phylum Bacteroidota; class Bacteroidia; order Bacteroidales; family Tenuifilaceae; genus DAOSWM01. The sequence goes on along the minus strand of CAZLXF010000062.1, from coordinate 5,515 downwards.
TTTGCATTTCAGTAAAATTTGAGCAAAAGTATTATATTATTTAATTTTTTGAAATAATGTGATTGTAGAATTTCCTCCAATTCAATTTTTAATGTACAACAAAGATAAATATAAACAGAGGATCTTGTAAACTCCAAAACCCTCTGTTTGTAAACAACATAAACAAACCTACCAAATGGTCGGTCTGGTTTCTGGTTGTCTGTACAATGGGCTCTCGGGACTTACCTCAAAGGCATCGTAAAACTCGTTGATATTGAACACGGCGCCGTTAACTCTGAACTTTCCGGGTGAGTGAACATCCTCCTTCACTCTGCGCATTAGCTCCTTGTCGCGAATAACTTGTCGCCATACATTTGCGTAAGCAAGGAAAAATCGTTGTTCGGGAGTAAACCCATCAATGGGTTCTGGTTTTTTGTTCTTTTCGAACGATTTTTGAAGGGCGTTGTACGCAATAGTTAATCCGCCATAGTCGGCAATGTTTTCGCCAAGTGTTAAATTCCCGTCAAGTTTCATATCGTTTATAGCCACAAAAGCATCGTACTGGTCAATTAGCGTTTGGGTTAGCTTGTTGAACTTTTCTGCATCCTCGGGTTCCCACCACTCTTCAAGGTTTCCATCCTTGTTGTATAGTCGTCCCTGATCGTCAAAACCGTGGGTCATTTCATGCCCAATTACCATTCCTATTGCTCCGTAGTTTACAGCATCGTCAGCATAAAGGTTGAAGAATGGTGGTTGGAGAATTGCTGCTGGGAAAACTATTTCGTTCATGGTTGGGCTGTAGTATGCGTTAACAGTTTGTGGTGTCATAAACCACTCGGTACGATCAACGGGTTTGCCTAGCTTATTCATGTTTTCCCTGAAGCTAAAGGCAAGCGCTTTCTTAACATTTTCTGCGTAGCTCTCCCTACTGATTTCAAGGTTCGTGTAATCTTTCCACTTATCGGGATAGCCAACTTTTAGATTCATAGCATCTAACTTTTGGAGGGCTCTCTCCTTAGTTATATCGCTCATCCATGTTATGTTTTGAATCCTTTCGCGGTAAGCCAGTTTAAGGTTTGCTACCAGCTCAAGCATTTTTTGCTTAGCCTCAGGTGGAAAATTTTCTTCAACATATATTTGTCCAAGAGCCTCACCCAGTGCCATGTTGGCCGAACTTGCAACTCGCTCCCAGCGAGGTTTATTAATTTCGTTTCCCGATAGTTTTGCACCATAGAAGTTGAATTGCTGATCGGCAAAGGCTGAGTTTAGGTAGGGAGAGAAACGGTTAACAACATTCCATGTTAAGTATGTTTTCCATTGTTCCAGTGGGGTGTCGGTTAGCATTGTCCCAATTTCTTTGTAGAAACCTGGATTGTCAATTACAAATTCCGAAGGAACCTCAATGCCAATGTTTGTGAAGTACCCGTTCCAGTCGATGGAAGGGCAGAAGAGTTGCATTTCCTGCAACGTAACTTTGTTGTAAGTTCGGTTCGGATCGCGACGTTCAACCCTTGTGTATGAAACGTTCGCCAGCCGTGTTTCAATGTCGATTACATTTTTTGCCAGCTTGTTTGCATCGTCTTCGTATTTCCCCATCAGGTTAAAAACCGTTTTAACGTGGTTAAAATACTCGCTACGAATTTCTTGTGAGCGCGCATCGTTGGAAAGGTAGTAATCCCTGTCGGGCAACCCAAGTCCTCCTTGGTAAAGGTTCACAATAATTTGGTCCGATTTTTTCCTGTCTTGTCCCGCACTAATATTAAAGAGAGGACCAACCCTTAACGAATGTAGAAATGCAATTTCATTTTGCAGGTCGTTAGTGTTTGAAATATTCTCAATTCTGCTTAACTCCTTACGAATAGGATCGAGACCATGGAGTTCAATGGCCGTTGTGTCCATTCCCGCAGCAAAAAAATCGCCAACTTTTTGCCAGCTGCTGCCTTGGGGCGCATCGGTTGTGTTGGCAGCTTTTTCGAGGATCGATTTCAGGATTTTATTGTTCTCTTCCTGCAGAATATCGAACGATCCGTAGCGCGATTTATCTTCTGGGATAGTTGTGTTTTTTATCCAGTTTCCATTTGCGTAGGAGTAGAAATCGTCGCCAGGTTTAACCGACAAATCCATGTTTGAAATATCGAAAGCTGGTTTCTTCTCCTTCTTTTCGGTTGTACAAGCTGCAAAAGCAAGCAATACAATTAGCATAATTCCTATTTTTTGTTTTAGCATTTTGTTTAAAATTTTGGGATTAGTTTTCTTTTGATGCAGAGCATGAACGATGGTTTAAAAAAAAACCGAAGCACATGCCCCGGGGTAAAAAAAACTATAAATGGAATTCCTCCAAAAAAATTTACTTTGGAATTTTTGCTTTACCTGATAGTGAAAACCTGAAAATCAACTTTCCGCTGATCGGGCATAAGACCATAAATCCAGGAGAATACGGCTTCATTCGTGGTTATTTGGTCTTCCTTCAGCGTGAAGTTTAGGAACGAAACGGGCTGCTTGGTGAAAACGAAAACTACCCTGTTCATCTCAACATCCTTGGCTTTTTCGTTTTTTGCAAGCCAGTATTCAACATGACCAAACGGAAACTCGACATTTTTGCTTGCAGGAATAACTTTTTGCTCCTCGTATTGGTTTGGATATAGTAACCAAGTATCAAAATCGGAGATTGTGAAAATATGAAGGTAGCAATCTTGGGTTGAAAATACGCTAAACTTCAGTTCCTCTCCATTTTCATAAATCCCTTTTACACCATTTACTCTAACGCTGAATGTTGGGTCGGGTTTTGCATCGTAAAGTATTACGGTGGCATCAATTGTAATCTCAATGAAGAAAACCGAACCATCCACCTTATTCTCTTCGCTAACAATGGTGTAGTCCTTAACCGCACCCTGAAGTTCGGCTTGCACGTCGGAGCTGAAGAACTCGGTGAAATCGTTATCAACTTCGCTCTTAAAGAGCGATTGGTACGACTGTAGATTTTCAGTTACACCCGCCTTGCGCAAGGCTTCAACCTTTGCCTGGTTTATTGCTTCCTGCCTAGCTTGTGCAGGAGTAATTGTACCAGCAATAATTCCACTTCCCTTTGCTCCGGTTACAGTAATTATATCCTGTGCCACTGCTGAGGTGAACATAAGGGTTGCAAAAATCAGCAATGTTAACTGTAGCGAATGTTTCAGTTGAATTTTCATGGCTCGGTTCTTTTGGTTACTAAAATTACTTTATCTACAAATTTAGTAAAATTGGTATCAATAAGCGTGCAAAACTTATGAAAATTATGAAATATAGGTAACCAAAATTCAAATTAAGTTCGCTAATTTTGGTGAAACATTGTTCTGCTTACTATTCATTCACTTATGGGCAAGGTAGTTATTGGTATACACGGACTTGGGAACAAGCCCTCAAAGGAAATTCTTGAAAACTGGTGGCTCCTTTCCATGAAGGAAGGGCTAAAAAGTATTGGAAAGAAGCAGAAGATTCCAAGGTTTGAACTTATATACTGGTCCGATGTTTTTTACAATACCCCACTAAACGAGCGGATTGGCGACATAAATGACCCCGCATATTTGGATGAACCCTACCGCATTGCTCCAGTTTCACTTCGCCCCGAAACCAGCAAGGTACGACTGAAAATTCTCGATTTTCTTGGAGAAAAAGTGAATAAATTCTTGTTGTCGCCCGATTTTACTTTAAAGTACTCGTCGTTATTCGATAGCATTACAGAGAAATATTTTCACGAGTTAAACGCATACTTTAATGGGAAAGATGAGGGTACGGGAGAGGATGTGAGAGATGAAATTATACGAAGGGTTAACAAAATTCTTGAAAAATACGATGACGATGAAATTTTTTTAGTGGCACACTCCATGGGTTCAATCATTGCTTTCGATGTGCTATCGCATTTCAAACCAAACCTTCGAATAAAAGTGTTGGCAACCATGGGCTCCCCGTTGGGAATGCCCAATGTAGTTAGTAAGTTGGTTGCAATTAAACGTGAAATGCATCTAGAAAATATTTCGATGAGAACTCCACCTTCGGTGGAAAAATTGTGGTACAACTTTTCCGATCCGGAGGACACGGTTGCTTTCAACTACAAACTTTGCGACGATTACAGCGAGAATGACATGGGAGTTAAACCAATTGATTTTGTGGTTTTCAACAACTACGTTATTAATGGCGAGAGGAATCCACATAAATCGTTTGGTTACCTACGTACACCAGAATTTGCAGGAGTGCTGGCTGAGTTCCTCGAAAGCAAGCAAACATTCAGGCAGTGGTTAAAGAATACTTTTAGCAGGTTTACCAAGTTAGGATGAAACTAGTTTTTCGCTTCCCAATTGCTTCGCAAAAATCTCTCAAATTTTTCTACTTTTGAAGAAAAAAGTATGACCCGAAGCGAGAACGAATACATGGGTGAGCGATAAATTAAAGGCCATGCGCTTTATGAAATCAATTCCCAAAAAATTGCCGATGCTTCTTGAATATTTTTTGTAACGCCCTAATTTAATAATAAATAGCAAGTTGTAACGGTAAATTCTAGGGAATCTGATTAAAAGGGATTTTTCATTGAAAGAGAAAAAAATATTTGCAATGTTCAAAAAGTCAAATCTTCTTCCCCGCATAACTATTATTATAATTCTTCTAGCAACTGTTTGGTTGCAGTTTTACGTTAAAGGCTGGAGTAGAAACAGAGTAATTGAGTGGGATACTATGGTTTACTACTCTTACCTTCCTGCCGCTTTTATCCACCATGATTTGACAATGGAATTTAAGAATACGAATCCCAAAGAATACTCACAAAAATTTTGGTCGCACAGAACTCCGCACGGCGGGCTAGTTGTAAAAATGTCGAGCGGGATGGCAATTATTTACACCCCTTTCTTTTTTGTTGCACACGCTTTGGCCAAACCTTTAGGTTTTGAAGCCGATGGCTACTCTTTACCTTATCGAATGGCGCTTGCTTTGGGAGCAATTTTCTATCTTGCTCTTGGGCTTTTTGTTCTGAGTAAATTTTTGAGAAAATATTTTTCAGATATTACAGTTTCGATAACACTACTTCTCATCGCGTTTGCAACAAACCTTTGGTATTACTCAACCATCGAACCGGCAATGAGTCATGTGTACAACTTTACTTTCTTTGTACTTTTTATTACTCTACTGGACGATTGGACAAAGAATCCTAAATTGGGACGAAGCATTGGACTTGGACTTGTTTGCGGAATTATTTCACTTATAAGGCCAACCAACGCGCTAATAGGAATTTTCTTCCTTTTATGGGGCGTTGCAAATTTTAGTAATCTGAAAGATAGAATACAGAATCTTTTCAAGAAATGGGATAAATTACTTGTAATTGCTGGATTTGCAATTCTTGTTTGGGTTCCGCAAATGGTTTACTGGAAAATTCAAGCAGGACAATTATTTTACTATTCATACGGCGGCGAAGGATTCTTCTTTCTTAAGCCACATATTATTGCCGGTTTATTCAGCTTCCGTAAAGGTTGGTTTATTTACACACCCGTTATGTTAGTTGCAACTT
>CAZLXF010000061.1:0-13981 GCA_964563065.1 uncultured Rikenellaceae bacterium | reverse complement strand
AGGACATGAAACTTAAGATTTTTCACAATCCTCGCTGCAAACACAGCCGTGCTGGGTTTGAATATCTAAAGGGAAAAACAGATAATTTTTCTGTTAAGGATTACCTGAAGGAAGGAATAACCGCCGACGATTTGAAGGAAATTCTCCTAAAAACCAACCTTTCCCCATTTGATATTGTTCGCACAAAGGAGGATTACTTCAAGAAGGAGCTAAAAGGGAGGAATTTTACCAACGAGGAATGGATTCGAATTCTAATCGAGAATCCAAAACTAATTCAACGTCCAATTGTGGTTGGAAAATTAAAGGCCGTAATTGCCAATCCACCGGAGCTAATTGATAAACTTTTATGAAGCAAGGAGCCAGAAGTTTGAAGCTAGAAGACCGAAGTGATTATATAACTTCCGTCTTCCATCAATCCGTCAATCAATCATTCATTCAACCAATTGTCACACTGAGCTTGTCGAAGTGCAACTATTAAACTCTAACCTAACCATAAAACCTAAAAACCATGCCAACACCCGAATTTAAGTACTACAACCCTTTCCCAACAGGCGAAGACAAAACTGAATATTACCTGTTAACCAAGGATCACGTTTCGGTATCGAACTTCGAAGGGAAGGAAATTCTTAAGGTTGCTCCCGAGGGGCTCGCCCTGCTTGCAAAAACTGCGTTGCGCGATGTTTCGTTTTTTCTTCGTCCCGAGCATCTTCAGCAAATGGCTGAAATTTTATCCGACCCCGAGGCCAGCGACAACGACAAGTATGTAGCGTTAACGTTAATCCAAAACGCCGAAGTTTCGGCAAACGGCAAGTTGCCCTACTGTCAGGATACCGGAACTGCAACCATTGTTGCAAAAAAGGGGCAGCAAGTTTGGACTGGCGGAGGCGACGAGGAAGCTCTTTCACTCGGAGTTTACAAAACCTACACCGAGGAAAACCTTCGCTACTCGCAAACCATTCCTCTCGACATGTACAAGGAGAAAAACTCGGGTACAAACCTCCCGGCTCAAATCGATCTATACGCAACCGAGGGTAACGAGTATAAATTTCTTTTCATTGCCAAAGGTGGTGGATCGGCCAATAAAACCATGCTTTTTCAGGAAACCAAAGCGTTGTTGAATCCCGAAAAGCTGGAAACTTTCATCGTTGAAAAAATGAAATCGCTGGGAACAGCCGCATGCCCGCCATATCATATCGCTTTTGTAATTGGCGGAACCTCCGCCGAAGCATGCCTAAAAACCGTGAAGTTAGCCTCAGCTAAGTTTCTCGACGATTTGCCCACTGAGGGCAACGAGGGTGGCCAAGCATTCCGCGATGTGGCTTTGGAGAAGAGAATTCTTGAAGCAGCTCACAAGCTGGGCATCGGCGCTCAGTTTGGCGGAAAGTACTTTGCCCTCGATATCAGAATTATACGTTTGCCTCGCCATGGCGCATCTTGTCCGGTTGGAATGGGCGTGTCCTGTGCAGCCGACCGCAACATTAAAGCAAAAATTAATAAGGACGGAATTTGGGTTGAAAAGTTGGAGACGAATCCTGGGAAATATATCCCAGAAAAGTACAGAAAGTCTGAGGTTGATGGAGCGGTGAAAATCAACCTTAATCAACCCATGACACAAATTCTGGCCGAAATTTCAAAGTATCCTGTAGGAACCCGTCTTTCTTTAAACGGAACAATTATTGTCGGTCGCGATATTGCGCATGCTAAGCTGAAGGAGCGAATCGAAAAGGGCGAAGGTCTTCCGCAATACATTAAGGATCATCCAATTTACTATGCCGGTCCGGCAAAAACTCCTCCAGGCTTGCCTTCTGGCTCGTTTGGACCAACTACGGCTGGTCGTATGGACTCATACGTTGATTTGTTCCAGAGCCAAGGTGGAAGCATGATTATGATTGCCAAGGGCAATAGAAGTCAAGCTGTAACCGATGCCTGTAAAAAGTATGGAGGTTTCTACTTAGGTAGTATTGGCGGCCCTGCCGCAATCCTCGCTCAGGATAATATCAAAAAAGTGGAGCTGCTGGAATATCCCGAGTTGGGCATGGAGGCTATTTATCGAATTGAGGTTGAAAATTTCCCGGCTTTTATTCTGGTCGACGACAAGGGGAATGATTTTTATAGAATGAAGTAACTTTCTCGAACTTCAAAGTCACATTGAGCAGCTGCTTGCTGTGCTGTTTTTTTAAAATTATCATCGGTTTCCGAAATCTCCAAAAGGTAATTTTCGAGGTTTCGGATTCCATTTTTTACTACCTTTGCCCAACATTTTACTAGGATGAAGGTTTTTTACAATCTCAACGAGGTCGATGTTTTTAACTCGGTTGCAACCATTGGTTTTTTCGATGGGGTTCATCTTGGCCATAAGAAAATTCTCTCGAATGTTGTTTTAATGGCTAGGGATTTGAAAACGAGTAGTATGGCAATTACGTTTTGGCCGCATCCTCGTTTAGTGATTGGGAAAGATTCAAACGATTTAAAGTTGCTCTCTTCGCTCCCAGAAAAGTTGGAAGCCATTGAAAAAGAGGGAGTCGATTCGGTTCTGATAGTAAACTTTAATCACGAATTTGCGACACTTTCTGCTGCCAATTTCGTTGATTCGTACCTTCTGAAAAGTTTAAGTATTAAGCATCTTCTTGTTGGTTACAACAATAATTTTGGAAGAAACGGTGAAGGTAATTTCGATTTTCTGAAAGCCCACGAATCAAAGTTTGGATTTACTACCGAGCTCATTAGTCCCGTTGATGTTGATGGGGTTAATGTGAGTTCCTCTAAAATTCGCGCAGCCCTCGAGCGAGGAAATGTCGATTTTGCCAACAGAATGTTGGGGCGTTACTACGAGGTTACCGGTACCATTGAGGGAGGAAAGCAAATTGGTAGAGCCATTGGTTTTCCAACCGCAAATATTTCTCCAACCGAGAATCTAAAACAAATTCCGGGTTTTGGTGTTTATGCTGTATGGGTTGGTGTTGATGATAAATCTTATCCAGCTATGCTCAATATTGGAGTTAAACCTACAATAGCGAGTAACCTCGACAGAACAATTGAAGCACACATTATAGGATTTAACCAGAATATTTACTCAAAGGAGGTTAAGGTTCGTTTTGTGAATAAAATACGTGATGAAATGAGATTCCCATCGCTTGAGCATCTAAAGGTCCAGCTTGCTCAAGATAAACACAGTGTGCTTGGCATTTTAGGAATAAACGAATAATTTTATTATCTTTGCAGTTCGCTTTTTGCGAACTTAATCCGATATAAATCAACCGATTAACAAATAATAATTGCTTAGAATGGAAAATGTTGTTGTAGAAACTTTGCCATACAAGGTTAAAGATTTAACCTTAGCCGACTGGGGCAGAAGAGAAATTAGCATTGCCGAAAAGGAGATGCCAGGTTTAATGACTATTAGAGCTAGGTATTCCGCTCAAAAACCTTTGAAAGGTGCTCGTATTACTGGTTCTTTGCACATGACCATACAAACCGCTGTGCTAATCGAAACCCTAAAGGAACTTGGTGCCGACGTACGTTGGGCCAGCTGTAACATATTCTCTACACAGGATCATGCCGCTGCCGCAATTGCTGCAGTTGGAATTCCTGTTTTTGCCTGGAAAGGCGAAACCCTTGAGGAGTACTGGTGGTGCACCGCGCAAGCACTTTCATTCCCAGGAGGTAAAGGACCAAACCTAATAGTTGACGATGGTGGTGATGCTACTTTGTTGGTTCACATGGGTTTTAAGGCCGAAAAGGACTCAAGCATTCTTAACAAGAAAGCCGAGAATCATGAAGAACAGGTGATCCTTAATCTTCTTAAAGGAATTCTCATTGAGGACAATCAGAAGTGGCACAGACTTGTGAAAGAGTGGAAGGGCGTTTCTGAAGAAACCACAACAGGCGTTCATCGTCTATACCAGATGATGGAAAAAGGTGAACTTCTAGTTCCTGCAATCAACGTAAACGACTCTGTTACCAAAAGTAAATTCGACAACCTTTACGGTTGCCGCGAATCGTTGGCCGATGGTATTAAGCGTGCCACCGACGTGATGCTTGCTGGTAAAGTGGTGGTGGTTTGTGGATACGGAGATGTGGGTAAGGGCTGCGCAAAAAGTATGCGTGCTTACGGATCACGAGTAATCGTAACCGAAATCGATCCTATCTGTGCCCTGCAGGCTGCCATGGAAGGTTTTGAAATTAAAACCCTTGAAGAATCGCTCGACGAAGGGAATATTTTTGTTACAACCACCGGAAACTGTGATGTAATAACCGCTGATCATATGCTTGCCATGAAGGATCAGGCTATTGTTTGTAATATCGGTCACTTCGATAATGAAATTCAGGTGGAAAAACTCAATATCGCCCCCGGCGTTAAGAAGGAAACCGTAAAACCTCAGGTTGATCAGTATTTCTTCCCCGATGGTCGATCAATCTTCATTTTAGCTGAAGGACGTTTGGTTAACCTTGGCTGTGCTACTGGCCACCCAAGTTTTGTTATGAGTAACAGTTTTACCAACCAAACTTTAGCGCAGCTGGAACTTTGGCAAAACGATCTTAAAGTTGATGTTTATCGCTTGCCAAAACATCTCGATGAGGAGGTTGCACGCCTTCACCTCGAACAGCTTGGTGTTAAACTAACAAAACTCACAAAAAAACAGGCCGATTACATTGGCGTTAAACCCGAAGGCCCATTCAAACCCGAACATTACAGGTACTAGTTTTTCTGTAAGTAAATACAAAATAACGAGGTTGCCTGTTTTTTAGTGGCAACCTCGTTTTTTCTAATAGTAAAAAAATGGAAGATGTAGTAAAAACTGCAGTAAAAGTATTGCGTGAAGGTGGTGTAATTTTGTACCCAACCGACACAATTTGGGGCATTGGTTGCGATGCAACCAACGAGGAGGCTGTTGCAAAAATATATAGAATTAAGCAACGAGAGGATAGCAAGAGCATGCTAACCCTAATCGACAACCCCAACCGTTTGTTCCAGTATGTAGAACATGTTCCCGAAATTGCTTGGGAAATTCTTGATGTTGCCGATAAACCTCTTACAATTATTTATCCTAAGGCCAAAAACCTTGCGGCTAACCTTATTGCAAGCGATGGTTCAGTTGGTATCAGGGTTGTTAACCACGATTTTTGCAGGCGTTTAATTTCGGTTTTTTCAAAACCGATAGTTTCAACCTCAGCCAACATTTCGGGCGAACCTTCCCCAAAAAACTTCTACTCAATTAGCGAGGAAATTAAATCAGCAGTCGATTATATCGTTCCACCAGAATACGATTATTTGGGTAACTCATTACCATCAGGAATAATAAAGCTGGGAGTAAATGGGGAAGTAAACGTAATAAGGGAGTAGATTCTTCGTTTCCACAGTAAACAAAAATGTTTTTCATTTTTCAACAATGTGTTTCTATAACTAACAGTACAACAATGGTTTTTAAAATTATTGCTTGTTTGTACTGATTGCGGTATGGAATTTGCATTGAGTAACCAAACAATCTTTAGCTTTTGTTAACGTTACATTTATTTTTATTGATACATTAAACATCAAGTAATAAGAAACATCAAACTGAAAATCAAAATAAAAGTAGTAATTTTGTCACCAAATTTTAGGATACCATGCCTGCACCCCTAAAGCACACACCCCGATGGATTGTCTTTCTGATTGATTTAGCAATTTGCCTCTTTTCAATCAGCTTTGCATTCTTCATCAGGTTTGAATTTCGCTTTAGCCAGGAGCATTTTCAGTCGCTACTGAACGTTGTTCCTGTAGTTATTTTTATTAGGGCTATTAGTTTCTTAATTTTCAGATCCTATGCTGGCCTAATTCGTTATACTTCGGCAAAGGATACCGAACGAATTTTTATGGTGGTTACCGCTGGTAGCATGTTCCTTTTCATTGGAAACTTTACTTACTTTCATTATCAGAACGTCTTTTTTATTCCCAACTCAATCCTTGCCATTGATTATATAGCAACGGCTTTTATTATGATTGGCTCACGGCTTGTTGTTAAGTCGCTGTACTATACCTTAAAAGAAATTGGAAGCCATAGAGAAAGGGTTATTATTTATGGGGCTGAACAGTTTGCTGCAGCCACAAAACGCACGCTCGACCGTGAGGGAGGCTCAAATTTTAAGGTGGTTGCTTTTGTTGATGTTTACAACCGCGATGAGGGTAAAAAACTCGAGGATGTTCCCATTTACAACACCGATAAAATTGACATGCTTCTTGAGAAGCATAGTGTTACGAAATTAATAATTGCACGCAAAAATATCGATCCGCAGAAAAAGAACCAGCTAGTTGAGAAATGTTTGAACTATAACGTTAAGGTGCTTACCGTTCCCGATGTGAATAACTGGATTAACGGTGAGTTAAGTTTCAACCAAATCAAGGGGATTAAGATTGAGGATTTGCTAGAAAGGCCTCCAATTGTGCTGGATAAGAAACGTATACAGAACGATATTAAAGGGCAAACTATTATGGTTACAGGAGCTGCCGGCTCCATTGGTTCAGAGTTAGTGCGTCAAATATCAAAGTTTCACCCCAAAAAAATCATTCTTTTCGATCAGGCCGAATCGCCACTTTACGACCTTGAACTGGAAATGAAGGAGAAGCACCATTTCTACAACTTCGATGTGGTGATTGGTAGCATATCAAACCCTTACAGAATTCGAAAAACTTTCGAGGTTTTTCGCCCATCCATGGTTTTCCATGCCGCTGCTTATAAGCACGTTCCACTAATGGAAAATAACCCTACCGAAGCGGTTTTCAATAATGTGTACGGAACGAAAAATGTAGTTGATCTTTCGGTTGAATTTGGGGTTAAAAAGTTTGTAATGGTTAGTACTGACAAGGCCGTGAATCCTACAAACGTTATGGGAGCCAGCAAACGGATTTCGGAAATTTACGCCCAAACGCTAAATTCAGTTTCATCAACCCGTTTTATTACAACTCGGTTTGGGAATGTACTTGGTTCAAACGGTTCTGTTATTCCACGTTTCAAGCAACAGATTGAAAAGGGTGGACCGGTTACCATAACTCATCCTGAGGTTACTCGTTTCTTTATGACTATTCCAGAGGCTTGTCAGCTGGTACTTGAGGCAGGAGCCATGGGTAATGGGGGCGAGGTGTTCATTTTTGATATGGGTAAATCGGTAAAGATTCTCGATTTGGCAAAGAAAATGATAAAACTTTCAGGGCTCGTTCTTGGCAAGGATATACAAATAAACTTTACCGGATTGCGGCCAGGAGAAAAACTCTACGAGGAGCTACTCAACAATAAAGAGAATACAATTCCTACCTACCATTCGCAAATTATGATTGCTAAGGTGCAGGAGTATAAACCCGAAATGGTTTTTGCAAAAATAAATCGCTTAATCGAAATTCTTCCCTCGCACAACAATTTTGCCCTTGTGAGATACATGAAGGACATTGTTCCCGAGTATATTTCCCAAAACTCATTGTTCGAGGAACTCGATAAGCAGAAGAAATTTCTGGTTTCCGATGAGCAAAAAATCGCTTAGCTATTTTCATTCGCATCCAATTCAAATCCGTTTTAACGACATCGATCAGCTGGGGCATGTAACCAATTCGGTGTACCAGCAGTACTTCGATTTGGGTAAAATGACCTATTTCGAGCAGGTGCTTGGGGAGCGAATGGATTTTCAAACCGAAGGTTTGATTGTAGTTACATTAACAATAAACTTCCTTTCGTCAGTAAAACTTTACGATGAAGTTGAGGTGAGAACGAAGGTAACAAGGCTGGGCAATAAGAGTCTCGATATAGAGCAGGAAATTTTCGATAAAACTTCGGGTGAAACGGTTGCTGAGTGCAAATCGGTTATGGTTGGTTTTAAAGGTAGTACAGAGGAATCAATTCTAATTCCTGATCGCTGGCGAGGAAGAATCGTGGAATTCGAAACCGACGTTCTATTCGAGGTATAAATCAACAAGTCCCTCTGGAACAATCATTATAATGTGTTTATTTTCTTCGTCCACGTCGGTAACTAGTTCGGGTGTTACGGGTACAACAACCTCTTTCCCGGTGGCGTGTTTTACCACAAAAACAGTATTACCGGCATAATCCTCATGCGATTCGATACTGCCAAGAAGAACTCCTTTCTGGTCAATAAGTTGGTATCCAACCAAGTCTTCTAAGTAGATTTCATCCTCTGAATTCTGAAGCAGAGAGGTTTGTGTGGAAAGAATTCGGTTCCCAACAAGCTCGTCGGCAGAAACGATGCTGCCAATATCCTCAAGTTTAAGGAGAGAACTTGCTTGCCCTTTGTTTCGTAGGGAGGTAATAAAAAAAGGAATCGGTATTCCATCAATTTCGATGAATACCGATTCAAGTTTGTTTTCGTCAGGATTAAAATCGTTAGTCCAGTTTACCTGAATTTCACCATTTACACCGTGAGTACGCTGAACAGATCCTATCTCAAAAAGTTGAGGAAGGTTCATGGGGATTGTCCCTAATTATTCAGTTTTTTCGGTTTCCTGAGCTTCGCCTTCGGGGGCAGAGGTTTCCTCAGCAACTTCTGCTTTGGTTTCAACCTCAACTTCAGTTTCAGCTACGGTTTCAACCTCAGCTTCAACCTCTACTTCAGCCTCTTTCTCATTAGCTTTAGCCAACTTCTTGGCTAACTCTTGAGCGCGTGCTTCGCGAATCTTCGATTCTTCTGTGGCTCGCTTGGAGAGTTCCTCGGTTTCGCCCTTGGCGATTCGATCCTTTTTAGCCTGAATCTTCGATTCCTTTTCGGTAATCCAGCTCTGGAAACGTTCTTCGGCTTGTTCAACAGTTAACGCACCTTTTTTTACACCTTCGAGAAGGTGTTTTTTTAGCAATACTCCTTTGTATGAAAGGATTGCCTTGGTTGTGTCGGTAGGTTGAGCGCCATTCTGCAGCCAGTCCAATGCCCTATCAAAGTTTAATTCAATAGTAGCAGGATCTGTGATCGGATTGTACGAGCCAATCCTTTCAATGTATCTGCCATCCCGTGGCGCCCTGCTATCGGCCACCACAATGTGGTAGAAAGGTGCTTTCTTCCTTCCGTGGCGGCTAAGTCTAATTTTTACAGGCATACTTAACGCTTTTTTTAGTGAAACCTACATTTATTTTTGCCGCGCAAAGGTAGCTCATTTTTATTAATCTGCAATCAATTATCGTTTTATCTTTTAGATAATTCGGATTTTTAAAATTACCTCGTAGCTGCCGAAGCTGCTGTTGTGGCTGCAATTGATGCAATTATTGCTGCTTGAACCTGCTTTATTGTTGCATCAGTTGCTGATGCAATGGGGCTTTCCTTTAGCAGGGTTTTAAGTTTGGCCTTAATGTTCTTTATCTCGGTTTTATCTGTCGATAAAGTCTTGTGAAGTTTGCATGCATCCAGAAGGCTTAGAATGGAAGAATCTTCTTCGCTAAGTGGTTTAAAGGCGATAACCTTTTGTAACAAGTCGGCTAGGATTGTTTCTCGAAGTTGTATGTTCAAAAGGTATGTTCTGCGGTAGGGAATAAAAAGAAACTTTTTGTGTTCAATTTTTAGTACACCTCTTTCTTCAAACTTTGTTAGTATAGCCCACTTGTACTTTCGGGCTTTGCGTGAAAAAATTGAAATCCAAACTTGGATTTTTTTTGGGTTGCTTGAACTTCGCATCTTCGAAATCATCTCGTCGTATACTTCATTCTTGCCCGATTTATGTGTTGTTAACACAACCCTTTTCCCATCGAGTGTGATGCTTTTTTCTACGTATAAATCGAGCAGAAGCGAGCCTATTAAACCATAGCTTATGTGAACTTCGGATGCAATGAAACGTGCTTTTTGTGGATGATGGGCAATTAGTAAAAATTTTTCGGCAATGGAATAGTCCATGTGGTTGGTTTTTTATTAGTTGGTAGTGCAAATTTAACGATAAACTGTGAAAGAAATTCTTTTTTCATAAGTTATCAACATCGCTCCTTTGTGGGGGTACAAATAGCTAACTTTGAAGTGATTTGTATTCGACCATATATTTTATTTAACCACTTGTAAGCAAGATGAGTAAGTTTGTACACCTTCATGTTCATACGCAGTATTCCATTCTCGATGGAGCATCGAGCATTCCAAAATTAGTTGATACTGCCAGAAAGCTTGGTATGCCCGGAATTGCTATTACCGATCACGGTAATATGTTTGGAGTGAAAGAATTTGTAAATACTGTTGAAAAGGTTAACGGCTCCGTTTTTTCAAAAATTAAGAGCCTTAAAAAACAAATCGAAGAATTTCGAGCCAACTCAGAAAGTGAAGATGTACAGACTCAAATTGATGAATTAAATAATGAAATTAAGGCAGAAAAGGAGAAACTATTTAAGCCAATAATTGGCTGCGAAGCTTATGTTGCCGTTGGAAGTCGCTTAGATAGATCCGACAAGGAGGATCGTGGTGATCATTTGGTTCTGCTTGCAAAGAATAAAGTTGGCTACCACAACCTTGCCAAGTTGGTTTCCTACTCATGGACGGAAGGATTTTACTATAAACCTAGGGTTGACAAGGAACTTCTTAGGAAGTATAGCGAAGGAATAATTGCAAGTTCTGCTTGCCTTGGAGGTGAAATTCCACAGGCAATAATTGCTGGAGATTTGAAGAAAGCTGAAGAACTTATTTACGAATTTAAGGATATTTATGGCGACGATTTTTACCTCGAGGTAATGCTCCATCCCAACAATGTAAATCAGTCGACAATTGAAACCTATAAGCTTCAGCAAAAGGTAAACAAGTCCGTTCTTGAACTCGCTCAAAAAACCGGAGTGAAGTGCATCGCTACCAACGACGTGCATTTTATTAACGCTGAGGATGCAGAGGCACACGATAGGCTAATTTGCCTGAATACAGGCAAGGATCTCGACGACCAATCGCGAATGCGCTATACCACGCAGGAGTTTTTAAAGAGCGAAAAAGAGATGCTGGCTCTTTTCCCTGATCATCCTGAGGTTGTTTACAATACTCTCGATGTTGCCAACAAGGTGGAGGTTTATAGTCTCGATCACGAGCCAATTATGCCAAACTTTGAACTTCCCGAAGGTTATGAGGACGATAACGATTACCTTCGTTTTATAACCTACGAGGGCGCAAAGGTTCGCTGGGGCGAAAGTATAAGTGACTCAATTCGTGAACGAATCGACTTTGAACTGGAGGTTATTAAAAACATGGGATATCCCAGCTACTTCCTTATTGTTTGGGATTTTCTGAAAGCAGCAAGGGAAATGGGGGTTTCCGTTGGCCCCGGACGTGGATCGGCTGCCGGATCGGCAGTTGCCTACTCGCTGAAAATTACGGACATCGACCCAATAAAGTACGATTTGCTGTTTGAGCGTTTCCTAAATCCCGAACGTATATCAATGCCCGATATCGACATCGATTTTGACGAGGATGGAAGGGAAGAAGTTTTGCGCTGGGTGGTTAAAAAATATGGAAAGAAACGTGTTGCGCACATTATTACATTCGGAACCATGGCGGCCAAAATGGCCATTCGCGATGTTGCCAGAGTTCAGAAATTGCCTTTGCCAGAGGCAAACCGTTTGGCAAAACTTGTGCCCGAACGACCAGGAGTAACCCTGGAACAGTCCTACAAGGAAGCGCCAGAACTTCTTGAAAGCAAGCGTAATGGAGAGGAGTTGGTGAAATCAACATTAAAGTATGCTGAGGTGTTGGAGGGTTCGGTTAGGCAAACGGGAGTTCATGCCTGCGGCATTATTATTGGGCGCGACGATTTAGAGGAACATATTCCGGTTTGCACAGCAAAAGATACCGACTTGTTCGTTACCCAGTTCGATGGGAAACACGTTGAAGCAGTTGGCCTGCTAAAAATGGATTTTTTGGGACTTAAAACTTTGTCGATTATTAAGGATGCCCTGCAATTCATAAAAGAGTCGAAAGGAATTGAAATCGACATTGATAGTATTCCGCTCGACGATGCTAAAACCTTTGAACTCTACTCGAGAGGCGACACAACGGCTCTATTCCAGTTCGAATCGCCCGGAATGAAGAAATATCTTAAAGCCTTAAAACCAAACCGTTTTGAGGATTTGATTGCCATGAATGCGCTGTATCGTCCGGGCCCGTTGGAATACATTCCTAGCTTCATTAATCGTAAGCATGGCAAGGAAAAAATTGAGTACGATATTCCTGATATGGAAGAGTATTTGAAAGATACTTACGGGATTACAGTATACCAGGAGCAGGTGATGTTACTCTCGCAAAAGTTAGCCGGGTTTTCTAAAGGTCAGGCCGACTCGCTTCGAAAAGCCATGGGTAAGAAGCAGAAGGCGGTAATGGACAAAATGAAGGAGCAGTTTGTTGCCGGTTGCCTTGAACGGGGATATGATATTAAAAAGGTTGAAAAAATTTGGAGCGACTGGGAAGCGTTTGCACAGTATGCGTTCAACAAATCGCACTCAACTTGTTACGCCTACGTTTCGTACCAAACGGCATTTCTAAAAGCGCATTACCCCAGCGAGTTTATGGCGGCTGTGCTCAGCCGGAATCTCTCCGATATAAAAAAGATTACCATTTTTATGGACGATTGCCGCAAGGCCGGAATTCAGGTGTTGGGACCCGATGTAAACGAAAGTAACTACAAGTTTACCGTAATGCCCAACGGCGATATTCGTTTTGGTTTAGGCGCTGTAAAAGGAGTAGGCGAAGCCGCTGTTGCAAATATTATTGAAACCCGAAAGGAAAAGGGACGATTCACCGATATATTCGATTTTGCCGAGAAGGTGAACCTTCAAACTGTAAACAAAAAGAACTGTGAAGCATTGGCCGTAGCAGGTGGTTTTGATAATTTAGGGAACCTAAATCGTTCACAGTATTTCGCTGTCGATTCGAAGGGAGTTTCGTTTATTGAGAATTTAATGAAATTTGGAACCAAAACTCAGTCGGAAAAAAATAATATTCAGCAAACCCTATTTGGAACAACCGAACAAGGTAATGGGTTTGGAATTCAAAAGCCCGAAATTCCTGCGGTTGAGGAGTGGTCGATGTTGGAGAAACTCAGCAAAGAAAAGGAAGTGATAGGCATTTATCTTTCGGCGCACCCGTTAGACGACTACAAACTTGAAATTGAGAGTTTTTGCAACACAAAACTTTCGCAGATGGATAACTTGGCTGCCCTGTTGGGCAGAGAAATATCCATTGCAGGAATTGTTACCGATGCGAAAGTGTTAACCACCAAAAAAGGAACGCATTACGGCAAAATGGTGATTGAGGATTTTACCGATTCGTGGGAGTTAGCCCTTTTTGGGAAAGATTTTACCGAGAACCGTAACTTCTTTTTCACTGGTTACGCAATTCTTATTAAAGGAAGGGTTGAAGCTAACAGCTATAGAAACAACGAACCTGCCCTTACCGTGAAAAGTATCCACATGCTTTCGGAGGTTAAGGACGATATGATAAAGTTGCTTACCATCTCTCTCCCCGTTGATGAAGTTACCGATGAGTTGGTAGAAGAACTTCGAAATATTAGTTCAGTGAATAAAGGGAAAGTTCCACTCCGATTCAAGGTTGTAGATAGGGAGAGCAATTTATCGGTCGATATGTTTTCACGCTCGTACAGAGTTTCTGTATCATCTGATCTTATTGGACATCTTCAAAAGATGGAACTTAGTTTTAAGGTTAACTAGCAATTCATTCCTACTTTTAAAATGTACCTGAAAAAAGAGGAGCTTCGGGAACAAGTTTTAGCAAAGCTAAAAGGTAAATGGAATGCCAAAGGTTCGTTTATGACCTTTTCCGATAACAAGTTCTATATGCCGTCATACGAAGAATTTTACAATTATATTCGAGCAAACGAAACGGTGCTGGCTCCCAAAACAGAACTGTCCAAAACCGAAGGGTTTGATTGCGACGATTACTCGTTCCTGCTAAAGGGACATGTGGGTTTGTACAATCGCGAAGTGGCAAAGAAGGAGCACTCGTGGGCGGTTGGAATTATTTGGGCAAACTTCTCGTGGATTAA
>CAZLXF010000060.1:7596-14120 GCA_964563065.1 uncultured Rikenellaceae bacterium | reverse complement strand
ACTTTCCCCGTAGGGGATTAATAATTTAATGCGAACCACGGCTGGTTAAAGATGTATCAGTCAAAAAACATGTAAGTTTTAGCTAACTTTTATTCGTTCAATATTCAGCTCCTCCAGATTCATATTCCCAACACCCATTTCGTGGGCAATTTTAATGTATGGAATAGTTGAAGGTTCCGAGCCAAATATTTTTGCTGCTGCTGCATCGGCAGCCACCATATCGGTTGAAAGAATAAGCGATTTTTTGATTACAATATCAGCTTCGCTAACGCCCCTGGGACCATTTCGAGTCATAACCCGGTATGCATCAATAATGTTTAAGTCGGGTTTTCGCCATGTGGCGAAATCGGCTATGCACTGATGCAAATCGTTGCGGTGCCAGAAGCGCCTGTCCCAAACTATTCCCATTAGGTTTTTCATGGCAATGGTTAGCTTCGCGGAGCTATGATGTTTTAAAACGGGAACGTTAATAAACACATCAGAGTTAAGTATAAGTTCATGAACCTTGGCGTCTTTCAATTTCACACCATTAGGAACGGTAACAGGTTTGTAATAATTCTCGGTATTTCCGGGAACAATTTTACCTCCAGAATTCTTAACAATATCCTCTATGCCGCTGTTTTTGTAACATCTACCCCACTCATCGCAAGTATTATCGAAAACAAAAACATCCTTAGCGCCAGCCTGAAAGCAATGCTCAACAATTCTGCCAACAAGTTGAGGGTTTGTATTACCGGCTCGCTCGGGCGAAGTATCCCAGCCAATATTTGGTTTCACCACCACCGTTTGTCCCTTCTTAACGAATTTTCCCATTCCACCAACAGCTGCAATGGCTTTATCGAACATTTCTGCGGGTTCACCACCAAGAACAGCAACCAAATCGTATGGTTTAGAAGGATCGGGATTTGACCCGAAAGCAGAAGAAGCTGTTGCACCCAACTTCAGGAAAGCACCAGCAGCTACTCCGGCACCAATTCCCTTTTTCAAAAAATCCCTGCGCTTCATAGTTAATAGTATTAAATTATGTATTTTTGATTCGTTGCGAAAATCTTAGTTTAATTTTTCAATCAATAAATATATTAAAACTTTTTAAACTTGAATATATTTGCTAACACATATTAGAGGAACTTAAACCATGTTAAGCTAGCTGAATCAAACTTGAAACTAAAACCTAAAAATATGAATACAATACAACTAACTAGTAAGAGAACAATAGGTTACATACTTTTCGACATAGTTGCATTAGCATTTGTTTACTTTGTTCCTACCATTTCACATATGCTAAGTTTTCCTCTTTACCTGGTTGAACCCATGCGAATTGCGCTAGTTTTGGCTTTGGTTCACACAACCAGATATAATGCCTACATTATTGCCTTAACGTTACCTCTATTCAGCTTTGTGATTTCGGCACACCCGGTTTTTCTGAAAATGTTGCTAATTACTGGTGAATTGGTGCTTAATGTTTGGATTTTCTACCTGCTTTTTAATAAAACGAAGAATGCTTTTGTTTCAATTCTTTCGTCAATTATTGTAAGCAAGGGGATTTACTACCTTGCAAAATTCGCACTACTAAGCATTGCTTTACTACCTGCTGCTAAGCTGGTTGCCACACCCATTTACATTCAAGGAATAACAACTTTAGTATTCAGCTTATACGTTGGTATTTTTCTTTGGAAAAAGAAATAATTTTTTCCCTTTTCAGATTTATAGATTTATCAAACACACACAAGAAAAAACGGACTACAAATATGCAGTCCGTTTTTTTTATTGATAATTAACCTTTTATTGTTCCAAATTTCGTCCGTGGCAGTTCTTGAATTTTTTACCGCTTCCACAAGGACAAGGATCGTTACGTCCAACCTTTTTTTCAACCCTAACCGGTTCACGGTTTCGTTCCTGAGTATTCGATGCGGCCAGCGCATCGGTGCGGCTAGTTTCGTACTTGCTCATATCAAGTTTCTGGCGTTGACGAGCCTCCTGAACCTGACTTGGATCACGTAATGGAATATGAGCTTTCATAAGCAGGGAAACTACTTCACGGTTCATCTTATCAATCATATTTTTGAAAAGCTCGTAGGCTTCAAACTTATAGATTAACAGAGGATCCTTCTGCTCGTAGGCAGCATTCTGAACGCTTTGCTTCAAGTCGTCCATCTCGCGAAGATGCTCCTTCCAATGCTCATCAATAATATACAGAATAATGGTTTTTGAGAAGGAACGAATCAAATCCTTGGCGCCTGTATCGTAAGCCTTCTTCAAATTGGTAACAATTTGAAAAACTTTCTGCCCATCGGATATGGGAACCACAATATTTTCGTAAATGGCCGATTGTTTCTCGTAAACCTCCTTGATTACAGGGAACGCTTGACGGGCAATCCCTTCAGTTTTTCTATCAAAATTTTCAAGTGCAGCTTTGTATACTTTTTCGGTTAGCTCGTTTGGTGAAAGCTGCATATAATCTTTTTCGTTGAATGGAGCCTCAATGGAAAGGTTTCGGATTAGTTCGAGGTTGAATTCGTCAAACTCCATGTTTCCGTGAGTATCGTTAATAATGGCAGTACTCACATCGAACAGCATGTTGGCAATGTCAACATCAATACGTTCACCGTAAAGGGCATGGCGACGACGTTTGTAAATAACCTCGCGCTGCGAGTTCATAACATCGTCGTACTCAAGTAAACGCTTACGAATACCAAAGTTATTCTCTTCAACCTTTTTTTGTGCGCGTTCAATGGATTTTGAAATCATGGAGTGCTGAATAACTTCTCCTTCCTGAAGTCCCAGCCTGTCCATTATTCGGGCAATTCTGTCGGAGCCAAACAATCTCATTAAATCGTCCTCAAGCGAAACGAAGAACTGCGATGAACCTGGGTCGCCCTGACGACCAGAACGTCCGCGAAGCTGCCTATCAACCCTTCGGGACTCGTGACGTTCAGTACCAATAATTGCCAAACCGCCAGCTTCTTTTACTTCGGGGGTAAGCTTAATATCGGTTCCCCTACCGGCCATGTTAGTGGCAATGGTAACAGTTTTTGCTCTACCTGCTTCTGCAACAATGTCTGCCTCGCGCTGGTGTAACTTGGCGTTTAGCACATTGTGCTTTATTCCCTTAAGTTTTAGCATTCTGCTGAGTAACTCCGAAATTTCAACAGAGGTTGTACCAACAAGTACAGGACGATTTGCCTGTGTAAGCTTCACAATTTCTTCGATTGCCGCAACATACTTTTCGCGCTTGGTTTTGTAAACCAAATCTTCCATATCCTTGCGGACAATTGGACGGTTTGTTGGAATTACAACCACATCCAACTTGTAAATTGACCAGAGTTCGCCTGCTTCGGTTTCGGCAGTACCAGTCATACCAGCCAGTTTATGGTACATACGGAAGTAGTTCTGTAAGGTAACCGTTGCAAAAGTTTGCGTGGCAGCTTCAACCTTAACCCTTTCTTTGGCTTCAATTGCCTGATGCAAACCATCGGAGTAGCGGCGGCCTTCGAGAATACGACCTGTTTGCTCGTCAACAATTTTTACCTTGTTGTCCATTACAACGTACTCCACGTCCTTCTCGAACATGGCGTAAGCTTTAAGCAGCTGATGAACTGTATGAACCCTTTCCGACTTAATAGCGTAGTCGCGAAGCATATTCTCCTTGGCTTCAATTTTTTTCTGCCCGCTAAGGTTTTGCTTTTCTAACTCAGCAATTTCAGAGCCAATATCGGGAAGAATGAAGAATTTATTATCTTCTGAAGCACTTGTAATCAAATCGAGACCCTTTTCAGTTAGTTCAACTGAGTTCATTTTCTCATCAATAACAAAGAAAAGGTCATCGGTTACAACGTGCATATTCTTATTGTTCTCCTGCATGTAGAAATTTTCCGTTTTCAGCAGAAGCGCTTTAACACCCGTTTCGCTTAGGTATTTAATTAAAGGTTTATACTTTGGGAAACCTTTAAAAGCACGTAAAAGTAATTTTCCGCCCTCTTCGGTTTTATTTTCAGCAATAAGTTTTTTTGCTTCGGCAAGAAGCTGGGTTACCAAGTTACGTTGCACGCTAACCAGCTTTTCGACTTTTGGTTTGTACTCATCGAACATTTGGTCGTCGCCCTTGGGGACTGGACCAGAAATAATTAGAGGAGTTCGTGCATCGTCGATAAGAACCGAGTCAACCTCGTCGACGATGGAGTAATGGTGCTTGCGTTGAACCAAATCGGCTGGAGCAAGCGACATGTTGTCGCGCAGGTAGTCGAAACCAAACTCGTTGTTTGTACCGAAAGTAATATCTGCCAAGTAGGCATTTCTTCTTGCTTCGCTGTTGGGTTGATGTTTATCGATACAATCTACAGAAAGTCCGTGGAATTCGTATAATGGACCCATCCATTCCGAGTCACGACGAGCAAGATAATCGTTTACCGTAACCAGGTGAACTCCCATTCCTGTAAGCGCGTTAAGGAAAACGGGCAGAGTTGCTACAAGCGTTTTTCCTTCACCCGTTGCCATCTCGGCAATTTTCCCTTGATGTAGAACCACGCCACCAAAAAGCTGCACATCGTAGTGCACCATATCCCAGGTAATTTCGTTTCCACCGGCAACCCAACTATTCTTATATATTGCCTTTTCTCCCTGAATTGTAACAAAATCCTTTTTTGCCGCTAAATTCTTGTCGAAATCGTTGGCCGTAACCTCAATGGTTTGGTTCTCAGTAAACCGACGAGCCGTTTCCTTTACAATGGCAAATGCTTCGGGAAGAACCTCGTTTAAAATTTCTTCAATTTTTTCGTCGATTCGTTTTTTGAGCTTATCAACCTCGTTAAAAAGGTCTTCTTTCTCCTCGTAACCAATTTCATCGGATTCCATGTTTGCCTTCAGCTCTTCAACCTTGTTGAGATCGTCGGCAACGTAGGCTCTTACTTTCTCTTTTAGTTTTTGCGACTCGGCTCGAAGATCGTCGTGCGACAAGCCAGTAAACCTTGGATAAACCTCTTTAATTTTTTCAACGTAAGGCATTAGCTCCTTCATATCGCGCTTGGCCTTATCGCCAAAAAACATTGATAGTACTTTATCGATAATACTCATGGGATGTATTGCTTTTTTTAGTATTAATTTTAAACACAATTTGCAAAATTAGCAGAAATTTGCAAGATGTATACACAGAATGTGATATTTGAGACAAAAAGGTTGCCAAGAAGAAACATTGTCATGCAATTATTTTATTAAATGTTTTAAATATTCTGTTAGCATACATAATAATTAGTTAATTAGAAACTGTTCGAGTATTACTTTATATTAAAACTTTAATGCCAAATAGGCATGATTATTTTTTTCATTTATAAAAATATGATGAATTAATTGACAATGTAGCATGTAAATTCATAACTTTATAAAATGTCTCATATATACAAAATTACAAACCAATGAAAAAAAATATTTTATTCATTTTGCTGGCAATAACACTTGTTGCCTGTAAAGACGAGTATGGCGATGTTGACTTCAAGGAAGAAATGCGAAATTTTGTGGTTGGTATAAGCCAGTATTCTAAAGGTATTAACCCCAATTTTATAGTTATCCCTCAGAATGGACAGGAGCTAGTTACATCTGATGGCGAAGAGAATGGTTCACCACATACAACGTATCTAAATGCCATCGATGGAGTCGGTCGCGAAGACCTGTTTTTTGGTTACGATGAGGATGACTTAGCAACTCCAACATTGGATAGGAATTATATGCTTTCGTTCCTCCTAACTTGCGTTAGCAATAGCGTTTCTGTACTTGTAACTGATTACTGTTGGACTGAAAGTAACATTGATTTATCGTACGCACAAAATGAAGCCAGAGAATTCATTTCCTTCGCTGCTCCTAACCGTGAACTCGATGTAATTCCCGATTACCCGGTGGTTCCATTCCATGTAAATTCCGAAGACATTAACTCCCTTGCTGACGCAAAAAATTTTCTATACATACTTAATCCACAGAATTTTTCGTCGCGCGATGAGTTTGTTAATGCTGTTTCACAAACCAACTACGATGTAATAATAATGGATTTCTTTTTCGATGACGAAGAATTTACACCAGCACAAATTGAAGCATTAAAAACGAAAGCAATTGGGGGGCGCAGATTGGTAATTTCCTACATGAGCATTGGCGAAGCTGAAGATTACCGGTACTACTGGCAAAGTTCGTGGAGCAATGATTCGCCCGACTGGATTGAGGAGGAAAATCCCGATTGGGAAGGAAACTACAAAGTAAGGTATTGGGACAAAGATTGGCAATCGATAATTTTTGGAAACGACAATTCATACTTAAAGAAAATTCTGGATGCCGGTTTTGATGGGGTTTACCTCGATATTATTGATGCTTTTGAATATTTTGAGGATTAAAAGGCTGAACGCGGATTACGCTGATAAACTGATTTTCACAGATAGAATATTGAAAAAATAGAAAGTGCGAATTAAAAATCCGCACTTTCTATTTTTGATTTTTTAGAATAGTTTAAATTACTATGCAATAACTCCTGAGCCTACCAACTCATC